>JAGSHF010000022.1 GCA_023954685.1 Flavobacteriaceae bacterium | reverse complement strand
TCCCGAAGCTCTAACAAGTCTGTTGAAATAGTTATGTTTATTTTTTTGATTTCATTAGAGCTAGGATTGTACATATGTAAGTTTCCAGCTTGTTCAAAAATCACTTGACCATTGTTAGCCGCTAAGTCTAATACTGGAAAATCTTTATAATCGGTGAGTTGTTTTATTGCTTTAGTGTTGATATCATATTGATACAAGTTAAATTCTCCATTGACGTCGCTTCTATAATAAATATGATTTCCCATGCATTGTGGCTTCGTGGTATTACCAACATTATTAGGTCTTGGGATTTCTTCTACTTTATATGTTTTTATGTTGTATATCCAGATGCGTGATTCCATACCGCCACGATAATGCTTCCATTGCGCATACGGCTCGTACAATGGTGTATATGCAATGTGGCTGCCGTCATCAGAATAAGAAGCCCAAGATGCATTAGGAATGTCTAATTGTGTAACATTTCCACCAGCTGTTCCAATTGTATAGAGTTGTTCATACCTGTTTGTAAAAGAATTCCGACTTGAAGAAAATAATACACGCTTACCGTCAGATGTAAAATCAACGACATAATCACCACTTGGATGATAGGTTAAACGACTGGGTATACCACCTTTTGATGGGATTATGTATACATCTGTATTACCATCGTATTGGGCATTAAATGCTATATGCTGGCCGTCAGGTGAAAATACAGGTAATGATTCTATACCTTCATCAATAGTTAACCGAATAGGGTTGCTACCATCAATATTTGCAATCCAAAGGTCTTCGGCATATATAAAAGCGATATGAGTTTCACTTAGTGCAGGTTCATGCATAAGTTTTGTTTGCGCATAGCTATTAAAACATGAAAGACATGCAATAATAACAAGTGTAAATGAGCTATTAGAAATATTAAATTTTGTTATCATTATGTAAAAGTTAAATTTTGAATTAATCTTTAATCATTAGCGCAGGAAGTCCTAAGCTTTTAAATTGATCATTGTAATTCTGCATTTCAGAATTAATAATAGCATCTCGCTCGTCTTGGTACACCTTCCAATCGTTCATTAAATCTTGTAAAAGTTGTTTTGCGCCTTCTGTAACTTTAGGCTCGTCAGCACTCATATATCCTTTTAGGTGCATGAGCTGTGAGTTTAATTTATTATTGAAATTAATAACATCTTGGAAGGTCTTTTGTTTTGGTTGAATTAAGTGCTCTTCCCAGCTTGTAATCCTTTTTATAAGTGAGGCTCCTTGCTCTAAAAGCGGCTTTGCTGATGCATTATCTTTTAGCAATTTTTTATACGCCACAAGTTGTGTTTTTACAGAACGCATTTTATTTACGGATTCATGAATATCAATGATGGTGTTGTCAATTTGAAGAAACAGGTCTTGTTGTTCTTTAAAATCCGAAGGCGTTGATGCTACATTTGGGTTAGGTAATATTGTAGCTATAACTTCTGTGACTTCGTCATCTAATTTTAGTCTAAGCGTATAATTTCCTGGTGCTACGTGGGAACCAGAATAGTCGCCAAACACAAAAACATTGTCCACAGCTGGAAGTGCATCTCTTTGGAAATTCCACGTAAATCGATTGTATCCTTTTTTAGCGGGAAGTATTTGTGGAGGGGGAGGCCCTCCTGTCCAAGATTTTGCACTTTTACTCTTTTTACTTGAAATGGTTCTTATGATTTTGTTACCGTCAAGCACTTCAAGTTGTAATTCAAGACTATCAATATCTTTGTCTAAATAATAATCAAAAGTAACACCTGATTTTGGGTTCTGTCCTAAACCTGGAATGAACTGACTAACACTACCTCCAAAAAGGAAATATGTGTCTTTAGGTTTAAAAAGCTGAACGTTTTGTTTAGCTGTTTTAAGATTTTGTATTGCGCCTAGGTCATCTAATATCCAAAACGAACGCCCTGCAGTTGCTGCAATTAAATCATTATCCTGAATGTATAAATCATTTAAAGGAACAATTGGAAGATTTAATTGAAACGTTTGCCAGTTTTTTCCATCATCCGTAGAAATGTACAAACCGGTCTCTGTTCCTGCATAAAGCAATCCTTTTACTTTTTTATCAGCCCTTACCACACGAACAAAAGTATGTGGGTCTTTAAAACCATTCACGATCTTAGTCCATGTTTGGCCATAATTACTGGTTTTATAAATGTATGGCTTTAAATCCATGCTTTTATATCGCATTACCGCAATATAGGCTGATGCCGGATCGTGAGGAGAAACTTCAATACTATTTATGATACCATCAGGAAGTCCTTTAGGTGTGATGTTGGACCAATTTTCACCGCCATCTTTGGTAATATGCACTAAACCATCGTCACTTCCAGCATATAAAACACCTGCTTCATGCTGAGACTCTACCAAAGACATTAGTGTATTGTAATTTTCCCCACCAGCAGCTTCATTTGTATATGGTCTCCCTCCAGGTCCATGTTTGTCTTTTTCGTCTTTGGTTAAATCGGGACTTATTACATCCCAGCTATTTCCTCCATCTTGAGTTTTAAAAACCACATTACCAGCATGGTAAATTGTACTTCTGTTATGAGGCGAGCTAATAATAGGCGCATTCCAATTGTATCGGTACTTAGAATCTTTGGGTTCAATACTTAAACCAAGTTCTGGGTATTCTTTAATTTGTTTGGAGGATCTGGCAGAGGTTACAAACCTATCAATAATTCCTTGATAACAGCCACCATATACGTGTTCTGGATTGTCAGGATCAAAGGCTAAAAAGGCACTTTCACAGCCCGCTACAGAATGCCAATCTTTCCAGTCAATTCCCATTCCGTTGGTTCTACTTTTTATCGAAATGGCCGAATTATCTTGTTGTCCCCCATAGACATTATAAGGCACTAGATTATCTGTAATGACTCTATAGAATTGAGCTGTTGGCTGATTTTGTTGTGTACTCCAACTTTTACCACTATTAAATGAAACATTAGCCCCACCATCATTAGAGTTGATCATGTTTGTATTGTCACTTGGATTAATCCATAAGTGGTGGTTATCACCATGTGGTACACTTATAGGTTTAAAACTTTTACCACCATCTATAGACTTTAAAACTGGAGCGTTTAGAACGTATACTAAATTTTCATTTTGGGGATCGGCAAATATTTCCATATAATACCAAGAGCGTGTAATTGTAACACGATCTGAACTCACTTGAGTCCATTTTTTACCAGCATCGTCGGACCTGTAAACTCCTGCTTTTTTACCCTCGGCTTCAATAACCGCAAATACCCGGTTAGAATTTGCACGAGAAACGGATATACCAGATTTCCCAAAAGCTTCGGGTAAGCCAGTTTCCATTTGATTCCAAGTGGACCCACCATCGGTAGATTTATATAATCCAGAATCATCTCCTCCAGATTCCATAACCCATGGGTACCGTCTGTGTTGCCACATTGCCGCATATAAAATGCGCGGATTATTCATGTCCATAGATAAGGAAGATGCTCCGGTGTTTTCATTAACAAAAAGTATGTGTTCCCAATTACTTCCACCATCTATTGTTTTATATACACCTCTTTCAGAAGAAGGGCCATATTGTGCACCTTGAGCGGTGACATAAATAACATCTGGATTTGTGGGATGTATGATGACGTCAGAGATATGCCTGGAATTATCTAATCCAATATGGGTCCATGTTTTACCGGCATCAGTAGATTTGTAAACTCCATCTCCCATAGATGTCATTACGCCCCGAGCAGCATGTTCTCCCATACCAGCAATAACAACATTAGGATCGCTTTCTGACACTGCAATGGCGCCAACGGTACCTGTTTTTAGGAAGCCATCTGAAACATTGAGCCATGTAATCCCTGCGTCTGTTGTTTTCCAAATTCCACCTCCAGTAGCCCCCATATAATAAGTAAATGGCTGTCCAATAACCCCTGTTGAGGTCACACTTCGGCCACCGCGAAAAGGGCCAATGTTTCGCCACTTTAAACTATTAAAATTTTGATCTAAAGTTGTTGGTTTAGAGGTTGTTTTGTCTTGTTGTTTTTGGGGATAACTGCTAATTGGCCATAGTAATAGCGCAATCACTAAGAGTTTAATTACTTTCATTGGTTTGTGGTTGGTTGAAATTAATTGAGTTAAGAGGAGCAGTTTAACCCTTGTTACTGGTAAATATAATCATTTTTCACCTTGAAAAAATGAGTTATTATAAATCACATCATGTGATCTATTGATTTTTGAGCTAGATTGTTTTTACTTAAACTTTAACGACTAAATAACTTGCAATAAGAGTTAGTAAACAGAATAACCCAATGGCTAGAAAACGTAGCGATTTATTAACGTTTGAGAATTTAAGCGCTGCAATTTTTGAAATAATAAATATTTGTTGCCCCAGTTGATCAAACAATTGGTCTTCATCGGTGCTTACCTCATGAAAGGTTTTAGCAAACTGTTTCACATTGCCAAACTTGGAGATGACATCACCAAAAAAGAAAATGTTTTTTTCATAATTGGCTTCAATCCGAGGCATAAAACAAAGAACACTGTAATAAATAGAAACCAAAGTGGTTACAAACCATAATGCTGACAGCCCATAAAGAAATTTGGCGTTAGGTGCATAAGCTAAAACCGTTTCCATATAGTTATAGGCAAAATTTAAGAGGATACCATAAAACGATAAAATTAGACCCGCTTTTATTTCAGAAGCTTTAATAAGACTAGATACATAATTAATGCTTCCCCAATAATGATCAATTAAATCATCGGTATGTTTGTTTTTTAAATGATCAGGGTTTGATAAATTTTGTGTTTTCATATGGGTTGTTTTTAGATAAAAGGAATTTGCTATTTTACTCTATAACTTCATAAACTGTAATGGCTTCGGTTTTATTTTTCAATTCAATGTTCCCAATTTTTTTACATTTAAATGCTTCTTTTACGTCATTATAACAATCTTCGGAAATGATAATTTGGTTTTCTTTTGCGGCATCTTGAAAACGAGCAGCTGTATTTACCGTATCACCAATAACGGTATAATCCAGTCGTTTTAAACTAGCAGAACCAATGTTACCCGAAATCATTTCACCGCTGTTAATACCTATCGATACTTTAGGTGTAAAACCTTGCAAGTTTTTAGTCTCTGGAAGATTGTTTATTTTGTTTCTTACTGCTAAAGCCGCATCAATAGCACGATCTAGGTGGTATTCCCCTCTGAAAACTGCCATAATTGCATCTCCAATAAATTTATCTATTAAACCTTGCTGTTCCATGATTTCCTTTACCATTTCATCAAAATACGTGTTGATCATAGAGACAACCGTATCTGCAGGTGTAGTTTCACTTATTTTAGTAAAACCACATAAATCGATAAACATGACCGTGGCTTCAATAGTTTCATTGGCCATTATAGTAGATTCGTATTCATGACTTCCCATAAAATTTAGCACATTTTCATCCACATACATTTTTAAAATGTTATTTTCTTTTATGGCTTGTAAGGTGTCCTTAATGTGTTTCACATGTTTTAAGGTTTTTTCCATGGTCAAGGTCAAATCCTCAAAATTGATGGGTTTTGTAATAAAATCAAAGGCACCACGATTCATAGCTGTACGGATGTTTTCCATATCGCCATAAGCAGAAACAATTACCGCTTTAAGCAAGGGTTTTTGTTCGCTTATTTTGCTCAACAACGTAAGACCGTCCATTTCTGGCATGTTGATATCGCTTAACACAATATCGACTTCTGGGTCGTTCAGCAATTTTTCCAAGGCATCAACACCATTGATTGCAAAAAGAAATTCGTATTCTTTTTCCCTTATTTTTTTGCGGAATTTCTGTTTGATTAATACTTCTAAATCCGTTTCGTCATCGACGACTAGTATCTTTGCCATTATGTTTGCTGGATTAATTTTTCCTTTAATAATTTAAAGTCCACCGGTTTAGTTAAAAAATCATCTGCACCCAATGCTTTTGCTGTATTGAAATTTTCTTCATCCCCATAAGCAGTAACCATCATAACTATTGGAGGTGGTGCAACAAAATCTTTTTTTATAATTTCTAAAAGCTGTAAACCGCTCATGCCTGGCATATTTATATCAGATAAAATTAGGACAGCCTCTTGCTTCATAGACCTTAAAGTCCCTAAGGCTTCTTCGCCTGAAAAGGCAAATACAAAATCCAATTCTCCTTTTTTGATTTCTTTTCTAAAACGTTGTAGAAAAAGTATTTGGACATCTTTTTCATCATCTACTACTAATATTTTCATGTTGCGCGGTTGTTTTTAATTGGTATACTAATTTTAAATTCGGTAAACTTACCTTTTTCAGTGTCTACGTTTAATTCGCCCTTATGAGCCGTAATTATATCATAACTCATCGACAACCCTAGGCCTGTGCCTTCACCAGTAGGTTTTGTAGTAAAAAAGGGTTGGAATATTTTATCTAATACTTTTTTAGGGATGCCGTTACCATTATCCCTTACTGTAATAATAACCTTATCTTTAGTTTTCTTTGTAGTGACGGAAACGGTTGGTTTATAATCTTCTGATGCCGACTTAGAGGTCTTTTCACCAACAGCGTAAAAAGCATTGGTAAACAAGTTAAGAATGACACGCCCAATATCCTGCGGAATAATATCAATTTCCCCAAGGGTTTCATCATAACTTGTTTCAAGCGCGGCATTAAAGCTTTTGTTTTTAGCGCGCAGTCCATGATAAGCCAATCTAAAATATTCGTCTGTTAATTTATTAATATCTGTAGCTTCCTTTTTACCATTACCACTTCTACTGTGTTGCAGCATCCCTTTTACAATCCCATCCGCACGTTGACCATGGTGTGCAATTTTTTCTAAATTTTGTTTAATATCTGCTGCGATTGCTTTTGCTTCTTCAATATCTCCTTTATCAAGCTCTTCGTTCATTTCATCAATGAGTTCATTACTCACTTCAGAGAAATTATTAACAAAATTAAGGGGGTTCTGAATTTCATGAGCGATACCTGCCGTTAATTCTCCAAGGGACGCCATTTTCTCAGAATGAATAAGTTGTGATTGGGTGTTTTTTAACTCAGTGAAAGCATGCATTAATTCATCTTTTTGTTTTGTTATTTCTGCTGTTCTTTCCTCTACAATCAATTCAAGTTTTTCTTTTTGTGCCGATATGAATTTGTTTCGTTCTTCTTCTGCTAGTGTTTTATCTCTTTCTTTTTTAAGGGCTTTATTCTGTTTGTTTGATCTTATCAGCATGGCAATCATCCATGCCAGGGAACATCCAACGGCTAAACCAAGGTAATCTTCTATTTTTTCATAAAGTGGTAAATAAATAATTTCAAGCAGATCTTTTATAGCATTAATGATTATTAAGGGAAGAAATGCAATTATTATGGTGCGCATTTTTTCAAGTAGCGGAAGCTTAAAAACTTGATATCCAATACCCAGTATCAATAAGCGCCATATCCAATTTGTAACAACCGTTATGGGAAGTATTCTTTCTAATATAAAAAGAATTGCAATGCCAATCATGGCCCATTTGAGGTTTTTATTCCAATGGGTATCAGGCAAAAGTAAACGTAAGTTTTTACGAATTTGCCAAACTATAAACATTAATATTAAAGGTTCTAAAATCATAACTATTTAAAATATTGACTAAATATCGCCAATTAAATTTAATTCTTTAAAACAGAATATATTTCCTTTGTTGAACATTATACCATCCGAGTAAATTATGACAAAAATTAAGGCGTTGGTAATTTAATAATAAAAGTAGTGCCTTCACCTATTTTGGTGTCTACTTTCAGTTCACCGCCATGGCCTTGCGTGATGATTTCATAACTCATGCTTAAGCCTAATCCAGTGCCTTCACCTGTAGGTTTGGTCGTGAAAAAGGGCTCAAAAATTTTGCTTAAAATATTTTTTGGAATGCCATTCCCGTTATCTGTAATTCGTATTTCAGTAGCTTTAACTATTTTTTTCGTGCTTACAGATACGGTTGGGTCGTAATCTTTTATACCTGTTTTCTTTTTCTCATCGACTACATAAAACGCATTCGTAATTAAATTGAGAATGACTCTGCTTATGTCTTGCCCTATGATATTAATAGCACCTATGGTATCATCAAAATCGGTATGCATGCTCGCATTAAAGGATTTATCTTTAGCGCGCAACCCATGATAGGCCAAACGTAAATACTCATCTACTAAGGCATTAATATTGGTAGGTTCCTTTTTACCTTTATGACTTCTACTGTGTTTTAGCATGCCCTTTACAATAGAATCTGCACGTTGGCCATGAAACATAATTTTTTTCTCATTGGCATTGATATCGTCTGCTAGGTCTCGAATGTCTTTTATATTGCCTTTGTCTAGTTCTTCTTTCATTTCTTCAATGAGCTCAGTATTGACTTCGGCAAAATTATTAACAAAGTTTAGAGGGTTTTGAATTTCATGTGCAATGCCTGCTGTTAGCTCACCCAGAGACGCCATTTTTTCGGATTGTATTAATTGTTCTTGTGTGATTTTTAAATCTTCTATAGACGCCGTGAGTTCATTGGTTCTTTCTTTGACTTTTTCTTCTAGATATTTATTTTCTTGGGTTAATTTTCGTGCTCTAAAAACAATATAGAGCCTTAAAATGCTTGCCGCTATAATCGTATAAAGTAAATATGCCCACCATGTTTGCCACCAAGGTGGACTAATACTGAATTTTAATTCATCTGGTGTTGACCATTCATTATTAAAACTTCTTGCTGCTACTTTAAAAGTATATTCGCCAGGTTTTAAATTATAGTAGTTTTTAGTTTTAGTTTGAGTGTTGGCATCAGTCCAATCCTTGTCTTCTCCGTCAAGAATAAAACGATAATTTAGTTGATCTCTATTAAACAAATCACCGCTAGCATAACTAAAACTTAAACTGTTTTGATCAAAAGGTAACACCAAGCCATTTGGAATATTATAGGGTTTTTTTATTGAATCCCATATCATTTTGTTTTCTTTGGCATACGAAATAGTACGCGTATTTAGTGTGTCGATACTGCTTTTAGGACTAAAGCCTGGGTCTTCATCTCTAATATACATTTTTGTAATGTACACCGAACTTAAAGTAGTATCAGGTTTTGGAGCACTGTCCATAATTAGAAGTTTAAACTGACTTGCTGGGTTAGCAACACCGGACCAAAATTGTCCATTTTTAAGAAATTTGGCAGAACCCTCTAAATAATCATTTGCTTTAAAACCAAAACCGCCATTAAAATTATAAAAACCTTTGTTTGTTGTTTTTGCTGATGCTTTTTTAATGGGTACAAGACCATTTACCGTTGCTGCATAAATGATGTCATTTCTTTCAATCAAATCGTAAGTTTCTGCAGGGATAAGACCATTTTCTTCTTTTAAATTAGTAAGTGTATTGTCTTCAAAATTAAGAATTGAGATGCCGTTAAGGGATGCTGCCCATACTTCACCTTCTTTTGTTATGCAAGCTACAGTACCTTCATTATTAACAAAACCTTCTTTTTCCCTTAAATAACTAACATTATTATTCTTGAAATCTACTTTTGCTAAACCTTTAGTTTTTGTAGGGATCCAAAGTATATCATTGGCATTATAAATAATTCCTGACTGGTTAATCGCTTTTAAGATATCGGGATCAGACTTTGATATTAATTTTTTTAAACTATTGTTTTCGATATCATACAATAATAGCCCTTCCGGAGTATATAACAAAAAAGAATGATCATCTAATTTTGCAAAGCCGGCTGGATCAAAACCCAAGTCAGTATTACTAGCGTATTGGGTTATTACATTTTGTTTTCTATCATAAATTGAAAAGCCTAATCCCGAATCAATAAAATACATGTCTTTTGAAACCTCTTTTACATATAACAGCGTGGTCGTATTTGTTCTATGTAGTTCTTGATGACTTAAAGATTTTATAGTATTTTTTTGAAGATCAACAATATTAATACCTGCATTCGTACCTAGCCATAGTTCTCCTCTGGTATCTTCTTCAATATCCCATATCTGTTCATCTATTAAGCCTCTGGACGCATCAAAATATTCTGTATTTAAGGTAAAGTCATTAACGATAACAACGCCATTATCAACAGTGCCAAACCAAAGTGTGCCATCTTTTCTCTTTAAGGAGCGCGTCCTTTTGAGGTTTCCTTGCGTAGCACTGTTTATGCCAATAGTTTTGGAGCTTTTTTTATCGTTACTTAAAATAAATAATTCGTTTGCTCCTGCTATCCACATATTGCCAAGGTTATCTTCTTGTACCTGTTGACCACGAATATTAAGACCATTTTCAGAAGATAGCATCGCAATTTTTTTGTTTTTTAGTGATATTTGTAGTAAATGTATTGTTGCAGTGTTAGGTACTGCTTGATTTATCCAGATATTTCCATTTTTGTCCTCTTTAATATTGCTAACAAAGCCATTTAAATTATAATTGTCATTACCTATTATTTTTTTAAAACTTGTCCTTTCAGCATTCAGCAAAGCCAAGCCATTACCACCTCCAATCCATAAATCATTTTGACTATCCTCATAAAGACTAAATACTTGCGCACTGGTATTCTTTAATTTTTTTAAATTTTTTATATCAGCATCCATTCTGTAAATACCATCATTCCAAGCAGAAAAATAAATAGCACCAGTATGGTCACAAATAATCTCTAAGCCTAAGAATTGAGATGTGGAAAGCGTAATAACATTTTCAACATTATTATTAAAATCTAAAACATGAATACCGTTTGTAGTTGTAACCAACCATAATCTTCCTTGTCTATCTAAAGTCATTCCATAAATGTTGGTATAATCGTAGATAAATGCATTTTCGCCATCGTAACGTATTAGTGATCCTGTTCCAGACGATGAGGCTATCCAGATGGAACCATCTTCAGTTTCTACCATATCAGATATCTCATTAACAGGTAAGCCTTCAGTAACTGAGAGTTGTAAAAGGTTGGCATTAGTACCTTCCAAATTTGCAGGAGACTTCATTTTGGTAACGGTTGGTTTTTTTATAGTAGATGTTTTTACTGTAAAAGGAATGGAGTCAAATTCTAATTTTTCAGAAGGCATAGTATCCCAATCCAAATCAAATTCTTTCATTGGGCTTTCCAATGGTTTGAAAGTATTTAATTCAAATGGTCTAGTCGGTAATTCGTCAACATTTAATTCATAAGATACTGGAGTTGTTAACGTGTCATTAGTTATAGTTTTCCATTCAAATGATTCTGGCACTGTAAATTGTAATGGTATGGTTTCTGGAGCTTTATAATTGCCAACTGTAGTTTCTATTTCAGATTTGCTTGTGGTGTGACAGGACACTAAAAATAGACTGCATAAAAAACCTGTGAGAAGTATATGATGTTTCATTATAAAATTAGTTTTCATTTTTAATTAGTGATTGGTAATTCAATTATAAACTCTGTGCCTTTATTTAATGCCGTGTTCACTTTTAATTGACCTCTATGGCCTTTGGTCACAATATCATAACTCATACTAAGTCCTAATCCTGTACCTTGACCTGTGGGTTTGGTGGTGAAAAAAGGCTGAAAAATTTTATCCAGTACTTTTTTAGGAATGCCATTGCCGTTATCTTTCACTTTTATTACGATGTTATTTTTTACCTTTTTGGTGCTAATAGATACTGTTGGTTCATAATTTTCTAGTCCTGATCTTTTCTTTTCATTAACCGCATAGAAGGCGTTTGTTAATAAATTAAGAACAACACGACCTAAATCTTGAGGAATAACATCTACGGTTGTAATACTCTTATCAAAATCTGTAACGAGCTGGGCATTAAAACTTTTATCCTTGGCACGTAAGCCATGATAGGCTAATCTTAAATATTCATCTGCTAAGGCATTAATGTTTGTGGCTTCTTTTTTATCACCACTGGCACGACTGTGTTGGAGCATCCCTTTTACAATGCCATCGGCACGTTTACCGTGATGATTTATTTTTTCTAAATTTTGAATCACGTCATCTGTAATGGCTTTTACTTCTTCTATATCACCATTTTCCAGTTCTTCAATCATTTCATCTAAAAGCTCTTTACTCACCTCAGAAAAATTATTCACAAAGTTTAATGGATTCTGAATTTCATGCGCAATACCAGCAGTGAGTTCACCCAAACTCGCCATTTTTTCGGATTGAATTAATTGGTTTTGTGTGAGTTGTAATTCTGTTAAGGCTTCTTCAGCGCTCTTTTTAGCAGCTTGTAATTTTATTAAATCTTGCTTCGCTTTTTCTGCGTTAGCCTCGGCAATTTTTAAATCTTTAAATCGTGTGTATGTTAAATTAAAAACAGCAGCGAACCGCTCTAGTAAATGGATAGTATCATTAGGTTGTTCTTCAGCAGCAGCCATGCCAATTAAACCCCCTGAAAAATAGGCAATAGTTTGAACTCTTCTTTTTTGCTTTAAACCATCTATAAAAGGAATTTTCATGTCCTCATTTAAGTAACGAAAATAGGACTCCAATTCTTTTCCCTTCATATCAATGATAATTGACTTTTTTTGCTGTTTCCAGCCATCCAGCATTTTTTTAATCGATTTGTTTTTTGAAGCCTGTGGTGAAAAATGAATAGCAAGCTTGCTGCCATCCTCGTTTGTTGTCCAAGCTTCTATGGTATCATTATCGCTTTTAACAATACCAATAAATAATCGGTTAGGAGCGATACCGAGTTCTAAAAGTTGTTTAAAAACAATAACAGAAGTCTCTGCTAATTCTTCTGAAGTTTGCATAGCAAGCGTTCTACTTCTAACCCGCTCTAAAGAAGTTTCAATCTGCGCTTCTCTGGCTTGTTCTTCAGCTTTTTGAAGGTCAAGAAAACGTGTGTAAGACTGTTCAAAAACTTTCGAAAATCGCTGAGTAATATTCTTTTCCTCCTCTGTATAAGTACCTTCAGAATAACGTATTATAAAAATTCCAGTATTGGCTTGATAAAATGCAATAATATCAACTAATTCAACAGAGGATAGTGCCGCTTTTCTTTCTTGAGGCGTACCGTCTAGCTTGAAGTATTCATCAAGAAATTCTTTAGTCTCCGATTTGGAAAGAAGAATTTCAATATTTGTTTTAGACTTCCGAGCCTTATTCATTTCATTCAAGACGCGTAAGTCAACATAAGGCCAATGTATTATATCACTATACAAGCCATCGTCTGTAGCTATCCAGAGATCTAAATCTTTAGTCTCATCCAACAATAATTGTATAGCGGCTACATGAAAATTCAAGTTTAAACTTCTAAACTCGATATGAAGTGTATTTACAACATCTCGTAATTCAGAACTCTTGTGCATGGCCATAGATTTCGAGCGCACGCGCTCTATGGCTGCTTCAATTTGTGCTTCTCTAGTTTGTGCTTCAGCATTTTTTAGATCTTCAAAACGTTTATAGGCTAAATCAAAAGCAGCACCCATTTTGGTGAGTATAGTTTCCATTTCATCTGAAGGGTGGGTGAGTTGGTCAATAACTAACTTTCCGCTATTCAGTTTTATTGCAGAGTGGTATAGACGTTTTAATTGTGTTTTTTCAATAAAATCTTCAACTTCATCTGCAATCTCATTTTTATGCAGTTCGCGTAGCCATTGCATGAGCCTTTTAAAATCTTTTTCATCTTGTTTCTCAACGAAAAAGTTTTCAGGATTTTCCCAAACACGTTTCACATAGAGATGTGGGTCTGTTTTTTTAATTTCAAAGGTGATGTCAAAAGGTACTTCTAAATAATTATCGTCATGTTCTAGAGAAGAGAGATCCCACATTCTCACTTTGTCTTTACCTTCATTTAAAAAAATAGTAGCAGCGACTACATCTGGAATATCTAAACCCATCACTTCATCTTTAAGCTTAGCCACGACTTCTATAATCTCTTCAGATTTATGCATCGCTAAGGCTTTCGCTCTTACGCGCTCTACTGCTAAATTTATTTGTGCTGTTCTGGTTTGTTCTTCTGCCTTTTTTAAGTCTTGAAAACGAGCATAGGTTTGTTCAAACACCCTAGTAAATCGAGCAAGTAAAATCTCCTCATCTTGAGTAAGCAGGGAACCTGCAACTAAGTGGAGGTATCCATGTGAGAAATTAAAGCAATAAAATACGGTTGGATCAGGAAACTGCGTAAGTACCATCTCTTCAGCCTCTTTGGAATTGAATGTGGTAATGGCATATTCAAGGTGTTTTCTTCGCTCCTTGCCAGCAACGGTTTGGTGGAATACAGTTTGTTTGTTTTTCCAGGCCTTGTAACGTGCGTCAAAATGTACATCTCCAGTTAAAGGCAAATAAAACAAACCCAAAGAGTCTCCACCTGGACTCGTCACCCAAGTCTCTTGTCTCTTGGTTTCTTCATTAATTTCTACATAACCACATGTAGCAAAGTTAGTAACACCAAGTGCTATAAGCTCTTTATATAATAGAACCACAACATCTTTAACTTCTTCACCTTTTTGCATGGCCATGGTTCGGCTTCTTACTTTTTCTAAAGCCGTCTCTATTTGTGCTTCCCTCGTTTGCGCTTCTGCTTTTTGAAGGTCCAGGAATCGTGTATAGGTTTGTTCGAATACTTTTCCAAACCGTTTAAAAATGTCCCAATTATTTGGCACAGCTTCATAGGTTATAAACATGAGATACCCATGTGTGAAATAAACGATATGGAAAATTTGAAAGGTTGGTAATGAAATACCTTTTTTATCAAATTCCTCAAATATTTCTCCAACAACGGGTAGTGTTGTCATAAACTCATAATGCTTCACCAATTTCTTACCACCTAATTCTGCAACATGAAAGGGTTCTCCATTTTTATATGGCTTATAAAAATTATAACCTTCTCCAATAGTGGGTAAAGAGAATCCTTTTTGAATTTCGCCTTCACTACTCATGTTACACGATGCACTTTTTTTATCTTCATCTTCCCAAATACAATATCCAGCACTCCAAGCTGGAATACCTAAGTTTTGTACTTGAAGAAACAAGTTATTGGCAGCTTCAGGTAATTCGCTACTATTTTGCATGGCCATAGTACGAGAACGCACTTTTTCTAAGGCCATTTCTATTTGAGATTCTCTAGCTTGTGCTTCAGCTTTTTGAAGGTCAAGAAAACGTGTATAGGTTTGCTGAAATACTTTTCCGAAGCGCATTAAAATTTTATTCTCTTCCTCCGAAAAAGGAATTCCTGCATAATTCTCAATATATAAGCCAACGTTATCTAACAATACAGTAGAGATAGCAAGGGCATCAAAATTAAAATAGGCTGTTTTCGTTTCTATTGGCAAATCTGGTATAAACTCAAAAAGATCTTTGTAAAATTTGTTTTTTTCTTCAAAACCTAGTTGGTTCGTGAAGAAGTTTTGTCCCTTTTTCTTGGCATCTTTAAAACTGTTCCAATGGGCGGAATCAAAATATGGAAGCACAATTTTTGGAAATACAGCATTTTTGTCTGCTAGCCAAATATGCATATCATCATTTTTCTTATAATCTATAATAAAACCAGCATGTTCAATATTAATACCTAAATGTATAAATTGGTCATATAATACTTGAATAACGTCTTTAAGTTCGTCACTCTTATGCATGGCCATGCTTCGTGAACGAACCCTTTCTAAGGCCGTTTCAATTTGTGCTTCTTTAGCTTGCGCTTCAGCTTTTTGAAGGTCTTGATGTCTTGTGTAAGCTCTGTTAAAAGCGTCTGTAAATCTTTGAAGCACATTAATTTGCTCTTTTGAAATGGGAGATGACTCAAAAACAAATAATCCTCCTGCAGCAAACATAGTACAATGATAATATTGTTTAACATTGGCATTATCTAACCCCTCTTTTGCAAAATGTTTTTGAAAATCTGTTTTTATTACGGTTTTGTAATATTCAATTAAATCTTTGCCCTCGAGTAGGTATGACAAATTCTTTTGCTTCATCCAATAATCAAAAATCAAATCTAATAGTGGATGACCTGATAAAGGTTCATTACCAGATAGCTCAATAGACGTTCCGCTTGATATATCACTTGTAATCCATGTATTTACATTTTTTAATTTTTCATTTATAATGCCAATTCCACATCGTAATATTTTTGAATTTAAAAGTCTTAATTCTTGATAAACGGTAGTCACTACATTGGCTAAATCTTCGCTTTTGTGCATGGCATTACTTTGAGCTCGTACTCTTTCTAAAGCTGCTTCAATTTGCGCTTCTCTGGCTTGCGCTTCTGCTTTTTGCAAATCCATAAAACGTATGTAAGCTTGTTCGAACACTTTTGAAAAACGTTTAATGATTTCTATTTCACCTTTGGTTAAAGGAATGCCTGAAAAGTCAGCTATGCCCACACTTGAGTGTTTTTGAAACGCCGGAGAGTATGCGTAGAATTTCTGATCAAAAACCCATTGTGACTGTGCTTCTATTTCTGGTGTTCTGGTGTATTTTGATCTTTCAAAGAAGGTTTTGAAATAACTGTTTTTTTTATCTTCGGAATAATTTTCAGAATAGAAATCCACTCCCTTGTGCTTGGCTTTCCAAAAGTCATCTAATACCTTGTGTTTAAAATAAGGTGTTGAAATATACATATTTGAAAAATCGTCAGATGCTATCCATTGATTATAGTTTTTTGAATCTCTATCAAAAACTACTATTACAGCAACTCTAGATTCCATTGAGATATCAAGTTCCTGAAACTTTTGATGAACTTCTAAAACTACCTCCCGTAGTTCATCACTTTTATGCATGGCTAAGGAGCGAGATCTTACTTTTTCTAAAGCTGCTTCTATTTGAGCTTCTCTGGCTTGTGCTTCAGCTTTTTGAAGGTCAAGGAAACGTGTGTAGGCTTGTTCAAAAACGATTACGAAACGCTTTAAAATGTCTAATGTTTCTGTATTTGCTTTTTGCAATGATCCAATGCCGAGATATCCTTGTAGATATCTGATATTTAGAAGATTAAAAGTAAAATTACCAGCCTTGTTTTTTAATTCTATGTTAAAAATTTCTTTGAGCGCAGTTATTGCGTTCTTATAAGGTATTGGAATATTTATAAACTCAACATTATTCTTCCAGGCTTCTATTTCTTTATTAAAATTATCATGATCTGAAGCATGAACTTTGACAGGACTGATTTCGTCGCCCTCATGTTTCACCCAATATTCTAAGGTGTTCTGCCCTTCATCCATAAGGGAGATCCAGCAAGTCATAAAGTTCAAGTCAAGTATTTTGAACTGTTCGAAAAGTGTATCTACCACAGATCCTAGTTCTTCACTCTTTTGCATTACCATACTTTGGCTTCTCACTTTTTCGAGGGCCAACTCAATTTGAGTTTCTCTTGCTTGTTTTTCTGCTTTTTGAAGGTCGAGGAAACGTTGATGTGCTAAGTCGAATGCGCTTGCAAATTTTACTAAAATATCTAAATCTTCAGCAGGAGGGTTTTTTACAATTCCAGGTAAGCTATAGCCAATTTCTCCATGTGAGGTTCTTGCGCTGATAAAAGTAAGTCCACCAATATGCCTAATATCATCATGGGTAGGAGCTTGTGGATCTATATTTTGAAAATCACCAAGCTCAACCATTTTATCTACGTAGTCAATAGTTTCGTCTACATTCATGGTGTAAACAACGGTTTTCTTCTTGCTTTTCTCCCATTTTGCCAAAAGTGGAATATCGCCATGGATATGTCTTGGCAATTTCATAACAAAACCAATTTTACTACCATCACCTGATGTCATAGCTTTTTCGTAAATTTCTGGAAGCCACATCATGTGCCAAAAATAATGTGCTTCATGGCCTAATTTGATAAACTCTTTACGCATGGTGACTACAATATCCAGCAAATCTGAAGTTTCTTTCATTGCGACTGCTTGTGCACGAATACGTTCTAAAGCTGTTTCTACTTCGAGCTCACGGTTTCTCTGTTCTAATTCTATTGTCCGTTTTTGTACAGCTTTTTGAAGTTTTAAGTTCTCAGCTTTCAGGGCATCAACAGCAAAGGCTTCGCCTTTTTGAGTTTTTGAATCTGGAAATGAGCCATGTTGGTGCAAAACTTTCCAATCTATTCCGAATTTCTGTATTAAAGAGGATAGTCTGAATTTACCGTAAAAAGACCAATCGCCATCTATTATAACATACATATCTAAAAGCTCATGTACCATGAAATAGGGTGCGTAAGGAATGATTTGAATCGTTTTATTTCGTAATTGCACCTTGTCTTTCATCTGATCAATTACGCCATAAGTATAATCAAGTATCTCTTTTTTACTGTTCCATATTTCTTCCTCTGTACCACCAATATTACGGTAGTTATCCACCAAATACTTGCTCCAAGGCTCAATTTCACCTGTTAGATACTGGTTCCAGTAATCCTCCATCAGATTTATAATTTCCTTTTCTATTTTTTTGGTCAGTTTCATGTATTAGCTGATTGGTAATGTTATAATGAAAGTGGTGCCATCGTTTACTTTGGTATTAACTTTAATATCGCCACCATGTGCTTTAATAATATCATAACTTAAGGACAACCCTAAACCTGTACCTTGTCCTGTAGGTTTAGTGGTGAAAAATGGTTGGAAGACCTTTTCTAATATTTTTTTTGGAATACCGTTTCCGTTATCAGATACTTGAATTTGAATATTATCTTTAATTTTTATGGTTTCTGCAGTAACTTTAGGTTCATAGCCTTCTATTTGTGAATTTTTCTTTTCATTAACAGCATAAAATGCATTAGTTATTAAATTTAATACCACGCGACCAATATCTTGAGGAGCTATGCTTATTTGTTTAATACTATCATCAAATTGTGTCTCCAATGCTGCGTTGAATGATTTGTCTTTGGCACGTAAACCATGATAAGCGAGTCGTAAATATTCATCGACCAAAACGTTAATGTCAGTTGCTTCTTTTTCACCAGAACTTGTTCTACTATGTTGTAACATGCCTTTTACAATGCCATCGGCACGTTTGCCATGATGGTTTATTTTTTCGAGATTTTGAATAACATCTTGAGCAATTGCATTTACTTCTTCCATATCGCCATTTTGAATTTCTTCTAACATTTCGTCCAGCAATTCTTTACTGACTTCAGAAAAATTATTGACGAAGTTTAAAGGGTTTTGAATTTCATGCGCTATTCCTGCGGTGAGTTCACCTAAGCTTGCCATTTTTTCTGATTGAATTAATTGTGATTGTGCAGCTTTTAAATTGCTGAGTGTTTGTTGAAGAACTTCGTTGGAGTCTTCAATGGCTTTTCGTTTTTGCTCTAGTTCTTCAATGGTTTCTTCCAATAAGATAGCTGTGGTACGTTTTACTTTTTCGGTACGTTCTAATTTGAATTCTGAAATAAGTAAATCTTTATCGGCTTTTTTTAAGGCAGAAATCATAGTTGTTTTGTCTTCTTCCTTTAAATGTGTAGACTCATTTACAAGATTTAATATGTGCTGCAGATTTTGATTCATTATTTTTCCTTTAATGCTACCACACAGCAGGCATTGTTATGAAATTCATTCTTACCGATTTTTGATTTTCCGTATTCACCATAAGTAAAAAATCCAGCCATAGGTGCACCCCAGACCTTTTGTACTTGTTCGATTTCTTCAGATATTAAATCTCCAAACGATATATGCCTACTTACACACGAAAACATAATTAAAGCGTCGGCTTGTTGCTGACTGCTTCCCTTTATACTTTTACATTCTGAAACCACTGTTTCCATTGCATCAAAATCTGGTGGCAGTGAAAACTTGATTTTTGAACCTTGAGAAACACTTCCTGTACAAATAAGTGAACGGTCTTTTTGATTGGCAAACCTGGTAGTACGTATCACAGTATCTCCGTTATCTCTTTCTAATTGTAATGGATAATACCAGGAGTTTTGAAATACCACAATGTCCTTATTGCTATCAAATTTCGCTTCGACTCCAAGGTATTTCATAAACATATCTAATGCTGGCTTATTGTCTATGGTGTAAACAATATTACCTTCGCTTTTAGTGACTGTTTTTGTTGTTCCAATAGCTTCCCAACCACAACTAGCGATACCTCTAACATCTATTTTGTCTTCATCAATAATGAGTGCTATTAATGCATTGTCGTTATTTTTTCCATTGGTGAAAACAAGTGGTTTTTCACCCAAAAAATCATCTCCTGCCATACCTCCAAAAATGGTAGCTTCCTCTCCAAAACCTTGCAAGATGCCGTTCATAATTTGTTCGCCATCTAAGAAAATTCCACCTGTTGCTATGATAAATGCAGGATTAGTGAAGGATTCTTTTCCAGCAACACCTAGTTTTTTTGCTGTTTCTAATGTGGTTTCTAAGCATGTTTCATAAAATTTTAATTTAAAATAAGCTGGATTCATATCTAGCAACATAATGACAAGACTGCCTTGTTCAATTTCTCCATCAATAAACTCGCCTGCAGTTGTTGCTCCAAAAATGACAATTTCTTTTTTGTTTAAAGCGTCACCAATTGTTTCCCAATCTTGCTTTATTGAAGAAAAAACAATTGCTAAAGTTGGCTTGAAACCGTTAGAAGTTGACTTGTCAATTTCTTTGATTATGGCTTTAGTTGAATCTCCTTTAATTGTTTTCGAAATCATTTATTAGAATGCTTTATTAATCATTTTCAGTAATTCCAACCATAACATTTACACCACCTGTGGCGAAATTGGATAAATCGGCAACAGTTGCTTGTCCTTCCGAAGAACTCATGGTTTCTTGCATTTGTTCTGCGCTAATAAAATACAATTCTGCCATACGATAATAGTCAGCTTTTTGACCATCTGGAGTTCCTAGTAATTTGGTTATTTCAATTTTAGCTACACCTTCCATAGTTGCAGCAAGTGGTAAATGTTTTTCAGTGTAATACTTTTCGAATGTTTTGGCATCCGTTGGATGTCCATATAAAACGGTTAATTTTTGCATATTTATAAGTGTTTAATTATTTTTCTTTAAGTGCTACACAGCAGGTTGTTAAGTTGTGCATTTCAAGATTTCCACCAGTAGCTCTTGCCATTTCGGCGTTGCTAAACATACCGGCCATAGGAACATTCCATACATTTTTAAGACCTTCTAATTCCATATTCATAAGTGGACCAAGTGCCATAATTCGTCCTGCACAACTAAACACAACTAAGGCATCAGCTTCTGGCATTTCGGTTTCTTTTAATAGTTCTGCTGCTTTAATTACTTTTTCCATGACATCAAAATCTGGAGGTAACGAAAAACGCACTTTTGAGCCTTGAGGGACGGTGCCACTGCAGTAATATGAACGATCGGTCCAATCGACTACTAATCCAGGACGCATTACGGGGTCTCCTTTTTCTCTCTGAAGTTGCAGTGGGAAGTTGGCAGCTATTTCAAGTAATAAATTTTCGTTTTCTGGAGTCACGTTTTCTAAACCTCCATATTTTACGGTAATATCTAATACAGGAATATCATCGACGGTATATACATGATTACCTTCACTTTTAGTCACTATTTTTTCAGTCCCTACTGCTTTCCATCCACAAGTAGCAACGCCTTTAATTTTTATGTGCTCCTCATCTAAAGCTAGAACAACGATTCCTCGATTACTTTGTTTTTCATTAGTAAACACAAATTGCTCTGAAAACGTGTAATCATCACCAGCCATTCCTCCAAAAACATTGACATCTTTTCCAATGACATCTTCAAAGCCATGAAGTAATTGTTCGGCATCAGTTTCTAAATGACTTGCAGCAATTAAAAAAGCAGGGTTTTTGAACGCTTTATTTGCTTTTAGAGCAATTTGTTTTGCAATTTCACGATAGTTTTTTTTTGGATATTCTTCAAGATAAATATTAAAATATTCATTCTTAATATCTAATAATAACATAGCTGTCGATTCTTTTTCATTTTCTTCATTTATAAATTCCCCATTTGTTGTAGAACCATAGATTGAAATTTCTTCCTTAATTAACAATTGACAGATGGCTTTTCTATCCTGACTTATGGATGAAAATACTATTGCTAAAGTTGGTTTAAAACCATCTTGCATACTTTGAGTTAATGCTATTTTGATTTCAGATGTTGAGCGGCCTTTAATTGATTTTGATTTCATCGATTAGCTAATAAGTAATGTACTTGTTAAAGTTAGAAAAGTATTGAATAACTAACTAATTTTTATGCCGATGGCTTGTAAGTTGTTGAACAACTTGCTGTTAGTTAGATGAAATTCGGTTCTTTTGGCTTCCAGAAACTCTGGAAGCATAGTAATTGTTCAGCAGTATAAAAAGAAAAACACAATGTGACCTTTTATGTTGTCATAGCTTTATGAATGCCTTTAGTGTCAGTAAATTGTTGAAAAGTGATAATTTTTCCATCTTCCATTCGCCATAAATGTGCCATTTGTAGATTTATTTTAGCATCATTTTTTTTGTACTGCGCTTGATATCTTCCAGTGGCCAAAACGCGATTCCCTTCCATGTCATAAAGACTAATATCAGTAAGATTCCAGTAATGCCATTCTTCACCTATTCGCGCAAAGATTCCATTTAAAATGGCCTCTGGACCAACATAAGGATTGCGATCTGCATATGGGAAATTTTCTGCTTCATTCCAAGTAATATCCGGATGAAATAATGATAGAATAGTTGGTACATCGCCTTCAGCGAAGGCATCATAAAGTTTTTGCATGATTGTTTTCATCTGTAGTGTTTATTTGATATTAATTCAATTATTTTATGGCAATAATGGCGCTTGTTGGCCCTGTTAATGGCATCAACCTAATATTAGAAAATGTAATATCTGCCGTAAGCTCTTTAAAATCCTGTAATGAAAAATCATAACCTTCGAGCGTTTCAATATTCATATTTAATGACATCATTAAGCCAAAGGCGTTTTGTTCTCTATTGTCGTCAATAATGTTTTCAATAACAATTAAAGCGCCGCCTATAGGTAGGGCATTATAGGCTTTTTTAATGAGTATCTGTTTGTCTTCTTTTCCCCAATCGTGTAAAATATTACCCATTGTGATCACATCTGCCGCAGGGAAATCATCGGTAAAAAAATCACCTGAAATAGGGTGCACTTTATCTGCTAAATTCATGGCATTAATAATACCTTGGGCAACTGGTGTTACTGCTGGTAAATCAAAACTGGTACAAGTCATATGCGGGTTATTCAATGCAACTTGGGCACATAAATGGCCACCGGCACCGCCAATATCACAAATGGTTGTATAATTGGAAAAATCAAATTGTTGTGCAAAGGCCATGAAGTTACCCATTTGTACACCAGCCATGGCATGTACAAATTCTTTCAATCGATCTTCATCTGCATAAACGGCGTCAAACATCGACGCTTCTCCAGTTTTTGCTTCGTTTTGAGGAGATCCGGTTTTTAGACAATCCTCTAAATCACCCCAGAAAGGATACAGGCGATTATTGGCCATTTCTAGAATTCCACCAATATAGGTAGGTTTATTTTTATCTAAAAACAGATTGGTTTCATCTGTATTTGCATACATAGCATTTTCCTTAATGCCAGTGCGATTGAGAAATCCTAGGGCCACAAGGGTATCTAGAAAATCATAAAGCCCACGTTGATGCAAACCTAAATTGGATTTTATGCTCTGTGCTGATAATTCTTTTCCGGCTAACCCTGTAAATAAAGACATGTTTACGGCAGTTAGTAAAGTTTTTGAAGCCCAAAACCCCATCCCAACTTGCATAATTTGGTTTGGGTTTACGCCTGTAGTAGCTGTTGAATTCATTTTTAATAGTATTAAAAAACTCAACAAGCTTAGAAAGCTATAAAACTAATTTCAAATAACTATTTAAACACTACAAAAATAGTTATGGGTTATTCTAAGCTCG
>JAGSHF010000183.1 GCA_023954685.1 Flavobacteriaceae bacterium | reverse complement strand
TTAAGGGTTATAGAAGTGGTCATATGATGTACTTGAGAAATGAAGATTTAATAAAAGCTAATGAAGACATTAGAGAATTCCTAAAAAAATCATCAGCTAATGGAAAAGCGGCTAAATACTAATTGAATGCTTAAATCAATTTATAAAAGTTTGGTCTTAATAGGCTTATTATATTCGTGTTCTGATGCAAACAGTGAAATCGTGCAATATTTAGATGTGCCTTTTGAATTGAATGCATCAGAGCCGAATATTCATAAATCCAAATCTGACGACTTATATTTAAGTTGGATTGAATATGACAAAGATTCTATAAGCCACTTAAAATTTTCTACACTTGAAAATGGAAATTGGTCAGAGGCTAAAAGTATAGCAAAGGGTAAAGATTGGTTTGTTAATTGGGCAGATTTCCCTAGTATTACTTCTTTTGGTAATGATAATTTAGCGGCACATTTTTTGGATAAAAGTGCCAGTGACACATATGCCTATGATGTAAAGTTAATCACTAGCAATAATAACGGTGATACCTGGAATGATGCTTTTATACCGCATCATGACGGAACCAATACAGAACATGGTTTTGTGAGCAAGCTAGCTTTAAAGGATGATTCTTTTTTAGCGGTTTGGTTAGACGGAAGACAAAATGCATATGCTGAGTTAGATTCTACCATTGCCAAACAAATGACCTTACGTTCAGGTACATTTGACGCTAAAGGCAATTCACTCACAGCGTTTTTATTAGATGATCGTGTATGTGATTGTTGTCAAACCGATGCTGCAATGACGGCAGAAGGGCCTATAGTTGTCTATAGAAACCGTTCTGAAAATGAAGAACGTGACACCTACTTTCTTAAAAATGTAAATGGCAAATGGTCTCAACCTAAAGCTATTTCGGATGATAATTGGGTCATTGCAGGCTGCCCAGTAAATGGACCGGCAGTTGCCACACATGATAATGCTGTAGTTGCCGTCTGGTTTACTATGGCCAACAATAAATCACAAGTGAAATTGGCTTTTTCAAAAGATAACGGAAATACATTTGATAAAAGTATTACAATTGACGACACCAACCCGTTGGGACGGTTAGACGTTGAGATGCTTAATGACAATTCTGCAATTATAAGCTGGATGGATACAAATAGTATTGGCGAAGGTGTTATTAAACTACAGCGTATTTTTCAGGATGGTAGAATAACAAAACCTTATGAACTGTCTGGGTCTTCTAAAAGCAGATCTAGTGGATTTCCTAGAATGGTGTTGAAAGATGATTTAATATACCTTACTTGGACACATGTTGGTACACCACTCAGTATTAAGTCCGCGATATTAAATACAAAGGCGCTAAACTAATTAGCGCCTTTTTTTTATAAAATAAGTTTGCTATATGGTATTGAATACTTAATTATTAGAGTAATTACTGACTGCTAATATTTAACCAAGCTGCTCTCAATTCAAGTTGCTCTTTTGAAGCATTATCATCAGATTTAAGTACCTTTCCAGTTGTATAGGATTGTGTTAAGGTTGTTTTAATAATAACGTCCACGCCATCTCTCTCAAGCTTCACTTCTACTTCTTTTCCTGGTTTCCACGCAAATACTTTTCCTAAAACTTCATTCGCGTTTTCTAATGTCACCGCTTCACCTTCAATTACTTTTATTATGTCATTAGGCAGTACACCTTGATCGTTCCAAAAGCTATTCTTTTTAACAGCATCCGAGAAGAATAAGGTACCTGTTGCTTGACTTCCACTAATAATTAAACTTCCCGCATTTTGTAAATAGTTGGTTTCAACACGATCTTCAGCTAAAATCAATCCTGCCTTAGCAAAAAATACATTGTAGTCAATTGGTGTTGTACCTTGTACATGCATTGTCAAAAACTCCCCAATAGATGGATAAGTCATAGCAGTGATTTCTGCAATAATATCATCATCCACAAAAGGTTTATTTTTACCATATTTCAACGACAATTCTTTCATTAAAGAAAGCATACTTCTTTGTCCATTACTTTCTTCTCGCATCAAAATATCAATACACATTCCAATAAGAGCGCCTTTTTGGTATACATTATAGTAGTTGCTCGCATAAGGTTCTTCTAAAATATTTTCACTCATTTTAGTAAAACTCATCCTATCATCTAATTGCAGTGAAATACTAATTTTTCCCATCACATTATTATAGAATTCAGTGGCATCAATCATACCTTCATAAACTTGAAAATGCTGCGCGAAATACTCGGTAACACCCTCATACATCCATAAATGTTTTGAAAAAGTAGGCTTATTATAATCAAAGTAATGTATATCTTCAGAATGTACACTCAATGGTGTTACGATATGAAAAAATTCATGAGCAACAACATCAATCATACTTGCTGCCAGCTCCTCTTCTGAACTCTTTTCTCTTAAAACAACTACCGTTGACGTATGATGCTCTAAAGCACCAAAACCTTTAGGCATGCCTTCTGATCCATCAGAAAGATATAAGTAAATATCATAGCGTGGCGTGCTATTAATATCCCCCAAATACCCCTTTTGCGCTTCCATCATTTTGTAAACTGTAGATTTAATGCTCGCTGCTGAATGTACTTTATTTGGAGAGTATACACTTAATACGATTTTAATGTCACCTACATTAAAGGATTCTACATCTAAATTACCGTACATCATTGGATTGTCTGTAATGTCAAAATAACGTGGTGCAAAATAACTAGAAATCATAGTTTTTCCATCTTCACTAATCTTCGTGTCCACCACCTGAAGTGCCGAAGTTCTTTCAAAATGAACTGGAGCATTAACATCTAGTGTGTATTGGCTATTTTTTAAACTATCAAAATACCCTATAAACCCATGCAGGTTTAAAACATAATTATCTTCCTCAATATTAGTTCCTGATGGCGAAAATGGCACTTCGCCTCCTATTCCACCTATAGCTTCTTGATCAAACGTGTCATTTACTAAATAGGTAATTTTATCTAGTTTTGTAGCGCCTACAATCATCCAAGTATTGGTGTCCTGCTTTTCGATGGTCATATCTTTACCATCATAATCAATTGCTTTTAAATCATCAATATATTTTCCAAAATCACTTACACTATATGTGCCTTGTACCACTTTTGGTAATCTATAAGTAACTGTATCTTGGGAGAAACGGCCAGGATTAATAATAACTGGCACTCGATCATTATCTACTTTTGTTAAATCAATTTGAGAGTAAATTGGCGTAGATTCGGCTAAATCATTTTGAATTTTACCAGATCCACAAGAGGCTAACACACCACCAAGTAGAATAACGGCTAATATTTTTTTCATCTTTCTAGGTTAATTTTTAATAACGCGCAAAATTAAAATTTCTTACTGGAATTTGAGCTAAATTTTTTGTTAAAAGAAAGCTATATTTATACCTATGCAAAACCAGCTTATTAGCGTCCTTATCCCCTTTAAAAATACAGAATTATATGTATCAGAATGCATACAATCAGTGATTGATCAAACTGAAACAGTGTGGGAACTTATTGCTGTTGATGATGGTTCTACTGACGATAGCTTTCAAATTGTGGAGCAATTTGCTAAAACTGACAAAAGAATTAGTGTTTTTAAAAACCCGAAACAAGGTCTTATTCATGCCTTACAATTTGCCTATGCAAAATCTTCTGGTGGCTTGATCACAAGAATGGATAGCGATGATATTATGTCAGTGGAAAAGTTTAAAATTATGAAATCTGAATTACTAAAGTATGGCGATGGATATTTGGCCACTGGCTTGGTAAAGTACTTTTCAAAATCGGGTATTAACTCCGGTTATTTTCAATATGAACAATGGTTAAATTCACTCACATTAACGGGTTCAAATTTTACAGAAATATATAAAGAATGTACAATCCCATCACCATGCTGGATGGTATCTAGGACTGATTTTGAAGTTTCAAATGGATTTAATTCATCACTTTATCCTGAAGATTATGATTTGGCTTTTCGATTTTATAAAAGTGGCCTAAAATGCATTCCTAGCAATGACTTGTTACACTATTGGAGAGATTACGGAACGAGGACCTCAAGAACAGACTCTAAATATTCACATGACGCTTTACTTGATATTAAAGTCCACTATTTTCTGGAAATAGAGCTTAACACATCAAAAACTTTAATCCTTTGGGGCGCGGGACATAAAGGAAAGCGTATTGCGAAAACTTTGATAGAAAAAAACATAGCTTTTGACTGGATTTGCGATAATCCAAAAAAAATTGGAAAGCATATATACGATAAAGAGCTCTACCCTTTTGAATATTTGAAACAAGTTAATAGCCCTCAAAGCATAATAACTGTAGCAAATAAACTTGCTCAAAAAGAAATTATTGCTCATTTAAAATCATGGCAGCTAAAACCAATGAAGGATTATTTCTTCTTTTGTTAAAATTCTCAAAATGTAACTTAGGAAATCTATTTACAATTTCTATATTTGATAAATCATTATAAGGATGCAGTTTAAACACCCAGAACTTCTTTACGCTTTACTCCTACTACTCATTCCTATAATTGTTCACCTTTTTCAACTGCGAAAATTTGAAAAAGTAGCGTTTACAAATGTTGAGTTTTTAAAAAGCGTAACCATACAAACACGTAAAAGCTCACAACTAAAGAAATGGCTAACATTAATTACAAGATTATTACTTTTTGCTGCCATTATTTTGGCGTTCGCACAACCTTTTTTTAGCAAAACAAACAGTCTTAATCAAACTACAGAAAACGTCATCTACTTGGACAATTCATTTAGTATGCAGGCTAAAGGTGAAAAAGGTGAGTTAATGAAACGTGGAGTTCAAGACCTTCTTGAGACTATTGACGAAAACGAGGTTTTAACCCTTTTTACCAATGATAAAATCTATAAAAAAACAACGCTTAAAGCTATTAAAAATGATTTACTTCAATTGGACTATAGTGCTAATCAGTTAGATTATAGTGCTTTGATTTTAAAAGGGAAACAAGAATTTTCTGCGAATGAAACTTCCATTAAAAATTTAATTTTAATCTCAGATTTTCAACTTAAAGCAAATCCTTTACAAATTGAAATTGATAGTACTATAACTACTAGCCTCGTGCAGTCTAGACCAAGTAGCGAATTCAATTCTAGCGTCGATAGTATTTATATTTCAAAAGTAAACCCTGCTAACATTGAATTAACTGTAAATCTAAATCAAACGAAACGAGAGAATGCCGTATCGGTTTCACTTTTTGATAATGATAATCTTATTGCTAAATCATCTGTTGAAGGTAATGGTCCATTAAACGCAATATTTACGGTGCCCAATAATCAAAAAATAAATGGAAAAATAAGTATCGAGGATAATAATCTACAATTTGATAATATCTTATTTTTTAATATCAATGACCGTTCTAAAATTAAGGTTTTGGTTATAAATGATCTTGAAAGTAGTTTCTTGGAACGCATTTATACTGATGATGAATTTGAGTTAAAATCTAACCCACTAAATCAATTAAATTACAATGATATTGATAGTCAACATTTAATCATTCTAAACGAATTAGAACAGATTCCGATATCACTTTCTAATGCCTTAAATGCTTTTATGAGTAGTGGCGGTAGTACTTTAATTATACCTTCAGATAAGAGTAATTTAACAACTTATAATCAGTTTTTTAAATACAAATCGAATATATCTTATCAATCAAATGTTTCTTTAGAAAAACAAATTACATCTATTAGTTATGACCACCCTCTTTTTAACGAAGTGTTTAATAAGCAAGTACGTAATTTTCAATACCCAAAAGTAAAATCATATTTCAATATACAAACATCTGAAGCCGCTATTTTAAAATTTGAAGATAATGCGCCGTTTTTGGTGCAATCGGGTACAATGTTTGTTTTTGCAGGTGCTTTAAATGCTAATAACTCAAATTTTAAAGATTCCCCTCTTATTGTCCCAACCTTATACAATATTGGTAGGCAAAGTTTAAAACTACCAAAACTATACTATACCATTGGTCAAGAAGTCTCTTATGATGTACAAACCCAATTGCAACAAGATGCTATATTAAAGCTTGTTGCCGGTGATGAAAGTATTATCCCTTTACAACGGGTAATGCATCAAAAAGTTAACATTACAACTAATGAAACACCTCGAATTGCTGCTACCTATGAAATTTCGTACAACAATAGTGTGATTCAAAATGTGAGCTACAATTACGATAGGAACGAGAGTATCTTAAATTATATTACAATTGAAAATATAGATAACGTTACGATACAAGAATCGGTACCTGAACTGTTCGATACAATAAAAAGTGAATCAAATATTAATGCCTTGTGGA
>JAGSHF010000191.1 GCA_023954685.1 Flavobacteriaceae bacterium | reverse complement strand
ACTTTAAATGATGCCTATACCAATGATGATGATTTTTTACCTAATTCTGAAAAAAAATGGACCGCAAAACGATACCAGAATAAACTAAGAAAGCTTGGAAAAGCCATTTCAGAAATTGGACACACCACTTCTGGCAGATCTCCCGTAATGGTAGGACTCGCCGAAGTTGAAAATAAACGCGTAGTGGACGATTTGGTAGCCTCAAAATTTTTAAAAAACGACGCCTACAGTCTTGTACACTATGATTCTCCTGATGAGCGTGGTATTGATGTGGCTTTAATTTATGACAGTTCCTCTTTTACCGTTGAACATTCTGAAGTATTTTCTCTTCAACTTTTTTATGAAGATGGGGAAATTGACTATACTCGAGATATATTGATGGTAAGTGGATTTCTGAATGATGAAAAAATCTATGTGTTGGTTAATCATTGGCCCTCAAGACGGGAAGGCACGGAGATTTCCGAAGCAAAACGTCTTATTGCCTCGAATAAAGTTATTGAAATCACGGACGGTATAAAATCCAGAGATGAAAATGCTAAAATTATAGTTATGGGTGATTTTAATGATAATCCCAATAACAAGAGTGTGCAACAACTGGTTCAAGGTCAAGATATGTACAACCCTATGAGCGATTTACCTACCTACACACGTGGGAGCTCAAACCACCGTTTAGAGTGGAATCTTTTTGATCAAATTTTATTTTCTACCAATTTTTTTGAATACAAAACAGGAAAGCACAGTTTTTCAAAAGCCAATATCTTTGATAGCAATTTTTTAAAACAATACAAAGGCAAGTATAAAGGCAATCCGTTTAGAACCTATGTCGGTAAAAAATACAAGGGCGGTTTTAGCGATCACTTTCCTGTGTATTTACACTTAAAACACAATACGTAATGCTATACTTTTTGATGTAATAATAAAGCTAAGAATACACAAGCTAAAGGCAAAAACCACAAAACCCAAATGTTGTATGCCCGAGATTTTCCTTTAGACAATTTTGCGTTAAGTATTTTACGTTTTCTACCACTGTACTGCATCCAATTCTTAAAAAAAATGACCAAAACAACCATTACAAAAAGCATCCACGCTTTAGTACTGCTCATCGTTGTGACATGCATTTGCTTAAAAAATGCCGCGAAGAAAACACCAAAAAGCAATATAAGTGCTGACTGCAAAATACTGATATAAATAATAGCAATACGGTTTGCCCGTTTCTTTAATTTTGGCTTGTAATAATGAAATACATTGAAGACAAACTGATCAAATATGGTCATGCCTAAGATTTTAGCTAAAGTAAAATTTTATTTCACCAATCAATTGGTTTTATAGGACCAAACTGAAAAGTAGCTTAATTTTTACCATACACATTAAAATCATCTATTTGAAACGAACCATCTAGATTTTCATCAATCCCTGATCCAGTTACTTTAAATGCAAAATGCAGTTCCCCAGAATAATTAGAAATATCTATCATGCCAGAATCGATAAATTCGTACCATGTGTGATGCTTACCTGGCAAATTAGCAGTAATTGACAACCATGTTGCTGCTAATACGTCCGAGCCATTATAATCCGTAGATATAAACACTTCAATTTTATTTTCATCAGATTCAACATGATGTTGTGCCGTTTTAAAATTAACAAAAGTATTTGGATACAAATTGGTATTTATACTTGGCGCTACCAACCAACCTATATTAACCTCGTTTGAACCTCCAAAAGTTGTAAATTCGGTATAACCATTTTCTTCACGAAATCTTTCTCGCCATACTCTTGAACCTACTTCATTAAAATTTGTCCATCCTGGTAAATTTAAATTTGTATTATGTGTCACTGATTGAAAATTCTCAGAAACTATTATTGTATAATTTGCAGCGTCTAGCAACTCACAACGTTCATTATTAAAATCCACATCAGCACTTGAATTTAATACCATAATAATTGTATCCCCTAAAAAATCTTTTGTAATAATTCCCGAAATTGACCCGTTATTAATTGGTAATAATTCATCCTTAAAACTTGAAAACTCACTTGTTTCCAAAATGAAATTTGTATACTCAAAACCTTCACAACTCTGCATTATACGTTTTGTATCATAACTTTGAACAGGATCAAAATAAGTTTCACCAGCTAAATCATCAGCAAACTCAACGCCATTGACCTTCACAAACATCCCAATGTGAGCGTTACTAATTTGTGAGAAACTTATATCTAACGGTAATATGTTTTCAGAAATTTCAGACCTAAACATAGAAGCCTTTATTTGATTAATTGACATATTATCTACATTAGTTCCAAAATCAGTAGTTTCAATTGTCCCTCCTATTGAAATTACCCCATTTCCAACTCTTGCTTCTCCAATATAAAGTCCCTTAAGAAGAATATAAACTTCACGTCCCATGTTAAATTTATTATACGAATCAGGTTGTTCTAACATTAAATGAATTCCTTGTGTTGGGTTTTCAAAAGCATCTTGCAGATACAACTCTTTGTAGAAATTTCCAAAATAATCTGATGAGCTGACATATCCTTTAAGAACGATATCTGTTTCTATTTGTATAGCAGACTCTCCACTTCCATAAAGAGCCTTTAAATGATTTATGGTGGTAAGATTTAAGCTTCCGTTTTCTAGTCCTTCTAAAACGGCTTCTAAGCCTAAATTCTCTTCTTGACCTAAACTTTCTGGTATTGAAAAATCATCATCTTGCACACATGATTCTAAATTGAAAATTAAAATCATTAATACGAAAAAGGCTAAAAATTTGTTCATTCTCATAATTACTAACTTATTTTTATTAAAATCTAAAACTCACGTTTAAGAAATAGTTCGTCCCACGCCCAAACCAATACTTGGGGCCGAAAACACGTTTGGGATTAGCGTTATCATCTCTTAATTCTCTATAATTTGCATTTCTACCTTGCTCAAAACCACCTGTTTTATATTTCTTGTCTAGAATATTATTAATACTTGCAAAAACACCTACAAAATAATCTCCAATTTTCCATGATTTACCGCCAATAGCATTGACTACCATATAGTTTTCAAATTTTTCTTGCTTTAATAATTCATTGGCTATTTCAGGATCATAATCATTAAATGGTAAGCCGTCATCGTCTAAATAAAAATTCTCTGTTCTAGTTAATGGACTAATGTCTAAATAAGCTTCATTAAAAAAATTACCTGTAATACCTACCCACCAATAATCTGGATCTCGATATTCAAACCCAATAGAATAGGCTTTTTGAGGCCCAACAGCTAGTTTATAATTTTTCAAATTAGCCTTACCGAGATTTTTATATTCATCTTCAAAATCTTCTGAAGTCAACACCAGTAATGGGTTATTATCATAGGTGAATTGACCATATGAAGCCGCTGCCTTTAATTTTATAGTAGGCGTTATTTTTGCTTCAATTCCTAATTCAATCCCAAAATGCTTTTTGTTTATGCCTTGTAAAATTTCCTGAACAAATGCCTGACTATCACCACCAACACCATCAGCAAAATAGAAAGAAATCTCATTAGCATCCCTTATGGCTGTGTAATACCCTGTTACTCTCGCTTGAACTATTGGAGATCTAAAAAAATAACTCACATCACTTGCCATAATTTTCTCTTCAGTAATGTCAATGCCACTAAAATCTCCAACTACGCTATTATTCTCTCGTGAATTTGAGTATGTGTTTCTTAACCAAGGTGCCCTCGTGTTATAGGTTAAATTAAAACTAAACACATGTCTCCCTGTTAACTTATAAACAGCTCCTGTTTTGATGCCATAACCATTGAATTTAAGTTTTCTGCCTTTCCCAAATGAATTATCATCAGTAATATTGCCTTGATCGTCCTGAGTTACATAGGCCTCATGCTGAAAGATCCCATCCCGTTGGTATTCCGTATTTCTATAATTCGTCGCAAAATAAAAATCAATCTTATAATATTTAAATTGAGCTTGAACCTGTGCTCCAAAGGTTTTTGATGTTAACACATAGTGATATTTAAATTTCCCTCCTTCGCCTACTATTCTACCTGGATGCTTTAAATCGTATTGATATTGATCAAATGGATCTACGTTTAAATATCCTGAACCACCAAGCAAATCTGTGATTTCAGCAAAATTTTCAGATTTTAAATTGCTATAATTTACAGACCCATTAATCGTAAGATGCTCATGTATTTCTCTGTTAATTATTGAATTAACTGAAAATTGTTTATCATCACTGCGGTCTTCATACAAGGCATACGCTCCCGGTAATCCCACAATAGTATTGGTTAGGTTGGCATCATAGATGCTGTTCCAATTTATTTGCCCATCATTAATAAAATTCTGCTCTGCAATATAAGCACTAGCATAATCAGGGTTATCATCGGCTAAGAAGTAACTCGGCAATAATTGATAATAAGCTGGACTAGGGTTGGCCCCTCCTGAGTAATCCAAACGACTATTTCCCAAAACACCAAACTGATATGCAATATTGGTGTTTAGCGTTGTCTTAGTATCAATAGCCCAATTGTGGTTCAACATTAAAATGGGTTCTATAGAACGTTTTACTCGAGAGTTTCTTTTTACATTCTCTTGATGTCCCCAATATTCATTGTACTTTATATCTTTTAAGTCATAAACTTCTTGTGTATTTGGCGAAGATTTACCTCTACGGTTGGGCGAAAAAATTCCTGTAAAGTTTAGACTGTGCTTGTCATTTATTCTTTTTTCAACGGCGCCAAAAAATGAATTAGCATCATAAAAAGTAGCCTCTTGATACCCTTCATTACCCCAACGCCTACCAATAGAAATTGAATACGCCCAGCCACCACTAATTAGGCCAGATGAAAATGATGCCATAGCCCGATTGGTATAACTTCTGTTTGCTGAAGAATAGGTCACTCTACCTCCTTTTCTATACAAAGAGGCTCTGGTACTAATATTAGTTGTCCCCAATATTCCACCATAATTATATGCTGATGGTAGAATTCCATTGGTAAATACTTGATTTCTCATGACGTCATTTAAACCTCCCCAATTGCTCCATTGAGGTCTACCATTGAACATCTTGTTCATTTCTATACCATTAATCAAAACTTTTCCATGTTCAGAATCTAAGCCACGAACTTTAAAAAAAGAGGGGCTAAACTCAAAAGCGGCAGTTCTTAAAAAAACATCTTTAGAGGCTTGAAGCAAACCAGAAATATTATCTGCCCCATAAGAATCATTATTTAACTCATCATCAGATAGCGTGATAAGAGCAAAATTTGCCGCATCCGAGACATCTATTTTAAGAATCATATCAGAAATATCCACCGTAGCGCCATGATTAACTATAATAGGGTATCGTGCAGTTTCATAACCTGCTTTTGTCAAGTTTAAAACATGTTCTCCTAATGGTAAATCACCCGTAAAGATGAATTTCCCATAAACATCTGATTTTGTATACAGGAAAGTTTCTTCAATAGTAATTGAAACGTTAGGGATAGGTTCATAAGTAACAGCATCATTTACACTACCTTTTATGGTAGTCTGCGCAGAAGAAAAAAACACTGAAAAGAATCCTATTAAAATAAATAGTCTTTTCGTCATGTTTAGTATTAAAATTAATACTTCCTTATTAAATTTAAGAACAATAAGGGTTATAAAGTTACATTATTTCTTGTGGATAGTAACAATTGGTGTCGTTTTTATTTTAAATTAGCATAAGCGTAACATGTCTATAAATGAGACTATTAAAAATATTTATTACTGTTTTTGGTGTATTAATACTCACCAAAAACTACGCGCAAGACAAACGGAAATTTAGAGTCCATACTGTCGCTTTTTATAACGTTGAAAACCTTTTTGACACGATAAATGACCCTAACAAATTTGATGAAGCAAGCCCTATAATGGAACTGGATTTTGATCCGTATACAGCCTATACTAAAAAGGTGAAAAATATGGCTCGTGTCATTTCAGAAATAGGTGCTGATGTCTCAAAAAACACCCCCGCAATTATTGGGCTCTGT
>JAGSHF010000006.1 GCA_023954685.1 Flavobacteriaceae bacterium | reverse complement strand
TTTCATTACAAAAACAACATTTTCTGTTGTTTTAATATTTTTTGTTGGATCATCATTTGTAGCTACAATATCTGCAATAAATCCAGGTTTAAGTTGCCCCAATTCATTTTCCATATCTAAAAGCATTGCATTAGTAATTGTAGCCGATTGAATTGAAAACATTGATGACCAACCGGTTTCTACCATATAACCAAATTCTTTTGCATTTTCTCCATGTGGAAATACACCTGCGTCAGTACCAAATGCGATATTGACACCTTCCTTTTGCACCATTGCAAAAGTCTTTCTCAATTGAGCATCAATCAATTTTATTTTAGGCACAATGATTTCAGGATAATAATTTGGAACATCTGCTTTACCAGCAACATAACGTCCAGCGGAAAGTGTTGGCACCAAATAGGTATTGTATTGCTTCATTAATTGAGCTGTCTCTGTGTCCATTAAAGATCCATGTTCAATTGTTTGCACCCCTGCTTTAATAGCTCGTTTCATGCCTTCTATACCATGTGCATGCGCTGCGACACTCATTCCATATTCATTGGCAGTTTTAACAATTTCATCAACTTCTTCTTGTGTGAATTGAGGATTAACTCCATTCTTACTTACACTTAAAACACCACCTGTTGCCGTAATTTTGATTAAATCCGCTCCATTTTTATAGCGTTGTCTCACTGCTTTTCTGGCATCAGCTGGACTATTTATAACGCCTTCGACTGGTCCAGGGTCTCCCATCATATCTAAACGCATTCCATTGGTTGGATCGGCATGTCCACCAGTAGTTCCAATAGCTTTTTCAACGGTAAAAATACGCGAACCAGGAACCTTTCCTTTATTAATAGCATCACGCAAAGCAACGTTTACACCAGACCCTCCTAAATCTCTTACCGTTGTAAATCCAGCTAATAAGGTTCGATATGCAATTTCTGCAGCATCGTAAGCCACGTCAGTATCATTTTTTGTAAAGGCATCTAAATATTGTGTTGGACTTGTTTCACCTTCAATATGTACGTGCATATCAATAAAACCAGGCATTACAGTTTTATCTTTCAAGTTAATTACCAAATCATCTGAGTTTTTAGGATTTATAAATCCATCTTCAACTGATGTGATTTTATTTTCACTTACTACAATGGTTTTGTTTGTTAAAACTTGACCAGATTTAGTGTCAATTAATTTTCCGCAATGTAAATAAGTGTCTTGAGCTATAACACTTGAACAAAGCATCACAGCAAGTAGAAAAATAATTTTTTTCATGATTAATGGTTAGTTAAGAAATTTATTAGACTACTAATGTAGGTAATTATTTTCTAATGTTTTGCTCCCATTTCCAAGCAGATGCCATGGCATCATCTAAAGAAGATGCCGCTTTCCAACCTAATACATCATTTGCTTTTGTGGTGTCTGCATAGGCTGAAATTATATCACCAGGCCGTCTCGCAACGATCTTATAATTCAATGGTTTATTGGATACTTTTTCAAAAGATTTAATAACTTCTAAAACAGAACTGCCTGTCCCTGTTCCTAAATTAAAGGTTTCGAAATTCTCAGTATTGACCTGAGACAATAGACGTTCTAGAGCTATGACATGCGCTTTTGCCAAATCAACGACATGAATGTAATCGCGAATACAAGTCCCGTCTTCTGTTGGGTAATCATCTCCAAAAACCGATAATTCTTCACGCATTCCAGCACCCGTTTGAGTAATATATGGCACCAAATTTTGAGGCACCCCTATTGGGAGTTCTCCTATAATTGCGCTTGTATGTGCACCAATTGGATTGAAGTACCTTAAGGCAATCGCATTTAAGTGACTGGTCACTTTGCAAGTATCCTGAATTATTTCCTCACCTATTTGTTTTGTGTTTCCATAGGGCGATTCGGCCATTTTTACAGGTGCATCTTCAGTAATGGGTAACGTATCTGCTTGACCATAAACCGTACAAGACGAACTAAAAATAAAATTAGCACCCTCAAGCCGAGACAATTCTTGCAATACATAAACCAAAGTATTTATATTATTTTCATAATACATTAAAGGCTCATCAACGCTTTCGCCTACAGCTTTGCTCGCTGCAAAATGAATCACACCCTTAATATCCTTATGCTTATTGAAGAACCCTTGAACTTTAGGTTTGTCCTTTAAATCTAACTTTTCAAAATGAGGTTTCACGCTGGTTATTGAAGAAATACCTTCTAACACTTCAATTGAAGAATTAGACAAATCATCGATGATTATAACTTCAAAACCTTTTTGTTGTAACTCTACGACAGTATGAGACCCTATAAAACCTAAGCCTCCTGTGACCAGAACTTTATGCATTTACAAATTTTATTACTGTTGATGTTATAAATTCAATTTGCTCATCGTCTAATTCTGTATGCATTGGTAGCGAAATCACTTCTTTTATTAATTGATTTGTGACTGCAAAATCTTTTTCATTATAACGCGCATCTACATAGGCCTTTTGTTTATGCAGTGGAATGGGGTAATATACGCCACACGGAATGCCTTGTTCGCCTAAGTGTTTAACCAAAGCATCTCTATCACAGTCTAATATTTTTAATGTGTATTGGTGGAATACATGACAGTCGCAGGTATCACATATTTGTCCACATCCATTTACCGTTTTTGGAGTTACAATTTTTGTATGCTTGGCAAAAGCTGCATTATATTTTCTAGCGGCATCACGTCTGGTATTATTGTAAGTATCTAGATTTGGTAATTTAGCATTCAATACTGCCGCTTGAATAGAATCCAATCTCGAATTCACACCCACAACATCATGATGATAACGCTCATACATACCATGATTGACAACACCTCTAATAATATGTGCCAAGTTATCATCATTAGTAAAAATAGCGCCTCCGTCACCGTAGCAACCTAAATTTTTTGAGGGAAAGAATGACGTAGAAGACACGTGTCCAATAGTTCCGGCCTTTGCTTTGCTCCCATTGGCAGACGTATATGTCGCCCCAATTGCTTGGGCATTATCTTCAATCACAAATAAATTGTGCACTTCGGCTATTTCCATAATAGCATCCATATTGGCACATTGACCAAACAAATGAACGGGTACAATTGCCTTTGTATTTTCTGTTATGGCGTTTTTTATCGCTTCCACATCAATATTAAACGTATCAGGCTCTACATCAACCAAGACCGGTGTTAATCCTAATAATGCTATAACCTCAACAGTAGCAGCAAAAGTAAAATCGGCTGTAATAACTTCGTCTCCTGGTTTTAGTCCCAACCCCATCATCGCTATTTGCAATGCGTCAGTTCCATTAGCACATGGAATAACATGCTTTACATTCAAATACGTTTCAAGATTTTTTTGAAATGCATGTACTTGAGGGCCATTAATAAATGCCGTTGATTCAATGACATCTAAAATCGAAGTGTTGACCTGATCTTTTATGCCTTCATATTGACCTTTTAGGTCTACCATTTGTATTTTTCTCATGCCGATGCTTTGAAGTTCAAATTTGAAATCTTAGCGATTTCAATGACAGCGAAAATACAAAATTCAGACATCTAATTCAATCAAATTAAGATAAAGAATGTATTTTAGCAACAAAGAAAAAAGATTGAGAACCCTATATAACATACTCACTCACATTGCTTCATTCCATTTAAATTTGATCTCCAATTTTAATCAAAAATTAAAATTAGGGGTTAAAGGTCGTGCTGAAACATTTGATATTCTACATGCCAATATTAAAGATGAGGATACCGTTATTTGGGCACATTGCGCTTCATTGGGTGAATACGAACAGGGCTTACCTGTTTTTGAAGCCGTTAAAAAAGAGCATCCTGGATATAAGTTTGTTTTAAGTTTCTTTTCACCATCTGGCTACGAAGTAAAAAAAAGCACGCCCATTGCTGATGCCGTGGTTTATCTTCCTTTAGACACCAAAACTAATGCTCAAAAATTCATTAAAGCCACGCATCCTGAGCTTGTCATTTTTGTAAAATATGAAATTTGGCCAAATTATCTTTTAGAACTCAAACAGCAAGAAATAAAAGCCATTCTAATCTCTGCTTCATTTAGAAAAAATCAGAGTTTCTTTAAACCTCAAGGTAAATTAACGCTAAGAGCTTTAAAATCATTCGATCATATTTTTGTTCAAAATCAAGAGTCAGAGGAATTACTTAAATCTATTAATTTTAATAATGTAAGTTGTTCTGGTGATACGAGATTTGATCGTGTTAGCAATCAACTCAATCAAAATAATACGCTAGACTTTATAGAAGAATTTAAACAAGACCAATTGTGTCTAGTTGCAGGAAGCACTTGGCCTGAAGACGAAGCTATTTTAGGTCATTACATAAATACAGCGCCTGAAAACTTAAAATTCATCATTGCACCTCACAATATCAAGCCTAATCAAATTAATACATTTGTTAAAACCTTAAACAAGAAGGCCACCTTATTTTCAGAAAAAGCAGATAAAGATATAAGTTCCTACCAGGTTTTAATTATTGATACTATTGGTCTCCTCGCGAAAATCTATAATTATGCTGATCTTGCCTATGTGGGTGGCGCTATGGGTAAAACAGGACTTCATAACACCTTGGAAGCAGCCGTTTTTGGTGTTCCCATACTTATTGGGCCGCACTATACTAAATTCCCCGAAGCTTTTGATATGATTGCTTTAGGCGGTATGTTTTCTGTCACTGACAACGCCACTCTTAAAATGTGTTTAGATCATTTGATTAAAGATTCTATCGCACGAAAAAAGGCAGGTGATATCAATCGTAATTACATCAATCAAAATAAAGGTGCAGTCAATCACATCACGGCCTATTTATCAAACGTTAAATTACGTTAAAGCAATTGCTTTTTTTGGATAATATCTAAATAACAAATAGGTTTGTTAAGGCTAGGTTTTGTAGATAAACTTGGCATTTATTCATTAAACTCACTAACCACATGTTTAAAACCAACTCCTTTATCCCCAAAAGCTTTTGGGTACTCCTGTTCTTTTGTTCTGCAGTTTCCTTTGGACAGTCTAATTACAGGAACTTTAACGAACAAACGAATGCTCTTAAGCGTTTACAAAGTAATCACCCTGAAGCCAAACTTCAATCCCTAACCAAAACCGTTGGAGGATATGATATTTGGGCACTTACCTTATCTTCAGGCGACCCACAAGATCATCCAGCAATTGCAATTGTTGGTGGTATAGACGGCAGTCTTCTTTTAAGTACTGAAATGGCCATTACTATGGCAGAAGACATTCTTAAAAATCACTCGGAAGTTTTAGAAAATACGACATTCTATATCTTTCCAAATATGAGTCCTAATGCCTCTGAACAGTATTTTAAAGATTTAAAATATGAACATAAAGGCAATGCCAAATCAACAGATGACGATCGTGATGGCGCATTTGATGAAGATCCGTTTGAAGATTTAAACAAAGACGGATTAATTACATTAATTCGTGTGGAAGACGTTACCGGAGATTATGTAAAATCCAAAGAAGATGACCGAATTATGGTGAAAGCCGATGCTGCCGATGGCGAACTTGGAAACTATAAAGTTTTTTCTGAAGGCATTGATAATGATAAAGACGGGAAGTATAATGAAGATGGGCCAGGTGGAATTATGTTTAATAAAAACTTTAGTTTTAATTTCCCGTACTTCAAACCCGGTGCTGGAGAGCATCCCGTTTCTGAAAAAGAACACCGCGCACTATTAGATTTTCTATACCAACAATGGAATTTATATGCTATAATTTCTCTCGGGCCTGAAAACAATTTATCATCACCGTTAAAATTTAATCGTGAAGGCGCATCAAAGCGTGTTGTGACTAGTATTTTAAAAAATGACGCTAAGCTGAACGCGTATGTATCTAAACAGTATAATAAAATTAATACTGCCAAAGATGCGCCAAGTGCAATGGCAAAAGGTGGTGGTTTCTTTGAATGGTCCTATTTCCATTTTGGACGACTTGCGCTAAGCACACCAGGATGGTGGCCAGCAAAATTTAAAGGGGATTCAACAGTTAAAGCTCATAAGAATGTAAAAGCAAATTATTTGCAATTCGCCAATCAAAACGATTTAAGTAATGTGTTTGTAGATTGGACTAAAATTGATCACCCAGATTTTCCTAATAAAACCGTTGAAGTTGGTGGTATTTCTCCGTTTGTAATGCAAAACCCTTCATATGATAAGGTCGCAGAACTTAGTAAGACACATACTGATTTCATTTTAGAGGTCGCGAAATTACAACCTAATATTTCTATAGAAAATATTGCTATAGAAGGCGTTAATAACGAATTGACACGTATTACCGTGGACGTTCATAACAACGGATTTTTACCAACTCATACGGACATGGGTAAACGATCACGTTGGTTGAGGAAAATAAAAATAGAACTTTCACTTAATAAGAATCAAACGTTGATTTCTGGTAAAAAAATAGATCTTATAGACGCCATTGATGGTGACAGTTCTAAACAATTCACATGGCTGGTTCAAGGTAGCGGGAATGTGACGCTTAAAGCAGGAACATCACATACTGGAACAGATTCAAAAACCATTACATTAAAATAGCATTATGAACTTACAAAGACAAATAATTCAATTACTGATGCTAGTGATGATTTTACCACTAGCTGTACAAGCACAAAAACAAGAAGATATATTTAGAGCTGCGGGTTCACCTCATAACCCAAAAGTTCAAATCGCCTTTAACAAATATTATACGGCTGAAGGTTTAGCGGCATTAAGTAAAAAAATTGCTGATGCATATCCTAACCTGGTTAAACGTCAATCTATTGGAAAATCTACTGAAGGACGTGATATTTGGATGTTAGCCATTACCAATTATAAGGTTGGTGATGCCGACAGGAAACCTGGGTTTTATATAGATGGAAACATCCATTCTAATGAAATTCAAGGAGGAGAAATTAGCACATATACCGCTTGGTACCTTACCGAAAATTTTGAAGACATAGATTATATTACAGACATGTTAAACGAACGCGTCTTTTATATCGTACCTACTATCAATCCAGATGCTAGAAACAATTATATGAAAGAAGCGAATACCGGAAGTAGCCCAAGGGCAGGTATGATTGCGCTTGACGATGATAGAGATGGATTGTTTGATGAAGATGGTTTAGAAGATTTAGACGGTGACGGATCCGTGACTAGAATGCGTCGTAAAAACCCTAATGGGAATATGATTGTAGATCCAAAAGACCCAAGAATGATGATAGAAATAGGGCCTGACGATGTTGTAACAGGACAGCGTTATGAATTTTTGGGTTCAGAAGGCATCGATAATGATGGCGATGGATTGGTTAATGAAGATCGTCCTGGGTATTATGATCCAAATCGAGATTGGGGTTGGAAATGGCAACCAGATTATGTACAACGTGGCGCCTATAAATATCCCTTCTCAGCTCCAGAGACAAGAGCCGTTGCCGATTTTGTATTAAGTCATCCAAACATAGCCGGAGCGCAAAGTTATCATAATTCAGGAGGGATGATTTTAAGAGGCCCTGGAGCAGAAGAAGATTTATCTACCTACAATAGAGCAGATATTGCTATTTATGATGCCATTGGTAAAAAAGGTGAAGAAATGATGCCCGGATATCGCTATATGGTAGTGTATAAAGATTTATATTCTGTATTTGGTGGTGAATTAGATTGGTTCTATGGTGGTAGGGGTATCTATACGTTTACCAATGAAATTTTTAGTTCATTTGCCTATTACAAAACCAAGGAAAGAGATCGAAATCAAATGTACAAGTTTGAAAAAGACTTGCTTATGGGCGATGCTTTTAGTGAATGGAAACCATATGATCACCCAACATATGGCGAGATTGAAATTGGTGGTTTTAGAAAAAACATTGGGCGTGCAACCCCTGGTTTTATGCTAGAAGAAGAACTTCATCGTAATATGGCATTTACTTTTTATCATGCGCATCATATGCCACGGCTTACAATAAGTGATGTAAAAGAAAAAAAGCTCAATGGCGGACTTACCGAGATTACGGCCTATATTAATAATGATCGCATGATGCCTACACACGCGAGTCAGGATTTAAAATACAACATCTCAAGACCAGATTACATTAGTATAAATGGAGCAAAAGTTATTAGCGGCATGTTGGTAAACAATGAAGATTTTGGAGTCACTACAGAGCAGGTTAACACTCCAGAAAAAATCAAAGTTGCTAACATCCCTGGAAATAATGTAACTAAGGTAAGATGGATTATTAAAGGCTCTTCATGGAATACCATTACTGTAGATAGTGAAAAAGGTGGCATGGCCAACTATTCTAAAAAATAAAATATATTACATACTATTCTATTGTGTGAAGAAAAGTCATTCATTAATTTGAATGGCTTTTTGTATTTCATCGATAAAACATCCAAATCATTAAACCACGCGTAAATAAGGTGCAACATTTATAAAAAATGTGGCTTTTTTGCAAGTTCATACTTGTACAATATTAATTAACACTAAAAACACTAAAATGAAAAAAGTAAATTTAATCGCGGTATTAGTACTTGCACTTTCAGTATCATTGACATCTTGTAAAGACAATAAAAATGCTGAAGCAGTAGTAGCTGACGTTACTGAAGCAACAGAAAATGTTGTTGAAGAAACAGAAGAAGTTATAGCTGAAGCTGCTGACACAATGGATGAAGCAAGTGAAGCTACAACAGAAGCTATCGATGCTGCTAAACAAGCGTTAATAGATGCTGAAGAAGTAGCTAAGAATGCAGTAGGAGAAGCAAAAGAAGCTGCTGATAAAGCTGTTGAAGAAGCAAAAGCAAAGCTTGAAGCTTTAACAGCAAGTGCAACAGAAACAGCTAATGAAACTGCTGCTGAAGTTGAAAAAACTACTGAAGACGCTAAGGAAACTGCAGCGTTGGTAAAAGGCGACAACTAAGCATACGATTTATTGATTTAAAAAGCTCTAGAAATTCTAGAGCTTTTTTTTGTGCCTAATTTTAAGCGATGAAGTATATGCTCACTTTAAAAATCGCCTATCTATCCTACTACTTTTTATGCTTACTTAATCAATAGTTTTCTAAAATTTTACTACAAACTCAAGCAATCATTAAATGAATTCTAAACTAACTTTGCAAGTATTAACTAATTATGAAATACACAAAATATTTTTCATTCATAGTCCAAGAAAATGGACAACCGCTATTAGAAGAGCATCAGTTTAGACTTATGATGAATATCATTTTTTTGGAAGGTGTTATAAGTGGTTTAAATAAATCTAAAGCGGCCAATAAAGGCACTGACCAATATTATAAATACGACATCATCTTACTCAATGTAGAACGGGAATTATCAGGGCTAACGGGTAACCTCAAACCTAGTGATTTACTTTATAAGATGCATTTAAACACCTAAAACCACCTATATGAATAAAAAGATCATACTATTTTCTGTAACATTTTATTAAGAAATAGAGTCTCATTAATGTAAATCGACAAAAAATAATTAATGAAAAAAATAAATTATAAAGACACCATTGAAATGGTATGCCGTTTATACGTCTTCTTTTTTATTGCCTTCTATGGGTTAGGAAAAATACTAGGCGCCCAGTTCTATACGCCAGACTTAATACCCGCAGAAATAGAAACAATGCCTATCAATAAAATTCCTGATTTTGATTTGGCTTGGGTTTTTATGGGGCGTTCATATGGCTATATGCTATTTATAGGCATTGGTGAACTTATAGGAGCATTATTGCTGCTCTTTAATAGAACTAAACTAATTGGAACCTTGATCCTAATTCCAATAATGGTTAATGTCATTGTTTTCGATATTTTCTTTCTTGATGAATATGGTGCATTAGCTAGTGCAATAATATATTTTATCATGCTACTAATCATTTTATGGATTAACAAAGAGACGGTTATAAAAATAATTAAAACGCTAACTCATTTTGATGCACTTACAAAAACATCAGCAAAAGAAAAGTTTGTTAAGTTTTCCTATGTCCTAGTCTTATGTATTGTCTTTTTTACTATTAATCAGCTGTTAGTGAATTGGTTTGGGTATGGAAAAGGGTAATTAAACTTATCGCTAAAATTAACAAGGCACAACCACGTGTGTAATTAACGACTAAAACACATCCGATTATCTCAATAGACCACATACTATTTGGTTAATATAAAAGCCTTAAATTGGACACTTAATCACTTTTTTTATTTCAAAAACTCAGGATTTAGGATTTAATTATCTTTAAAACTACGAACTCACCCACAATGATAAAATTCTTTAGAAAAATTCGTTACAACCTTATGAAGAAAGACAAAAATGGAATGTATTTTAAATATGCACTAGGCGAAATAATTCTTGTTGTTATTGGAATTTTAATTGCTTTGCAGATTAATAATCTAAACGAGAATGCAAAAAATAAGGAATTTGAAAAAGAAATGCTTACTCAAATTCAATTAAATCTTAAAAAGGATAAGCTCACTTTAGAAAAAATTTTAATAAGTTTTGATAATGCCGTTACATCTTCGGATAAAATCTTAAATTCTGAATTATCTGAAAAACCAGAAGATAGCATTAAGATTTGGCTCGGAGCAATAATACAATTTGACAGGTTTCAACCTCTAACTAATGCCTACGAAGTTTTAAATTCCAATGGATTGGATAAAATTTCAAACAAAGAACTACGCTTTTTATTAGGTACATATTACGATGATGAAGCCTCACTTATGATTAAGGCGATAAATGATGTTGAACTTGCTTTTAATCAACATTGGACACCCATTTTAGTAGAAGAAATAGTGGAGTTTGAATTTAAAAGATCTGTAGAATTAAAAGATTACAGTATTCTATTAAATCCCTCAAAAGTGTATAATATTATAAAACTTAATCGTAACAATTTTGGCGGCGGAATTCATATTATTACTCGCGGGATTAGGACAATCGAAAAAATACAGAATTTAATAAAGAAAGAAATATAATAACGAAAGCTCAACACTGTATATAATAAAAACTGCACTGCTACTTCAATTAATATTTATATATTTAAACAACTGATTTGCAACGACTCAAAACTCTTTGAATGCTAAGTCGCACAAACCACACACAAAAACATTGGCAATACTTAAAAAAACTAGAAAAATGAAAACAATGACTTGCAGACAATTAGGCGGCGCATGTGAAAAAGAATTCAATGCCAATACCTTTGAAGACATTTCGGAAATGAGCAAACAACATGGGATGGACATGTTTCAAAAAAAAGATGAAGCACATCTTGAAGCCATGAATAGAATGAGAGTATTGATGGAAACGCCAGACTCTGAAGCGATGAAGAACTGGATAAAAAAGAAGCGTGATGAATTTAATGCTTTACCGGATAGTGAATAAATCTTTTCAATGATCAATATCGTTAAAAATGATAAAATCAATTTTACATTTTAGTATTGCACTGATACTATTGTATAAAAATTCGAAAACATGAGCATTGTTTTAATCTTTGAAAATAAAAACCCTATTCCATGGGAAAAAGTATTAAAGAAGAAATTACCAAATACAACAATAGAAGTATATCCAAATGTGAAAAATAAGCAATCCGTAGATTTTGTGATATGTTGGAAACCAAAAAAAAAGGTGCTAGAGCACTTTCCAAATGTTAAAGTCATCCAGTCTGTAGGCGCTTCTGTTGAACACATTACAAGCACACAAACTATTAACGAAAACACAGTAATAACGCGTATCGTTGACAAACAATTGTCAAACGATATGTGGGAGTTTCTACTCAGCATTGTTTTGTCAGAATTAAAAAACACAAAAATTTATTTAAAACAACAAAAAGAAATTACTTGGAAACAGCATAATTATAAAACAATTGATAATACAACCGTTTCCATATTAGGCTTAGGTAAAATTGGTGGTTTTGTAGCTGAAAAATTTGCTCAAATGGGATTTAACGTGAAAGGTTGGAGTCATTCTAAAAAACAGATTCTAAATGTTAAAAGCTATCATGACCAACATGAATTTGATACATTTTTAAATAATTCTAATTTTTTAATTAATCTATTGCCGTTAACAGATAAAACCAGAGGCATTTTAAATACAACTACTTTTCAAAAATTACCTAAAGATTCATTTCTTATTAATGTTGGTAGAGGAGAACATCTCGTTGATGCAGATTTAATCAACGCACTAGATGCATCTATGCTATCTGGCGCTTTCTTAGATGTTTTTTCAGAAGAACCATTACCCAATGACCATTTGTTTTGGAAGCATCCAAAAATTCAAATGACACCACATATAGCAAGTTTGACAAAGGTAGACTCCGCCATTGAACAGGTTACAGAAAATTATAATCTGTTTTTACAAAATGAAGCATTACAAAACGTTGTATCATTAAAAAGAGGCTACTAACTCTGTTACTTTTTATATATAAATAAGGGTTATATTATTGACATACTAAATCCAGATAACAATGAATAAGAAAAATAGTGTGTTTATCGCTACAAGTTTAGATGGCTATATCGCCGATAAAAACGGTGGTATTGACTGGCTTAATTCAACACCAAATCCCAATAATGATGATATGGGATATATTGAATTTACCAACGCTATTGACGCCATTGTTATGGGAAGAAAAACGTTTGAAACTGTTTGTGGATTTGATGGTGAATGGCCATATACTAAACCCGTATTCCTCTTAAGTGGTACTTTAAATAAAGTCCCTAAAAGTCATGATGAAAAAGTGTTTTTAGTGAAAGGCACATTGACTGAGATTTTAGAACAGATTTACGAGCAAGGGTATCATCACCTTTATATTGATGGAGGTACTACCATACAAAATTTTCTAAAAGCCGACTTAATTGACGAAATGCGAATTACGACCATTCCAATACTGTTAGGTGGTGGTTCACCTTTATTTTCAGAACTTCCAAAAGCACTAAAATTCGAACTTGTCAAAGCGAAAACATATTTGAATCAATTGACACAAAATCATTATCAGCGAAAGCAGTAAAATAAGAAATATCAACAGTGTTTATAATTAGTGACGCGTTTTGTGAGTACTATGAAAATCGCACTAATTTTCTTTTGGGTCATTTTCTTTTATTAATTTAGTTGTGAATCTACATAACTGGTTATACACAAACACACTGGCGATTATTAAACATAAGGTATGAGCTCAAAGAAAAATAAAGGTATTGATAGAAGAGACTTTTTAGAAATTACAGGTAAGACTGCCATTGGTATCGGTCTCACTTCTATACCGTTTTTGACCTCCTCATGCAGTAAAAACACAACTATTAAAACCTCGCATGGTGCATGTTATCACGATTGTCCAGATCGATGTAGTTGGAAAATAACCACCTCAAATAATAAGATAATTGGTTTTGAAGCAAGCCAAAACCCATATACCGCAGGAAAACTGTGTAATAAAATGGTAGATTTCCCTAACGATGTGACCTACCACCCTAATCGAATACTTACGCCCTTAAAAAGGCAAGGTCCTAAAGGAAAAGGGGAATTTAAAAAAATAAGCTGGGCGCAAGCCATAAGTGAAGTGGCTGCCAAACTTGAGGATATCATTGATAAAAAAGGAGGTGAAGCCATACTCCCATATAGTTTTGGTGGCAATCAAGGTAAAGTCCAGAGCAAGGCCATACCTAATAGATTTTTTACACATATTGGAGCCAGTCAATTGGAAAGAACAATTTGCGGTAATGCAGCAGTAGCAGGTATTTTGGCAACAAACGGACAAACAACGGGCGTATTACCTCAAGACATCGTCCATAGTCGATATATTATTCTTTGGGGTACTAATCCAATTCGATCGAACCAACATCTCTGGCCTTTTATACAGAAAGCTAAAAACGATGGTGCCACAATAGTTGCTGTGGATCCCTTCCGTTCTGAAACTTCAGAGCAAGCAGATTGGCATATTCAACCCTATCCAGGCACCGATACAGCCCTTGCTTTGGGTTTAATGCATGTCATACTTAAAGACAACTTACAAGACCAAGAATATATTGACCTTTATACGGTTGGTATTGAAGAATTAAAAGAACATGTTCAAAAATATGATCCAGAATCCGTTGCACAAATTACTGGCCTCGAAAAGGAAACTATCATTTCATTAGCAAAAACATACGCGCAAAGCTCACCCTCCCTAATTAGAGTCCTTATAGGTATGGAACATCAAGTAAATGGGGCAAGTGCCTTTAGAACAGTAGCCATGTTACCTGCATTAACAGGTGCCTGGAGGCATTTTGGCGGCGGATTGATGCACATGACTTATGAGTTGTTTGGAGCATCACTAAATTGGGAAAGCATAAACTTACCTAAGGCGTTGACGAGCAAGACAACCCGATCCATCAATATGATAGAATTGGGTAAAGCTTTAAATAACAAAGAACTAAACCCTAGAGTAGATGCACTATTTGTATTTAATTCAAATCCAGCGGTCACCACTCCTAATCAAAATTTGATTCTTAAAGGACTGGAAAGAGCGGACCTTTTGACCATTGTTTCGGAGCACTTTATGACCGATACAGCACGATATGCAGACTATATATTTCCTGCAACAAGCGTTCTTGAAAATTGGGACATATTAGATTCATGGGGGACACCATATATAAACATCAATGAGCCTGCGATTAAACCCTTAGGTGAATCAAAACCTAACTCGGAACTTTTTAGATTGCTCGCTCGAGAAATGGGGTTTACTGAATCATACCTCTACGAATCAGATATTGATATTGTAAAGAAAACACTGGAAAGTGATCATCACTATTTAAAAGGAATCACTTTTGAGTCGCTGAGAAAATTGGGAGGACAAAGGTTAAACCTGCCTGATAAATGGATGCCACATGCTACCGGTAATTTCAAAACCAAAACAGGTAAATGCCATTTCTACAATGAGGATGTTGAACCTAAGCTTCCAACCTATATTCCCAAAGCGTATAGTAAAACAGATACAGAGAAATACCCATTGCATTTGTTGACCATTAAAACTCCTAAATATTTATTAAATAGTAGTCACGCAAATATTGAACATATTCTTAAAAAGGAAGGGAAGCCTTTTTTAGAGTTGAATCCTACTGATGCATCCAAAAGGCATATAGAAGATGGTGATGAATTGAAAGTATACAATCAACGAGGTAGAGTATATATAACGGCACGAGTGAGCCAAAAAGTCATGCAAGGTGTAGTTTGTATGCCTCATGGATATTGGCCTTCTATGTTAAAAGGTGGGTCCTCAGCTAATGCACTCACGGATGATCTCTTAACAGATATGGGGCGAGGAGGAGCTATTCAAGATGCCAAAGTCGAAATAATAAAGGTCTAAAAAACGATCACCAACAATGTAAAAAACCAATACATATGGCAACTTCAATACTAATAGCAAAAATTTTAGCAACCGTTTATTTTTCATTTTCTTTAGGACTGATCTTTAGTAGTTCATATTATAAAGAAAAACTCCCAAAATTAGTTGATAACACTTCCTATCTCTTACTCGGAGGATTTATGGCCATTGTTTTTGGGTATTTAATTTTAGAATTCCACAACCATTGGCGTTCAGATTGGACCGTAATTATAACCATATGTGGGTGGATATCGCTTGTAAAAGGAATCGTACTCTTTGCATTTCCACAAATGTTTAGCACTAATAAAACCCCTATATTAAAAGCAGAAAATCAAAAGTATATTTTGGTTTTACTTATAATATTGAGTGTTTTCTTTGGGTATTATGGGTTCTTTGCAACTTAAATTATAACCATTAAAATTACGTTCACAAGTAAAATACTTGATGGTCTACAAGACATAAATAGACACAACACGAAACAAACATGAACATTATCAAACATTAAAAATCCTCATGAAAAAAATTATCTTGTTAATTACTGCAGTCGTATTATTTGGATGTAAAGATGAAAATAATAAAGAAAAAGAATTACTGAAAGACACAAAGGAAAATGTAAAAAAGCAACGGCCTGTGGCCGTTGAGGGCGGAAAGTTCTTTGATATAAATGGTAAAAAAATGTTATATGGAGGAGAAAATGAAAGCCAACATTTTGACATCAGTAATTATCTATTAAAAGATGATCAGTTTCATTATGGTATTGGAAGAGAAAAATTTCCAGCATTACTAGAGCCTTCTTTTATCTCTGTTAAAGAGGCCGATGCCATTTGGGCTGATAGCACGAGATTTTTATTAGCCTATTCGGGTGAAGATGTCAAAGCATATTCAATTAAAGATTTAACCCGACATGAAGTTGTAAATGACGTTTTAAATGGAAAACCCATAATGGCAGCTTATTGTATACTTGCTGATTTAGGTGCAATTTACGAACGAAATTATGGCGATCAAGAACTAACTTTTGCATTAAGTGGCTATACCTATTATGATGAGGAAGTATGGGACGGTTTGGATGGTTTCATACTTTGGGATAGAGAAACAGAAAGCCTTTGGTGGCCTTTAATTGGCAAAGCAGTATCTGGTCCTTTAAAAAATGTTAATCTCTTAGAAATGGACAATAGCAATTGGAAAGATGTGAAATGGAAATACATAAAAGACAATTATCCTAATGCTTTAGTATTACAGTCTGGTCAAGATTTTGAAAGACCAACTGAATGGAAAAAAATAGAAGATGTTTCATTTATAAAAGAAAATTATACCTCAAAAAATAAGTAAATTCTAGCTAATGAGGTATGGCTAATTATGTAAGTTTTCTATACATAGAAGGTGTTTTACCCTCAAACTTTTTAAAAGCACTATTAAAAGAAGACAGACTACTAAACCCAGTATCAAAGGCTACTGAAGAAATGGTAAATTTCTGATTTTCAATATCCGCAAGTATGTTTTTTGCATCTTGAATGCGATAATAATTAATAAAATCATTAAAATTTCGTTTTGCATATTGATTTATTATAGACGATGTTTTTTGATTCGTTTGCCCTATTAATCCGCTTAATTTTGAAAGCGACAAATCTGATTCTAGATATAATTTATCCTCTACAATTAATTTTGAAATCTCTTTAAATAAAGTGCTGCTATCATCCGCTTTAAAAGCCTCTCCATTAATCTCGGTGGTTTTTAATTGAAAGGCTTTGTAGCTCAAAAAATAGATAACTATAGAATATACAATTGGACCTATTATGTATGGCACTTGGTCATCCAATATATTTAATACATAAGACATCCAGATCATTATGAAGCCAATAATAATCAATCGTAACCAATCAAAAATTGCTTTCTGAGACTTTGTAAGTTCGTCTTCCTTATAGTTTCGTTTCACCACTATTACGGTTTTCCATGATAGGAAAATATAAAAAGCAAAATGTAAATAGATAAAGAGAAGCACACTGGCAAATAAGAAGATTGCCTCTCTACTGTTGGTAGTAAACCATGCTTTGGTTATAAAGAAACTTGAAATAAATAGTAATCCAAAAGGAATTAATTCTAACAGATACTTCTTTGTTAATTTAAAGTTAGGTCTTGTCATTCCTAACATATACCAATACAAAAATGGGCCTATTAAAAGTAAAAAAGCCAATCCGGTAAAAATAAATATAGGTTCTAAATCATCACCAAAATTTTTCATTACAGATTTACCAACCCTAAAAGCCATAAAGACTAAAATTAGCCCTGACAAAAGGTTGGTTATTGTTTTCTTCTTTTTGAAAAAGCATAAGTAAAGTGCAGATAATACCCCATGCAAAAGACCTGCACTACTAATAATGATAAGGAGTATCTCTAAATAACTCAATAGACTATTTTTCTCAAATTTAGGAATATTTACTAGAAAGAAAGCACAAATTACTTCAGAATTTATGCTTTCTAAAGCAATCAAAAACAGTACGATCTAAATCATTTTAGATTTATTTTTTGCATAAGAAGTCAATCCAAGTAATCCAAAAAAGTGATTAATTTCTCCATTCATTGCTGCAACAATAACATGAGTAGCCATTAATAACCTATCTACAGGTTTTTTCTCTTGGACTAACAATTTATCTATTAATGCTTTTGCGCTATCTGAACCTTCTTTTTTATAAACTAATAAAATCTTACCTGTATTTTCTTCACCCGTTATTGCTCTATTTTTTGGTGTATAACCCAATTGTTCTATAATGGTCTCTGCTAATTTCCATGTGGACCAAGGATTTTGTCCTGTGATTAAATTATTATCATGACTAATCGTTTCTAAATACATTCCTCCCTCATTGAATTTGGCTCCTCCTGAGGTTAATTTATCTTGTAAAAGAAAAGGGAAAATTGATTTCGCATCAGGAATTAAAAGCAATTCTTCTTCATTTGTAAAACTACTTACGGTCTTGTTTTCTAGAAGATGTGTGCCATTATCCAATGTTACATTGACTAATGCTGCAGGGCCATGACAAACCGCTCCTACAACTTTTCCAGTTTGATAATAAGTCTTTACAATGTCTTGAATGGATTTGTTTTCTGGAAAATCGAACATAGCGCCTTTCCCGCCTACAAAGAATACAGCGCTATACTCTTCAGGATTTATGTCCTTCATAGCGATGGTGTGGCTTGTTTTATATTGAGCAATTGAATCGTTTAAAAAAGCGTAATCATATATGCCCATATCATCATCATCAAGAACAACAGGGGGTTGTCCTCCTAAAGGGCTTGCAATGTCAACTTCAAAACCATTTGCTTCAAACACATAGTACGCCCTAGACAATTCAGTTAACTCATAGCCTGTCTTTTTACCGCTATCTCCCATAGTCTTGCTACTAGTAACAACTGTTAGTATTTTCCCTCTTTTAGGTGTTATATTTTGAGATAAATATTGAATTTCTTCAACTTTGCTATGTGTCAAATCGTTTTTCATTTCTTCTATTGGCAGAAGATTTATAAACCACGCTCCAAATGAAATAAGAAAAACAATTACACCAAAGATTGAAATTAATGTCCATTTAATTTTAGGGTGCTTTCTAAGCATAAAAGTAGCTCCAATACCTGCGCCTAGTGCCATCCCAATACCCATCCAAATTGCTATATTATTTGTGACTAATCCTATTACAGTGCCAAAGGCTATGCCTATAACTATTCCTATTCCAATTTTTTTTCCTGACTTCATTGTATAAGTATGTTTCTAATTTTACTGCGAATTACAGTCAACTAGTTAACAAAAGCTGAAGAAATGATAATTCCGTCATAGTAAAAGACAATTTAACTCATAAAAAAAGTCTTTCTGCCAAGAAAAACTCGAGTAACAACGTGCATCATTAATTGCTTAATAACTCCCGATTCACTAAAACCCTTTCAGTTTTTCAAAATAAAGCACAACGTGCTCGCGTATAGTAAGTTGCATCAAGAACTAAGTTAGAAAAAAGAAAGAAACCTATAATTCATTGCACACCGAATTTTATTCAGTTTGTAATTTTAAAATCATTTTACTGCAAATAAACGTCTAATGGAACTCCATTTAGGTCTCAAAAATAAAATACATAATAGGATTCTGAATATTCAGGATGTGTTTTTGGTTCACGGGTTATTTTTACATTCAATTTTTTAATCAAACCGAAAATTTTATCCACATCGGATGCGCTATTTAATTCAAATGCCACATGGTCTAGTCATACATTGCGAACAAATTGTTCGCTTTCTTTATTTTGTCTAATCGTATATAGAGATTATGTTCCCCTTGTTTATATGATTTTATTATCCCAAATTCACCTTCGCTCACGTGGTTAATTTCAAATCCCATTTCGGTAAGGAGCTTATCATAAAATAATTCAGATTCATTAAATTCTTTTACATTAAGAATAATATGTCCTATAATCGCTTTCATAGCATTTTATTGTTTGGGTTATAATGTGTTTAACGATGTTGCGTATGGTGCCTTAGCATCCCGCAGGGTTCTATTCACTATACATATTTCTGGCTATCTTTAATAAAATACATTTCCAATTCTCCTTTCCCTTTAGCTTGAATTTTCCTCCTGCTTTCGCAGGTGATATCATTTTTGACAAGCTGGTAGGTGGTTTCTGATATATTTATTTTACCAGGCTCCCCTAATGATTCCATCCGACTTGCCGTATTAACTGTATCTCCAAAGAGATCATAGTTAAATTTCTTCTTTCCAACTACGCCAGCCACTATTGGTCCCGAATGTATCCCAACTCTCATCCTCCATTTTATTTCATGTTTCTTATTTCTCTCCTCCAGATAGGACAGCATCTGTTGTGCAGCTTTAATACAATTAATGGCATGATCTTTAATATCTTCTTCAAGGCCACATGCAGCCATATATGCATCCCCAATTGTTTCAATTTTTTCTACGCCTGCCTCCTCAACAATATCATCAAATCGGCCAAAAATATCATTGAGCTCATTGACCAAAGTGATTGCCGGAATGCTGGCTACTAACTCCGTAAAGCCTTTGAAGTCTGTAAACAGAATAGTTACATTTTTATGCCTTTTGGGCACTGTTTTACCAGTATCTTTTAGATCTCTTGCCACATTTACAGGAAGAATATTATGCAGAAGATCATCTGATCTTTTTTGCTCAACCCCCAAAGACTCCTCTGACCGATCAATCAGCACAGACAAAGTCCATGCTATTGTAAGGCAAATCAATCCAGTTGTGCTGATGTTAAACATTTGGAGGAAATACGGGTCAAGTACATCATAGTGCGGATTAAATTTGGATTGAAACGTAACCGAAATAATCAAAGTCAAGACCCCGAGTATACTGAAACCAACAGCTAATTTCCTCGCACTTTTGGGAAAAGTCATGTATGGCGTAATTATGATGACAAAACAAATGACCCAAACCCCTGACGAGTAACCCAACAAATAAAGAAATAGAATAATTCCAATATAGGACGTAGCCGTAAACCAAGTTGAAGCCAATACCCGCCAACCTTTGCCATTGAAGACTAGAACGAATGAAAACATCAATGCTAACAATCCATTGCTTCCGTAAAGTATTGGGGAATCTGTAATACAAAAAGCAGTAATCATCCACATCACCATGAACAAGATGCCAAGGACAGAAGCGATATTTGTTATGCGCAGATACCTATTCTCAGTTATAGAAAACTCCTTATTAGCACCAATATCAACTATTTTTTGGAAAAATGGAGTTTTGCTTTTATCATTATTGGGCATGATGTTCTAATTATTTTTATCTAAATAATGGGCTATTTTCAAATGACAGCCAACGGTGCTGTGCATTGTCAATTTTTTATTTCATTTTCACGCATAGGCATAGAGTCGATAATTCTAAAAAGATCTTCTTTAAATAGAACTTCACTTTGTTTCAGTTTTATTCCTCCATCCAGCCCAATGAGAATTACTTCAAAATCGCGATTTTTATTCAGGATATTTTGCATCTTAATTTCACTGACCTTTCCTGAATTGGTCAGACCATTATTTATGAAATTGATTGATGAGAATTCATCTTGTATTACTTTATATAAAACGATTTTTCTCTCTTTAAGTGCTTTGTTTATATTCTTGAATTCATTTAGCTGTTCATTAAACTTATCAAAATCATTATTTGAGGTTTTCACAATAAGGACTCTATTTGTCCATTTATGATCATTCAAGTTTTGTCCATTGGATTTGGTGCATAAAAAACCAACAATCACAAATAGTATTTTATAAATTATTGATCTTTTCATTTAACTTTATCGATTAATTTTGGGTTATTGTATATGACGGTCTTGTATAACAGTCAGTTATGGGTTGACAGACGTTAGTTTCCGGGTTGTCACAGACGTTAGCAATAGTTTTTTATTCTTTATTTAAAAAGTCAGTCACAATAGTGTTTTTATCAGATTCCATTTGGCAAGTCCAACTGTCAATATACCATCTCTCATTTTCATAATGTAGTTGGATACTATTAAGTCCTTTAATTTTAGATTCAGCGTTTGGGTCAGTTCGTATTTCAAAAGCACTCCAAACTTGTGCAATATTTCCATAATTGCTGACTTTTCTTTTCAATTCTTTTTCATAAAAATCCTCTTTTGGTGATAATCCTATTGGTATATATTCTGCTTCAAGAGTATGCGATTCAGCTTTTCCATTTTCGTCCAGTCTAGTAATTACAGCTTTTTCTGAATGAATGTATTTATCTCTTTCAAATTCCCATGGTTCATTACCTGAACCTGAAACAACATCATAATATGCATTTATTATTGCATCTATTGATTTAACATCTTTCACATATTTTTCATCCTTAGATTGTCCAAAAATTGAACTGCAGGAAAAAAATATGATAATTGATGTCAGTAATATTTTATTCATCTCGGGTGGTTTTTAAATTTTTGCTAACGTGTTTGTATATGGAAAGTTACGTTGGTAGGTCTAAGTTAATAAAAGTAAACATACCAGAGGAAAATCCGTAGAATTTTCCGAGTACACACAGCACCAGCAATTGGCTTTACATGGTGTTGGGCTTAGTGTTTTTTTTATTTGTTATCTACATCAGGTCTTTTCCCCAATTGCCACATTAAAATTCCACCTGTAAGAAACATCCATATAGCATAGGCTCCAATTGGAATACCCATTTCTACATTATTTAATATAGAAGTTGCAATTACCAGTGCCAACGTCCCATTTTGTATGCCGCTCTCAATGGTGATTGAAATAGCATTTTTTAAATTTAATTTAAATAATCGAGCTGTAAGATATCCTAATCCCATAGTCGCAATATTAAGTAATAATGTCACTAGTCCAGCTTCTTTCATCCCATCTACTAGTTTGTCAGCATTGGCTGCTAATACTGCAATAAATACTAAAATAAAAATTACAGTTGAAGCTGTTCGCATTGGTTTTTCCATCCGTTTTGCAAAATTGGTTTTGTGTTTACGAATGAACATTCCTATCGAAATTGGAATCACTGTTATTCCCATTATTTGTATTATAGTATCAATTATGGGTAATTTAATTGTAATATCTGTGTTACTGCCAAAATACTCCAATGCATAAGATATAATAAATGGTATAGTCAAAATACTTAAAATGCTGGCAATAGCTGTTAATGTGACCGATAATGCAATATTTCCTTTACAAACTTGTGTTATCAAATTACTAGTTGGACCACCAGGACAACTTGCTAAAATCATTAATCCAACTGCCATTATGGGATTTAAATTAAAAACTATGGCTAATGAAAATCCAATAACAGGTAAAAATATAAGTTGATTGGTAAGTCCAATTAAAATTGCTTTAGGATATTTTATAATTCTAGTAAAATCAGCTGGAATTAAAGTCATTCCCATGCCTAGCATTATAATAGCAAGAGATAAAGGTAAGAATACTTTACTAATAAGTTCGACTGCATTCATAAGTTGATTGTTTGTTTAAAGCCCCTTGTCCATATTAAGTCCAACGTGTTTATGTATGATTTCGTTGCGTGTTTAAGTAATTAATTAAGAAAATACAAACCAAATAGAAAATCCGCGAGAATTTTCGTAAGTAGGCGAATTCTAGCAATTAGCTATACGCTGATACAAAATGATAATACTTACAATTCACAATTTGAAGGTATTATAATTTTTTTGGTAATTTCTTCGATTTTTATAAGAATATATTGGTGTTCAATGTTTCCCAAATAGTTTACAAAAATTCTTTCTTTAAAAATTCCATTCGGGATAATTGGGTTGGATTTCCATTCCTCAAATTCTAAATGTGATATTAATATTGGCAGGTGAAGTTTTAATGTGTCTAACAACATATACTTATAAGTTCCAACTTTTTTACGTCTCGCTCTTTTTTCATTTATTGGTTGTAATTTATAATCATAAGAGTTTTCGCCTTCACTTTTTGGATTATTCAAAATACTATAATCGTAATGATTCTTATATTTATTAGTATCATTTTTAAAATTGAACACAAATTTACATTTGATATTTATTATTTCGGCGTTTGTTAATTCAGTATTATTGAAAAAAACATTTAGATGAATTCCATTTTGATCGGTAAAATGCAACTCACTTTCTGATTCAGACTTTTTACTTATTATAGCAAAATAACTGTTGTCTTTAGAGTTTGTTAGGAATTGTTTTGATGATTTCTTAATTGAATCATTAAAAATAGATTCATAAGTAATCAAATAATCGAAGTCATATTCCTTTTGTGAAAAGGATAAGATTGGGACTAGTAAAATGATAAATAATTGATTTCTCATTCATATTTTGTAACGGTCTTAATAACCATCTGTTTTAAAAGCGTTTATTTTTTGTTGTAGGCATTGTTTTTTTTAATCTAAATCTATTCTTTATCTAATGCCAAAATAGTTTGAAGCAATACGTTCGCTCCATTTGCTATATCACTTGCTTTTGTAAATTCCTTTGGGGAATGACTTATTCCGCCAACACTCGGGACGAAAATCATTCCTATGGGCGCAATTGTGGCTATCTCTTGTGAATCGTGACCAGCACCACTTGGCATTAATTTACTGCTCAAAGCCAGTTTTGTCGCAGATTCAGTAATTATTTCGCGTAACTTTCTGTCAGTTAATGCAGCCTTTCCCGGTGTAGTTGGCTGTTGAAATTCAATAGTTACTCCTGATTTCTTTTCTATTTCATCAGCTTGCTTTTGAATGTCCTTAAACATTGCCGCGATTTTTTTGTCCGACAAGTCCCTTAATTCAAGACCAAGGACAACATTCCCCGGGATGACATTGTATGCTCCGGGCAGAGCTATTATCTTTCCGATATTCCCCACTTGTGCACCTTTATAGCTGTTGATTACTTCGTGTGTGGCTACTATAAATTTTGATGCTGCCAGTAAAGCATCCTTTCGCAAACCCATTGGTGTTGTACCTGCATGATTTGCCGTTCCTTGAAAGGTAACATTCCAATCCGCAACACCTACAATACCCTCTACAACACCGATTTCAATTTTCTCTTTTTCCAAAATCCCACCCTGTTCAATATGCAACTCTAAAAAGGCTTTTAGGTCGCCTTTATTTCTGGCAGCTTCTAAAAATTTGTCAGGGTTTCCACCAATGGCTTTGATACCTTCGGACACCAAAAGTCCACTATTACTCCTTGCTTTCAAATCCTCGGAGGTTAATTTCCCTGTCATGCCCAAGCACCCTGTAAATCCAGTTTCTTCGTCTGCGAAAACGATGACTTCCAAAGGATGCTCTGTTATTATATTATTATAATTGAGCACCTCAATTATTTCAAGGGCAGAGATAGAACCGACACAGCCATCGTAATTACCTCCGTCCGGTACCATGTCCATATGCGAACCGAACGCTATCGGTTTGAGTTTTGAATTTTTGCCGTTTCGCCTTCCTATAATATTTCCTACTTCATCAATTTTAACTTGAAGTCCAGCTTTTTTCATCAAGTGAATAAACCAATTTCTAGCTTTAATATCGCCCTCGCTAAAAGCTATGCGATAGGCTTTACCATTTTGGTCTTTTCCAAATTCTGAAAGTTCAAAGATTCTACTTTCAATTCGCTGCTCATTGACTTTTATTTCTTTGCTATTTGTAGATTGACCAAAAGCGGGAAACATTAAAATGCCTAAAAAAAAGGTAAGTAGTGATAACTTTATTGAATTCATAAAACGGTTCTTTAAGTTCAAAAGATTGCTGTAAACTTCTTTTCTATTTGTACTATTCGATGTTCTTTTAGCATTGCCTGCGTGTTTGTGTATGGCTAGTTCCATTGGCAAGAACTAAGTTAGCAAAAGAAAACAAACCAGAGGAAAATCCGTAGGATTTTCCGAGTACACACAGAACAAGAAATTGGTTATACCAAGTGTTAGCACCTATTCTCCCTCAGTTTACCATTGCCACATAATACTTTCTGGGTATATATAGCTTTCTTTTTTATGAAGAAATCCTATTTAATCTTGATAAATTAATGTGATGACAAAAGCATAATAAGGCAATGATTATGAAATAATTAGAGCAATTTAAAGTCATGGGGGCGGGGCTTTGCTAAGCGTCTAGCATCATAGGCAATATAAGTATAGCAATAAAATCAATTATAAAATGTGCAATCATTACCATTCCCAGATTTCTTTTTGAAATATAAATGAGCATGAATAATCCGCCGACAAAGAATACGAATATGAGATGTCCAATACCCCAGGACAAGTGCAATAACATGAAAATGATTACAGGCACAAGTGCCGCAATCCATTTAGACTTTATCAATTCGTTAATCCTCTCGAAGGCATATCCTCGAAAGAGTACTTCTTCAACTACAGCTGCTCTAAGTGCTATAAACATGAGCACGAGAAAGGGCTGGCTTGCAAATAGCTCCCCCGTTTCTTGGCTGAGTTCAAGTCCTAGTGCTTGAATAACAACGTTTGAAATACCGAAAAGAATAAAAGCAACTAGTCCGAGCCCTATTCCAACAAAGACCGTTTTTGCTGTTATTTTTTTCCATCCAATGGAAGCAATAGTTCGCTTCTCAACAAAATAGATCCATGAAATTAAGGAAAATAGTAGAAGAAACCATATACCTACTTCGCGTAACAAAATGTTCTCAATGTGCAAAAACTTAAAAATAAATGGTGTCCCGAGAAATACGATTAATCCGATGAGTGTTTTTTTATTATCCATAAAATGATTTGTTTATAAGTGCAAATAACCAACACTGTCATGTTAATTATTAACGCTAGGGCAAATCATTTTCCGAATGGTCATTGAATTATTACTGAATGGTCACTAATTGCTAATCGCTGTGAAACCATTGTTTAAATCTCGTGGACTTATATCTGCTAATCGTCTCTTTGTGACTTTCATTTTCTTGACCAATGGTTGCGAGAAGCCGATGATTTGACAGCTTTTTAATATGGGAGATAATCTGACGACTAACCAGAATTCTTCGATTCAATCTAAAAAACCTGTCATCGAGGCTCTTTTCAAGCTCAGAGAGATTGTATTGGGTGATCCATTTTTTTCCCGATGTATCGACCAAAAATACAATCTTAAATTCACTTATGAAGTAGTTCACTTTAGTGAGCTCAATATTGACCGTCTCTCTGGAATTTTTTATCGTTATAAAGTCTTTCCATTCGTTTTCAGCTTGTTCGTTAATTTTTATACGGAATAAGAATTCGCCATCGCTCCACCAAGATCTCCAAATATGAATACCAGCATAAAAAATCACAATTAGTAAACTGAGACCTGAGGTAACAAAAAGCCCATGAAGAAATTTGGTCCATACAAAACTCAAATCGTTTAGATGGAGTAAAATCGGATAAAAAACAAGGTAGATTATCGATGTCACGGCAACAGAAGCTATAGTCATCTCAAATGGCAGGTATTGGGACACCTTATTGGAGTCAATTCTGGACTGAAGTATATAATCTAGAGTGAATTTGTTCGCAAACCATATGCATAAGCTTCCAACGACCCTCACTCCCAATTGAGGGCTTCGCAAAAAGGTAGAATCGAGCTTGCCGTACTCGAGGGACATTGAAACTATGGCTAGTAAAATAATAACAACTGTTTCTATGTAAATGCTGCTACCTTTTGGCCACATGGTTGTTTTTCTATTCGCCAAAGATTCAAACATGACACTAAGTTAACTTTATATACATGCAAAATAAATAATTTTCTGTGGATGTCGTCCAGTATTTTAATTCTTCCATTCAGAGGGTGTTTTCTTATTCCAAATACTAATTACTTGTAGTTTACGATGATAGCTAAATAAAAAATGAACGATTTGGTAGTACATTCTTTTTATCTATAAATAGGGGCTTACGGTTTGTATAAGAATAGTAGCCGACTGCGTGGTGCTTTTATATCAAATTATAGAATCGTTGAAACGGGACATAGTCCTTGAATTTACTACTGTTCGGCTATTATTTTTATACATTGTTGGCGTTTCGTTCTTTTTTAATCATCACACCTGTAAAGTCTGGATTCAATTCTTTCTTTCTATCAAAATCTAAAACCTACCCCTGCTGTAGGTCCGAATAGTCTAATTGTTGACTCTAATTCTTGGCTGCCAACAATTCCTTTATGATATAATCTAATAAGGTTCCATCCCAATTGCACATCAACTAATTTTGAGATGCGATAGCGATAACGATTACTAATTACCCAAGAATTTTTTGTTCCTGTTGTTCCATAGTCGGCCTGCATTTCTATTTTGAAACGTTTGTAAATAAGTGGAACATACAACCCAATTAATGGCTCAACCCAATTTGGCCTTACATCAATTATGCTTGTCAAATCAAAAACCTCTGATTGCAAATAGATATTGACATATCTAATTCCTAAATAAGGGATTGCTTCTATTTTAAAGTGATTCTCATTTGATTGCTGCCATACAGAATAACCTGCAACCAATCTTGGAATTGTTCCACTAGCAGTGATATCAACTATTTCTTTTTCATTATTTTCAATCAATGACGTATAGCTAAAAGCACTATTTACTTTTCCTGAAAAAGCATCAGCATTGACCCAGAAATTATTATACCTCGCTACTATTCTACCAACAAAATAAAACTGAATTCCAGATTCATTTTGTAGCTGCTCATATTCTTTTTCTTCATCGCTACCTGAGGAGGAAAAATTGTAATTGCCATAAGCAAGTTGACCTCTAAAACCCGGAACCCAAATAGGTATTTCAGCTAACCAGTGTCTATTACTATTTGTATAGTACTTTTCCTCTTTTGAATTCTGAGCATAAACGTTTATTGACGCTTGAGCTAATATCAGGATTGTAAAAAAGAACTTTATATAATTAGAAGCTTTAACCATTATTATCCCTATGCCTTTTTTGAACCTTAATCTATCCTTTAATAATTGTTATCACGTCCTTTTAATGAACGCCAACGTATGGATAAAGACAATTTTTATATCCATTATATTTATTTCTTTAAAATTACATAATTTTCTTACATATCAAGCAAAGGGTAATTGAATTGAATGTAAAAGTTCCAACGCTTTTATTAAGCATGGCGGAATTTCAGAAATAGGAGAGCCCATAAAAATAAATACAAACACAGTTCGTTAGGGCATTCACCAATGGCGAATTAAGACTAAACTTATAATTTAAGGGCGACCAACTAATTAGTAAAAAATGTATTTATTTTATTTTGGCAGAGAAATTATTGCCCAAATTAGAAACAAGAAATCCGCAACATCTTAATTAATAAGTTGTTACGGATTTTCTAGGTACTGAAGACGGGAATTGCCTTCGGCGAGTCCCCTATCAACATCTTGAGAATAGCCAATCCAAAATATTGGATGGCTTTATTGTTTTAAAAATATACTTAAAAGCGAGCTTTCCGTATATTTTTAAAACAAAAAAGCCGAAACTTTCGTTTCGGCTTTTCATCTGTACTGAAGACGGGACTTGAACCCGTACGTCCTAATGGACATTGGATTTTAAGTCCAACGTGTCTACCAATTCCACCACTTCAGCAGGCTTCGATATGCTAAGCACATCGCTGGTATATTTTTAGTGTATAGAGCGAAAGACGGGATTTGAACCCGCGACCCCCACCTTGGCAAGGTGATGCTCTACCCCTGAGCTACTTTCGCAGTTTTTAATGAACGCACAATCTCCTGATTGCGGATGCAAATTTAATACAATTCTTAAAATACCAAAGGGTTTTTTAAACTTTTTATGCTCTTTTTTTCTTTTCGAGCATTCGCTTAATTTCATTAAGCTTCATTAGGGCCTCAACAGGTGTTAACGTGTTAATATCAATATGCAATATTTCATCTTTAATTTCCTCTAAAAGTGGGTCATCCAAATTGAAGAAACTCAACTGCATGTCATCATTTAATCCTTTAATCTTATCTGTAAGCTCATCACTGGAATGGGACTTTTCTAATTGCTTTAATATTTTGTTGGCTCTTTGAATCACTTGCTGCGGCATTCCTGCCATTTTAGCCACATGAATTCCAAAACTGTGCTCGCTGCCACCTGCAACCAGTTTTCGTAAAAACAACACATTATCCTTTAGCTCTTTTACAGAAACATTAAAGTTTTTGATTCGCTCAAATGTTTCGGTCATCTCATTAAGCTCATGATAATGCGTGGCAAATAAAGTTTTAGCTTTTGAAGGATGCTCGTGCAAATACTCACTAATTGCCCATGCTATAGAAATACCATCATAAGTGCTTGTGCCTCTTCCTATTTCATCAAGCAATACCAAACTGCGTTCAGAAATATTATTTAAAATAGACGCCGTTTCATTCATTTCAACCATAAAAGTAGATTCGCCCATAGAAATATTATCACTGGCCCCTACCCTAGTAAATATTTTATCTACCAATCCTATTCTAGCACTTTGTGCCGGTACAAAACTCCCCATTTGTGCGAGCAATACAATTAAAGCCGTTTGCCTTAAAATTGCTGATTTACCAGACATATTAGGTCCAGTAATCATAATTATTTGCTGTGTACTTCTATCTAGATACACATCATTTGCAATATAATCTTCACCAATAGGCAATTGTTTTTCTATTACAGGATGACGACCGTCCCTAATTTCTAAATCATAAGACTCATCAATAACTGGGTAAACATAGTTGTTATCTTCGGCTAATTGTGCAAATCCACAAAGGCAATCTAATTGCCCAATCAATTGCGCATTTTGTTGTACGGGTTGTATGTATTGATTCATCCAGCCTACCAACTCTGAAAATAATTGTTGTTCAATAGCTAAAATTCGCTCTTCAGCACCTAATATTTGTGATTCATAAGTTTTGAGTTCTTCTGTAATATAGCGCTCTGCATTTACAAGTGTTTGCTTTCTAATCCACTCTTCAGGCACTTTATCCTTATGTGTATTTCTCACTTCAATATAATACCCAAATACATTATTGGAAGCTATTTTTAGCGAGGTAATACCAGTGCGTTCACTTTCACGCGCCAACATTTTGTCTAAATAATCTTTGCCAGAAAAAGCTAAAGCTCTTAACGCTTTTAATTCAGAAGAAAATGTAGAAGAAATGGTGTTTCCTTTTAAAATATTTACCGGTGCTTCTTCATTTAAAGTCGCTTTAATCTTTTCTCGAAGCACATCACAGCCTAAAATCGCATCTCCAATAACTTTTAGTGCTTCATTTTCACATTGACTTGCTAAAGCCTTAATGGGTACAATAGCTTCTAAAGAATTTTTTAATTGAATAACTTCTCGTGGGCCAACTTTTGCCGTAGCGACTTTAGAAATTAAACGCTCAATATCACCAATTTGTTTAATTTGATGCTGAATCTTTTGAAGCGTAATTTCATGAGCCAATAGATACTTAACGACCTCATGGCGCTGTTTGATTTTCTCTGCGTGCTTTAATGGTAACGCCAGCCAGCGCTTAAGCATACGTCCACCCATTGGCGATGTTGTTTTATCAATAACATTAAGCAAGGTTACCGCATTTGCATTAGTAGACTGATACAATTCTAAATTACGAATGGTAAATCGATCCATCCAAACGTACTCATCTTCAGCAATACGATGAATGCGGGTGATATGTTGTAATTTATGATGCTGCGTTTCAGCTAAATAATGCAAAATTGACCCCGAAGCCACAACACCTTCAAAAAGATCCTGTATACCAAACCCCTTTAATGTTTTAGTTTCAAAATGATTGCATAAAGTTTCATTAGCATAGTCATCTTGAAACACCCAATCTTCTAAATAAAACGTGTGGAAATTATCGCCGAAGGTGTCTTTAAAGATGGTACGCTTTTGTTTCTCAATGAGCACTTCACTTGGGTTGAAATTTTGGAGTAATTTATCAATATACTCTGCATTTCCTTGAGAGGTTAAAAATTCACCTGTGGATACATCTAAAAAAGAGACCCCTATATACTTACCGAAATATACAGATGCTAAAAAATTATTAGTTTTAGAATGCAAGACCTCATCATTCAATGCCACACCAGGTGTAACTAATTCTGTAACACCTCGTTTTACTATGGTTTTGGTGAGTTTAGGATCTTCTAACTGGTCACATATAGCAACCCGCTCGCCGGCCTTAACTAGTTTTGGCAAATAGGTATTTATAGAATGGTGCGGAAAACCAGCCAATTCAGTTTCGGTTTCACTACCTGCTCCTCTTTTGGTCAATATGATTCCTAGTATTTTGGATGCCTTAATAGCATCACTTCCAAAAGTTTCATAAAAATCACCCACCCTAAACAACAACATAGCATCTGGATACTTTACTTTTATCGCATTATACTGCTGCATTAAAGGGGTTACTTTTTTCGTTTTTTTAGCCAATTGTAAGTGGTTTTTATGTGTTACTTTTGTTCCAAAGTCTCGACATTGCAAGAACGCTAATGTAAATATTATTTGATGCTTTGTAAAGGCATAATAATAGAAGTTATTTACAATTATTGAGACATTTCAACATTAATAATTGTCATTCTGAACAAAATGAAACATCTTTCTTTAAAAAGATTGCCAAATCCGTTGCTTTCAAAATGACAGACACCTTATTTTGACATGCGTAAATTAAAAAATAGCGAATTAGACAGGTTGACCATTGAAGGTTTTAAATCTTCAGAAAAAACGCCCATTATAATTGTGCTAGATAACATTAGAAGTTTAAATAATATTGGCTCTGTATTTAGAACCAGCGATGCCTTTTTAGTTGAAAAAATATACCTCTGTGGTATTACTGCCCAACCGCCGCACAAGGATATACATAAAACCGCACTTGGTAGTACCGAAGCAGTAGATTGGGAACATATTGAAGACACCTTAACGCTTGTTGAAAAACTAAAAGCTGATGGCGTTAGAGTGATATCAATTGAGCAAGCTGAAAATGCAACAATGCTCAATGAGTTTACAACGCAATCCAAAACAAAATACGCTTTGGTTTTTGGTAACGAGGTCAAAGGCGTGCAACAAATGGTTGTTGATGCCAGTGACCTCGTTATTGAAATTCCACAATTTGGCACCAAACATTCCTTGAACATTGCGGTGAGTTGTGGTGTTGTAGTGTGGGATGTTTATAGTAAATTAATCATACCTCATCAATAAGTGGCAAAAAACCCAAAACAACCTTGGCCTACTAAAGCGGTCATGCATCAAATTTATGACTTGAACCTTTGGGGTGGGACAACGTTTGATTTTTATTCGGGTGCAGGTTCACATGATCCCGAAATTATCAACCCCTATTTAGAGGTCATAATTGCCTTTTTAAAGTCTTATCATTCTCCTCTAATAGTATGTGATCTAGGTTGTGGCGATTTCAATATTGGAAAACACCTAACTAAGTACACTAAAAAATATATAGGAATAGATATTGTTGAACCCCTTATAATAAGGAATCAAAAACTATATAAAGAAAACAATTTAGAATTTCATTGTTTGGATATTTCAAAAGATGAACTTCCAAATGGAGATTGTATTATATTAAGACAAGTATTACAACACCTATCTAATATAGAAATACAAGGTGTTATTAAAAAATTAGTGTCTTATAAATACATGATCCTAACGGAACATATTCCAGTTGGAAATTTTGTTCCAAACAAAGACATCATTTCTGGACAAGGGATTAGGTTGAAAAAAAATAGTGGTGTTAACCTATTGGAAACTCCTTTTGATTTAAACATCATAGATAAAAAACAGCTTTGCGAGTATATTCTAGCACATAATAATGGACGTATCGTAACAACTCTATATCAACTGTTTTAAAATTTCAATTTCTATGTAAAAAAAAAGCCGTTTAAGCAAAATGCTTAAACGACTTCAATTTATAGTTCTAGTTGTTTATAGTTTTACCGTCAACCCAAGGCCGCCAGTTGCTCCTTGCGTACTTCCGCCGCCTATTTCTAAAAATAAGCCCCATTTATCATTCCAAAACCATCTACCACCAGCATAAAGACCAATATCTAAATCACTGGAGTTATTTCCGTTGCCATTATAAATTGAATAACCAGCACCAACACCACCATATACATCCCAAGCATCAGCTGTAATATTAAATAAGTTGTCAAAATAGTAGTTTCCTCTTACCCCAAATGTTAGCCAATCTAAATCTAGATTAGTTCCTGCAAATGGTGCAATTGTTATATCTGTACTTACTGGAAACTCATAATTTGCACCAATAAGACCAAAATTCAATTCCTTTCTTGCTTGACTAAAAACGTTTACTGCACTAAACATTAACGCAATAACAAATAATAAAGTAATTTTTTTCATAATAGATTAATTAAAGTTTAATTTGAAAACGAAGTTAATGAAAAAAAATAAAATTAACATTTTTATTTACTAAAAGTAGCTAAAAAGAAATCTAGGAGATGCAAGGGTATATGAAATTATTCTTTACAAATTTCACTTAAAAGCCATAGATAATCCTTCCTGCTTTTAACAAAATCACAATTAGAAATATCAATAATCTTAACGTTAAATTCTGTTTGACTTTTTAAAAACATTAAATAGCCAGTATTTATTTTTTCGAGATAATCATCTTCTATATTTTGCTCGTAATCACGGCCTCGCTTTTTAATATTTTCTTGGAGTCTTGCTGTATTTTGGTATAAATACACATACAAATCTGGTTTTGCAATATCCTTATACATCAAATAGAAAAGTTTTCTATAGAGTATAAACTCATCTTCTTGTAATGTTATTTTTGAAAAAATAAGAGACTTAAATACATCATAGTCGCTAACTATAAAATCTTTAAACAAATCTAATTGTGACAAATCATCACTAATTTGCTGATACCGGTCCGCCAAAAAAGACATTTCTAAAGTAAATGCATAGCGTTGCGCATCTTCATAAAACTTGGGTAAAAAAGGATTATCAGCAAAACGTTCTAAAACTAATTTAGCGTTGAAGTCATTGGAAATCATAGTTGATAAACTCGTTTTTCCAGCACCAATATTGCCCTCAATAGCCATGTAATTGTATTTTGAAAAATCAATTGACTTTAATGGGTTTTTTAGCCAAATATTAATAGGCTTTAAATCACTTTGGTCTTTACACTGCTCCAACAGGTTTGTCATTGTTTTATGCGTTTCAGGACAAACTGCACTAGCAGCAATATCATTTAGTGGAAGTAAAACAAACCTTCGATTCCTCATTTCTGGATGTGGAATTTGCAATGCTTTTGTTTTTACAACGGCGTCATCAAACAAAACAACGTCTAAATCAATAGATCTTGATTCATATGTTTTAGTTTGCAATCTTGTTCGACCTAAATCAGTTTCAATATCAAGAAGTGTTTCAAGCAATTGATCTGGCTCCATAAAAGTTTCAACCCCTATACATCCATTATAAAAATCATCACCATCAAACCCTATTGCTTTCGATAGATACACTTTTGAAATGGCGATTATACGACCCACCTTTTCATGAATAGCGTCTAGTGCTAACTGTAAATTTTTAAATTTGTCACCCTTGTTACTTCCAATAGCGATATATGCAGTATGTGATTTATTCATAGGAAAGACAAAATAACTAAAAGAAAAATTATTAAGTTATATTTACCAACGCTATTTATTCACAATTTACATGACTTTAAAAGATAAACTTCTTGCCCAACGCATCTATATGTTATTAGGGGCTTTGTTTATTACTTCATTAGTGGTTTCTAATTTAATTTTTCAAAAATTTTTTTACTGGTATCCTTTTAATATTGAGTTTTTTGGTGTGAATCTGTTTGAAATATCAGTTGGAATTCTGCCATATCCTATTACTTTTTTAGTTACCGATTTAATTAGTGAGATTTATGGGAAGAAACGGGCCAATGATGTTGTAGTGTTTGGCATTTTTGCATCAATATTTTCCCTTTTAATTATTCTAGTGGCGGATTCGGCGCCAGCCACATCTTGGTCATATGTTCAAGATGATATGTTTCACACTGTTTTTGGCAATACAATTGTAGCCGTTTTTGCAAGTATGATGGCCTATCTTTTAGCTCAATTTATTGATATTCATATATATCATTTTTGGAAACGAATGACTAAAGGCAAACATTTATGGCTTCGAAATAACTTCTCAACCTTTTCTTCTCAATTTGTAGACACATTAACAATATTACTCCTCCTATGCTCGTTTGGTATAATTGAATGGAGTAAATTCAAAGGGCTACTTGCTGCAGGGTTTGTATTTAAAATTATGATAGCAGCTCTAGACACCCCTTTACTATATTTAGGTGTCTACCTTTTCAGAAAACGTTTTAAATTAAAAGTTAATGAAGAACTTCATATCCTTTGAATTTTACGCTTATTAAAACAGAAAAAAGCGACTCTAATATAAGCCACAACGCTGCTACATTATTGATGATTTGTAAGAAACCTACGCTTTTATTAGGATTTCTCAATAATAAAGTTACATTGTGCCTTCTAATCTTAACTCAAAACAATACATGAGGCAACTAAAAATTACGAAACAAGTTACCAACAGGGAGTCTAAATCACTTGATAAATACCTACAAGACATTGGAAAAATCCAATTAATAACAGCCGAAGAAGAAGTAGAACTTGCACAGCGAATACGAGCCGGTGATCAACAAGCTTTAGACAAACTTACAACTGCTAACTTACGTTTTGTAGTATCGGTCTCAAAACAATATCAAAATCAAGGCTTGACATTACCTGATTTAATAAATGAGGGGAATGCCGGTCTGGTAAAAGCCGCTAAACGTTTTGATGAAACTCGTGGTTTTAAATTTATATCCTATGCTGTTTGGTGGATTAGACAAGCAATTCTTCAAGCTTTGGCAGAACAATCTAGAATTGTTAGATTGCCGTTGAATAAAATAGGGTCAATAAATAAAATAAATAAAGCTTATTCTTTCTTAGAACAAACACATGAAAGACCACCTAGTGCTCAAGAAATTGCGCAAAATTTAGACCTTTCAATAAGTGATGTAAAACAATCTATGAAGATTTCGGGTAGACATGTGTCAATGGATGCTCCTTTAAGAGAAGGTGAAACCTCAACACTTTATGATGTTGTAAATTCTAATGAATCGCCAAGACCTGATGCCGATTTGATGCAGGATTCACTAAATATTGAAGTAAATCGTGCCTTAGACATGTTATCTGAAAAAGAAGCTGAAGTGTTACGCCATTACTATGGAATAAATGATAAAAACCCAATGAGTCTTCAAGAAATAGGAGATTCTTTTGGATTAACACGTGAACGTGTAAGACAAATAAAAGAAAAAGGAATTAGAAGGTTGAGACACACTTCAAAAAGTAAGGTATTAAAAACATATTTAGGATAATCATTAAAAAAAATTACATGCTAAAAATTATTATTAAAGAAGGAGAAAACATTGA
>JAGSHF010000115.1 GCA_023954685.1 Flavobacteriaceae bacterium | reverse complement strand
TCAGAGGCTGCTTTCCAAGCTTCGTTGATTTTATCTAAAGCAGGTTGAATTGTTTCAACTTCTTTTGTTTCAAATGCTTTTTTCAATTCTTCTAAAGCCTCTTCCACTGGTTTTTTATTGTCGTCAGAGATCTTATCTCCAAATTCTTCCAATTGCTTTTCAGTTTGAAAAATCATAGCATCCGCTTCATTTAGCTTATCTGCTTTTTCTTTTACCAATTTATCCGCTTCCGCATTTGCTTCTGCATCTTGCTTCATTTTTTGGATTTCCTCTTCTGTTAATCCTGAAGATGCTTCAATACGAATATCTTGTGTTTTATTCGTTGCTTTATCTGTTGCTGAAACTTTAATAATTCCGTTAGCGTCAATATCAAAAGTCACCTCTATTTGTGGCGTCCCTCTTTGTGCTGGTGGAATACCATCTAAATGGAAACGGCCAATCGTTTTGTTATCAGCAGCCATTGCACGTTCACCTTGTAACACATGGATTTCAACTGAAGGCTGATTATCTGCCGCTGTTGAGAACACCTGTGATTTCTTAGTAGGAATCGTCGTGTTAGCTTCAATAAGTTTCGTCATTACGTTACCCATTGTTTCAATTCCAAGCGATAAAGGCGTTACATCTAATAATAATACATCTTTAACATCTCCGGTTAATACTCCTCCTTGAATTGCAGCACCAACGGCAACAACTTCATCAGGGTTTACACCTTTACTTGGCTTCTTTCCAAAGAATTTCTCAACCGCTTCTTGAACAGCAGGAATACGAGTAGAACCTCCAACCAAAATAATTTCGTCGATATCACTTTTTGATAAACCAGCAGCTTTTAATGCCGATTGACAAGGTTCGATTGTACGTTTTACTAAATCGTCAATTAATTGCTCAAACTTAGCTCTAGTTAATGTTCTTACTAAATGCTTAGGTCCACTTGCAGTTGCTGTAACGTAAGGCAAGTTAATTTCTGTTTGTGCAGAAGATGATAATTCAATCTTAGCTTTTTCAGCAGCTTCCTTTAAACGTTGCAAAGCCATTGGGTCTTTGCGCAAGTCAATACCTTCGTCAGTATTAAATTCTGCAGCTAACCAATCAATTAATTTTTGATCTACATCATCACCACCTAAGTGTGTATCTCCGTCTGTAGATAATACTTCAAATACACCATCTCCTAATTCAAGGATAGATACATCATGAGTACCACCACCAAAATCAAATACTACTATTTTTTGGTCAATACCTTTTTTGTCCATACCGTAAGCTAAAGCTGCTGCGGTAGGCTCATTAATAATACGTCTAACTTTTAAACCAGCAATTTCACCAGCTTCTTTTGTTGCTTGACGTTGTGCATCGTTAAAATATGCAGGCACCGTGATCACAGCTTCTGTGACTTCTTGATCCAAAAATTCTTCAGCGGTTTTCTTCATTTTTTGAAGTACCATTGCCGATAATTCTTGTGGTGTGTATAAACGACCATCAATATCTACTCTTGGGGTGTCATTATCACCCTTTATAACTTTATAAGGTACGCGTTCTGCTTCTTTTTGAGATTCAGAATACTTATTTCCCATAAAACGTTTAATAGAATAAACCGTTTTTGTTGGATTAGTAACTGCCTGACGCTTTGCAGGATCACCAACCTTAATTTCGCCACCGTCAACAAATGCAATAACAGAAGGCGTAGTACGTCTTCCCTCAGCATTTGTGATAACAACTGGCTCGTTACCTTCCATTACCGAAACACAAGAGTTTGTTGTTCCTAAATCAATTCCAATAATCTTACTCATAACTTTTATTTATAATTTATATTTACCAAGATTCTCATTTTAAGAGATGCACTTAGTGTTTCGTTTATTTTTAATTACATTTTGGTATATTCAATCATTGTGCCATGACAAAAAATATGACACGATGTCATATTTAATTTTAATTTAATTAATTTCTGAGACCATTCTTGGTATGGGATTTGATAAGTTAATAGAAAAACTCTTATATATGAAACGTTTATTATCTATTGTTGCTGTATTTACTACTCTATTAATGGCTTGTGAAGGACCTCCAGGACCTCCAGGACCTCCGGGATATGATGGCTTAGATGGAAGCATCATAGCTTCATCAGCATTTGAAATTGAAATTAATTTTAATAATAGTAACAATTTTGAATATGTAGAACTTTACGGGTTCGAAGTTCTCCCTTCTGACGTTACTTTAGTATATATCCTTTGGGAAACTATCAATGGTCAAGATATATGGCGTTTAATGCCACAAACCGTTATTTTTGATGATGAAATACTGATTTACAATTTTGATTTTACTCAAGAGGATGTTCGATTCTTTTTAGACGGTAATATCAATTTCAATACTTTAGATGATGTCTGGACTCAAAATCAAGTATTCAGAGTTGTTGTAGTCCCTGCAGATAATATTGATGGTATTGACGTATCAGATATCAATGCCGTGCTAGATTTTAATAATATTCAAAGTTTAGATTTGCGATAAACGTTAACACCATACAAATTATTTAAAAGCCTAAAAATATTAAATGTTTAGGCTTTTTTTTATGTAAAATAATTAATTATCGTTTGCACTTTATTAAACATACAAGATTTATATTTGCCCAAACCCTAAAACGTTTTCGTTAATGGAATGTATTTCTGTATTTGACATGCTTAAAATTGGTGTTGGTCCTTCTAGTTCCCACACTCTTGGGCCTTGGCGGGCTGCCGAACGCTGGATAAAAGAGCTTAAAGAAGCACATCTTTTTGACACCGTGGAACGCATTAAGGTGGATCTTTATGGTTCGTTGTCACTTACAGGTAAGGGGCATGCCACGGATTATGCGGTAATGTTAGGACTAAGTGGTGCTGATCCCGAAACAATTCCAACAAATCTTATTGATGCAACTATAGCATCTATTAAAACAACAAATACCATTGAATTTAATAATGAAACTCTGATTGGTTTTAACGTTGAAACCGATATTATATATAACAGAACGTTTTTACCTTTCCATGCTAACGGCATGACATTTAGTGCGTTTATTGGAGGTAATAAACATGAGTCAACTTTTTATTCCATAGGAGGTGGTTTTGTTGTCAAAGAAGAGTTAACACATGCTAAAGAAGTTGCTGAGTTGTTCAAAACCTTCCCTCACCCAATTGAGAAAGGCACCGAATTGCTAGACTATTGCAATAGTTCAAACGCATCCATTTCAGAAATTGTCCTTGAAAATGAAAAATCACTGCGAAACGAAACAGAGATTGATTATGAAATGCAACGTATTTGGAACACAATGTTAGAATGCATGTACACAGGTTGTCATACGGAAGGTAGCTTACCAGGGGGTTTAAATGTGCGCAGACGAGCGTTTGATATGCATAAGAAGTTAATCGGTGACGATACCTATACATCCCCACAGGAGTGGTTAGAAGCCATAAGAAAAACGGAGGTTAAGTTTAGACAAATATTAAAGTGGGTAAGTTGTTTTGCACTTAGCGTAAATGAGGTAAACGCATCCTTAGGGCGTGTAGTAACTGCTCCTACTAACGGGAGTGCTGGGGTAATTCCATCTGTTTTAATGTATTATATGGTCATTGAAAACCATAAGGCTGATATTAAGGATGTAAAACAGTTTTTGTTAGTGGCTGGAGAAATAGGGAGCATATTTAAAAAAGGAGCTACCATTAGCGCTGCAATGGGTGGATGTCAAGCGGAAATAGGTGTTAGTGCGGCCATGGCTGCCGGTGGTTTATGCCAACTTCTTGGTGGATCACCAGAACAAGTTTTGATTGCTGCAGAAATTGCCATGGAACATCACTTAGGATTAACTTGTGATCCTATTGGCGGTTTGGTACAAATACCATGTATTGAGCGTAATTCTATGGGAGCCATTAAGGCAATTAATGCCGCAGAATTAGCATTAGAAACAGATCCTAAAAATGTAAAAGTACCACTAGACGAAGTTGTAAATACAATGTGGGAAACTGCCAAAGACATGCATACTAAATACAAAGAAACTTCAGAAGGCGGGTTGGCTGTAAGGGTAAGTTTATCTGATTGCTAAATACATTACTGATTACAACCTTCACGTCGTCTAGTATCAATCAAATAAATAATTTTCCAAGTTTCTTCCATTTTAATTAGCTGAAAAGAATTCACCCCACAGTGACTGAATGCTCCATCAAACCAGAACTCATATGGAGTCCATGCATTGGCCATATCACCATCCACTCTAATTTTAAAATCCAATAATTTTTCTTCAAATTTCTGATTCTTAGGAATTGAAACAATTGACTTTAAAAATGCACTAAAGTTTTCTTTTTTGTGCTCCGTGTCACCTGCCTTATTTTTGATAATGGATTGTAAAATAATGTCTTTTGAAACCACTGTTTTTATCGCCAAACTATCTTGTTTATGAAAGGCCTCAAAGAATTTAACAATCGTTTGCTTTACTGCCATTTCTTCAGAATTCTGTGCAGTCATTTTTGTTGATATTAATAAGATTAAGACAAAGGTAATACTACGCATAAAAAAAGTTTTGTTCTAAAATAAGGCATCTCTAAACATTTGGAAAGCATTATTAAATAATTAACATCCGTAAGGTTCTGTTTATTTACTATTTTTACAGTATAATACACAAACTATGTCTACAGCTAAAAAAGAATATAAAAGAGTAACGACTAAGTCATTGGTTGATATGAAAAGTAACGGAGAAAAGATCTCAATGCTAACAGCTTATGACTATACTATGGCTAAAATTGTTGATGGCGCAGGTGTGGATGTTATTTTGGTAGGTGATTCTGCGAGTAATGTTATGGCAGGGCATGAAACAACATTACCTATTACATTAGACCAAATGATTTATCATGCATCTTCTGTTATTCGTGCAGTTGATCGTGCTTTAGTTGTTGTTGACTTACCATTTGGAAGTTATCAAAGTGATCCCAAGGAGGCACTACGCTCCGCGATTAGAATTATGAAAGAAAGTGGCGGGCATGCGGTAAAACTTGAGGGCGGAAAAGAAATAAAAGATTCTATAAAACGCATTCTTAATGCCGGAATACCGGTTATGGGACATTTAGGATTAACACCTCAATCCATCTATAAATTTGGAACTTATACCGTAAGAGCAAAGGAAGAAGAAGAAGCGTTACAACTTATAGAGGATGCAAAAATGCTACAGAAAGTAGGCTGTTTTGCTGTTGTACTTGAAAAAATCCCAGCGAATTTAGCAAAAAAAGTTGCCGAAAGCATTAGTATTCCTGTAATAGGAATTGGCGCTGGAAATGGTGTAGATGGCCAAGTCCTAGTTCTACATGATATGATTGGAATGACACATGAATTTAATCCTCGTTTTCTACGTCGTTATATGAATCTTTATGAAGATATGACAAAAGCAATTGGCCAATATGTTGATGACGTAAAATCCGTTGATTTCCCTAGTGATAAAGAGCAATATTAACCTTTTTACTATTGTAGTTATTGATCAATTGAAAAAAGCATCATAAGCTCAATCGAACATGCTGTTTAACATAAATATTATTGAAAAATATTAGCATTAGTGTCAAAAACTCTATCTAACAAATCAAACATTAAGGTTCTATATGAGGACAATCACATCATCATCGTTAATAAACGTGCTGGTGACATTGTACAAGGAGATAAAACAGGAGACCAACCTCTGAGTGATATTGTTAAAGAATACATTAAAGCAAAATATAATAAACCTGGAAATGTTTACTTAGGAGTAGCCCACCGTTTAGACCGCCCTACTACAGGTATTGTGCTTTTTGCTAAAACGTCAAAAGTATTGCCTCGGTTAAATAAAATGTTTGCAGAGAAGCAAGTACAAAAGACCTATTGGGCTATCGTAAAACAATGTGATATCAATAAAAAGAACACATTAATACATTGGTTAAGGAAAAATCCTAAAAATAACAAATCAACAGCATACAGTAATGAAATTAAAGACAGTAAAAAGGCGATTCTTCATTATGAAATCATAAAAAATCTAGACAACTACATGCTGCTTGAAATCAATTTAGAAACGGGGAGGCATCATCAAATTCGCTGCCAATTAGCCGCTATTAGCGCGCCAATTAAAGGCGATTTAAAATACGGTTTTGATCGCAGTAATAAGGACGCTGGAATCCATTTACATTCTCGAAAAATTGAATTCATTCATCCAGTGAGCAAGATCACTATTTCGGTAACAGCGGATACGCCAAAAGATGCCATTTGGGATGCCTGTAACACATAATTAATGACCTATAATATATAAATTTTGAATATTTCTAGTCTACTTCAACAGCAACGTGAATTCTTTAAAACTCAAGCTACCAAAGATATAAGCTTTAGAATTCAGCATATAGAAAACTTAAAGCGTGAGCTCATTTCAAAAGAGCAGGACATATATAAAGCCTTACATCAAGATTTTAATAAATCTGAATTCGAATCCTTTATGAGCGAATATGGCATTGCTATTTCTGAAATTAATCTGGTACTCAAGCATTTAAAAAAATGGGCTAAACCAGAGCGTATCAAATCATCGATGCTTACCTTCCCTTCAAAAGATTATATTTATAAAGAACCTTACGGGACTGTTTTAGTTATTGCACCATGGAATTATCCTTTTCTACTAGCCATTGAACCTTTAGTCATGGCTATCGCTGCTGGAAACACAGTTGTTCTAAAACCTAGCGAACTGACAAATCACACCTCTAAATTAATATCCAATATCATTGAAAAGGTATTTGACAAAGCCTATGTTTGTTCTGTACAAGGAGGAGTCTCTGTTGCTGCAGAATTACTTGAACAAAAATGGGATTATATCTTTTTTACAGGCAGTGTGCCTGTTGGTAAAATTGTAGCCAAAGCTGCAGCCGAACATTTAACACCCGTAACACTTGAATTAGGGGGGAAATCGCCATGTATTATTGACGATACGGCAAATTTAAAACTAACCGCAAAACGCCTGGTATGGGGCAAACTATTTAATGCAGGACAGACGTGTATTGCGCCCGATTATGTCATTGCAAAATCTAGTATTAAATCTGAGTTAATAGAAAACATTAAATTCGAAATTGAAGCAGCATATACTGCTAATCCTCATGAATCTGAAGACTATCCGCGAATTATTAATCATAAGAATTTATTGAGATTAGCTAAAATGCTTGAAAATGTGAATGTTGTTTATGGTGGTTCTTACAACGAAGAAGACTGCTATTTTTCACCAACTATTATTGATGAGCCATCACTAGATAGCAACGTTATGCAAGATGAAATTTTTGGTCCTATTTTACCAATTCTAAATTATGACACTGAAGCAGATATTTTCAAAATTATCAACCATTTTGATAAACCGTTATCGCTATATGTATTTTCTAACCAAAATAAATTTATAGATTACATCCTTCATACTTTCAGTTTTGGAGGCGGTGCCATAAATGACCCACTTGTGCATTTTGGAAATCATAGACTACCATTTGGAGGGGTTGGTGCCAGTGGTATGGGTGCCTATCATGGTAAGCTTGGATTTGACACCTTCTCTCATAGAAAAGCGATTGTTAAACGTGGAAACTGGATAGACCCTCCCGTAAGGTATGCACCGTACAAAGGCAAGCTAGGCGTCTTAAAAAAAATGTTTAAACTTTTTAGTTAAACCATTTATACAGCGTAAACTATTTGTATTTGGGTGCCTTCATTCAATTTTGATGATAAATTAAACGTTGCATTAAGTATGGAAGCTCGGTCTTTCATATTTATGAGGCCCGCTCCTTTTTCAACAACTTCAATTTCAAAGCCCTTACCATCATCTATGGCATCAATTATCAAACTGTTCTCCGCAAAGCTAAGATGAACAGCAACCGTCTTTGCTTCAGCATATTTAATGGTATTTGATAAAAACTCCTGAATTATTCTAAATAGTATAATAGCATCTTTACGATTAATGACTTTTGATTTACCCTCAATGATCATTGAAGCCTCAATGGTATTCATTTTATTTAACCTCTCAATCTCATTTTTTATGGATTGCTCTAAACCAAAATTTGATATCACCTCACTGTTTAATGATTTAGATAAATCTCTCACCTCATTCATAGCATCAATTATTACCTCTTTTGTGTCATCAACTTTTATCTTAACGGTATCTTGAGTCAATGTAGATACTAGGCTAAGTTGCATATTTGCTACAGATAATAATTGACCTACATTATCATGCAATTCTTGTCCGAGATTTTTGAATGTTTGTTCTTGAATTTCGGTTTGTGTTTTTATCAAAGTTTCTTGAAATTCTCTTTCTCGCTTAACCTTGTCTAGTAACAGTTTATTCTTGCGTTTTAAAAACACTATAAAAATTAAAATAACAAGAGCCGTTACAATAACCAAAACGGCAACCATATAAATTAACAAATACCGTTCAGCATCCGTACTAACTAATTGTTCTGGGGTTTGCACCATAATAAAGCTATAGAAAAAGTTAAATACATAAACATATTAGAGCATAAAAGAATTTTAACCTTAATGATGATATATTTCCAATCGCTAATAGACATATAGAATTCATAAAATGCTATTGGCGTTGTTACCAACCACCAAATAAGAATGACTATAGCAATATAGAAATTTATAGACCTATAAAAGTTAAGTATTCGCTCAGAATTTAAGACTTCAATTAAATAAAAAGAAGACGCCAGAATTATGGTGGTAAAATTTATAACAATCAGAGGAAGAATAAATGCCGTCATAAAATGATACGTGTCGAAAATTACATACCCCAATCCAACCACTAAAATGAGTATACTCGCTCCATACAAGATTCGTTTTAATACTTTGGACTTTAATAACTTTCTGAAATAAAAGGAAAAGAATAAAGTACTGCCAATAGTCCAAAAAATGTTATACCACCAATAATTATTCATAAAAACAGTATCAGTTATTAAATCTAATAGCGGTTTAAGTTGTTCGATTCTGGAAAAATACAAAGGGTATTTTCCCAAAAAATCAACAAGGGCAGCTCCAATTAAAAAATAGATAAAATATTTTGTAGTAGTCGATTTATACTTTCTATAGGAAAATATCCCAATGATGGCGGCAATTGCAATGACGCCATCATTGAGTAGATTGTAATAATTTATTAAAAATTCTTCCAAGACAGCATCTTATTGTTGTGGATAACTAGCATTAGGTGGCCAGCCTGTACCGCCCCAATTTAACGCTTCTAGATCCGGAATATCAGCATTGCCATCACCACCATCTTTTTCCTCATCAATTTTTTTTGTAGGCACTATAAATGAGGTTGAATACCCTAATTTGCCTTCAACTGTTGGATAGGCACCATTGTAAATACGAATGCCATTCATTTCATAACCATTTTCTTTGGCTTGATTTTCAGCATAATCCAAATACGCTCTAATATCCTCTAGTGAAAACCAAGTTGACCTATTGTCTGGACGCTTTAAAATATCTCTGCCAATGAGTTCACATCGTGCAGTAAATGCATCATTGAGTTTCTTTGCTTCTTCTGGTGTAATAATACCTTTCGGTTTTTCCATGATTTTATAATTAAGATTAGTAATCAAAATTGCTAATAACAAGTTCGGGAGAATTATTAGTCCGTTTGGATACTTCCTCGAAGTTAATCAAAACCGTATAAAACAGAAAGAAAAATCTTTCAATTTACATATAGTCATCCTTAATATTAAACTGAATGACATCACCTGTTTTCTTTTGTGCCATAACATTTATTGCCATGTCAGAAAGTTGTAATACTCTAGGATAACCTCCAGTGGCTTGACAATCTCGCATTAAAACGATAAGTTTTCCAGATGGTGTTAATTGCACTGTTCCTGGCATAACCAAAGACGTAATTATTGGTTCTAACTCATTTAATAGCGCTCCATCTAATTGAT
>JAGSHF010000032.1 GCA_023954685.1 Flavobacteriaceae bacterium | reverse complement strand
TGAAGACTCCTAAATTCTGAAGAAAAAATTACCCGATCATAATCTACCTCAAAACCTAGGCGTGTTTCATCTTGCTCTTTTCTAAGTCTTTTATTGGTATCGCCGTAACGCTTTAGTGATAGTAATTGTTCCCAATTCATAGTATAAAATTATGCATGCAAGTTAATTATTTTCAATGTTAATTAATTGTTTCTTAAAACAAAATAAACCACGATTTCATAACCTTTTATTAACGCTATTATTACTCATGTTTAACCTGTGATTAACCTCAACTTTACATTGTAGTAGTTTCTTTGTGCCATTAAAAAACAGATAAAAACTAATGAAAAATTTAATATTATTATTAATATGGTGTAGTACGGCATTTTCTTTTGCCCAAAACGCTGGTTCTATTGTAGGTAAATTAACCGATAAGGAGTACAATAATGAGCCGTTAGCTTTTGCTAATGTTTTAATAAAAGGCACAACAACGGGCACAACATCAGATTTTGATGGGCTTTATACATTTGAGGATTTAGAACCTGGGACGTATACCTTAGTTTTCAGTTTTGTCGGTTATCAAACTTTAGAAGTTGATGCTACCGTGGTAGCTGATAAGGTAACCGAAGTCAATGTAACTATGTCTGCAAGCACCGCTACATTGGATGAAGTTGTAATTACAACGACTACAAAAAGAGAAAGCGAAACCGCTTTATTAATGGAGCAAAAAAAGGCTGTTGTTATTAAAGAAAGTATCGGCGCAGAGCGCCTAAATAAAATTGGAGTAAATAATGCCGCTGCAGCGACTACCAAAATTTCTGGTGTAACTCAGAGTGAAGGCTCTGGTGAAATTTACATCAGAGGATTGGGAGATAGGTATTTATCAACTACAATGAATGGATTACCTATTCCATCTGATGATGTTAATAATAAAAACATCAATCTCGATCTGTTTTCTACAAGTATGATCGAAAATGTAGGCATTAGCAAAACCTATACAACTTCAAGTTATGCAGATCAAACTTCTGGTAATGTAGATATCTCTTCTAAAACCTATTCAAAAAAGGGATTTGATGTTAGTTTTCGAGGTGGAATTAATTCTAACGTTGCTGGTCTTGATGGGGATTTTAAAAGAAGTGTCGCTTCTGAAGACGCTACCTTTGGATTTCACAAAAAGAAATATGCCACAGTAGATTTAATAACGCTACAAGGTTGGGATCCTCTAGTACAGAATAGTACCTTTAATTACAAGCTTGCTATCTCTGGCGGTACTAAATTTGAATTATTTGGAAAAGACATGTCCCTATTTGCAATTGGGTCTCATGCTCAAACTTATGAATATCAAGAAGGTATATTTAAAAGCTATAGATCCAATGTACTTGATAATTCATTCACGGATGTAGAAAATTTTACCACCAATACTAATTCTACAGCCTACATAAATCTTGGTTACAAATTCAATAATGACAATAGAATCAATATTAGCAGTTTATCTGTTAATACAAGTTCTGACAACGTATATGAACAAGGTAGAAATCAATTGGGTTATGTTTTCGATCAAGATCCACAAGAAGATGGTGCGTTTGTGAGAGATCAAAATTTCATTCAAACCATATTATTAGTAAATCAGTTGAATGGTACCCATCAACTTAATGAAAACAATAAACTTGAATGGGCAGGTGGTTACAATTACGTTTTAGCAGAAGAACCTAATAGAATTCGTAATGAGGCTAATATATTGGATGAAAACACGGTACAATATGCTCACGTTGGTGATTTTCAACAACGAAAATCAAATCAAAAAATTGAAGATACTGAGTTTAATGCTTTAGTAAACGATCAAATTACTTTTGGCAAATTAAACGATGAAGAACTTAGATCATACAAACTAAATGTTGGTGCAAATTACCGTAAAAAAGAGCGTGTGTTTAGCTCACAATTTGTTGGGGTAAGAGCACGTGATTTTCAAGTACCAACCGTAGATCAGTTTTCATTAACATTTACACCTGAAAATTTTGAAAACGGATTAATACTAAGAGAAAATTTACCTGACCGTTACGATGCCGATTTAACCGCCTATGCTGGTTATGCTAATGTTGACTTTGGATTACATAAAAAATTCTCTGGTAACCTTGGCGTGCGCTATGAAAAGAATGAAATCAATGTGCTTTGGGATGTTGCAAATTTTGTTGGTCGTATAGGATCTGTAAAAAAGGATTACAGTAGTATCTATCCAAGTGCAAATCTAAAGTACGAATTAAATGAAAAGCATTTTTTACGCTTTGCATCTAGTTTAACACAAACGCTTCCAGAATTTAAAGAATTAGCACCGTTTGAATATGTTTCACCAACTGGACGAGTTACCAGAGGTGATCCTAACTTAGAAAAGTCTGAAGTATTTAACCTTGACCTTAAATGGGAGTTTTTCCCTGAAAGAAGTGAGTTGTTTTCTGCCACTGCATTTTATAAAAATATTAAAAACCCAATTAACTTGGCATTGACAAGAGGGTCTGCTGGAATCTTTCAATTTTCTAATACAGGTAATGAGGCCAATATATATGGTTTAGAAGTTGAAGCACGCCTTAATCTTTTGGAAAATGACAACGAAGATCCAATTATAAACTTCAACGCAAACATTACAAAAATGTGGTTTAATCAGGATCTGTTTGAAGAATTTCAATACAAGGACGTTACCGAATCAGGTTTACAGGGCGCTTCAGATTTAATTTTAAATGGCTCATTGAGTTACAATAATTTTAGTGAAAAGCCATTTATTGCAACCTTAACTGGAAACTATGCTTCTGATAAGATTTTTGCATTAGGTTCTCCTGAAGATTTTGCCAATAGTGACACACTTTATAATGATGAAATTATTGAAAAAGGGTTCTTCACTTTAGATTTAGTGATGAGTAAACAACTGACTGAAGATCTTTCTTTAAAATTTATTGGCAGAAACTTAATCAACCCAAAAATTGAGCAGACTCAAAAAATCAGGGATCTCAACACTGGCGTTGAAACCAATGAAACCGTAAGTTCTTATAGAAATGGAAGCTTGTTTAGTTTAACTTTAAAATATGCGTTCTAAAAGGCATAGAAAACAATCAACAAGCCCCAAACCATAATATTGATTGGGGTTTCAATTTTGTTTCTTGTTTAATTTGAACGCTGCTCAAAACAACGTAATAGCATTAGAATTCAATTAACATTTAGGTAACAAAAACAAAGCAATTACCCCATAAACGTAACTTAGTTTTAATATTTAATTAAACTTATAGCAAAGCAAAAAACTGTTCTTTGTATCACAAATAAAGAATCAAAAATTTAAAATTAAAATGAAAAAATTAACCGTAAAATTATTGAGTTTAGTTGCCTTAGCTGTAACGATAAATCTAACTAGCTGTAGTTCTGAAGATCCTGCACCAATAGTACCTGGCGGAAATACCGAAGTACTTGTGAATTTAGAAGCCGGAATTATGAATGGCACACTTCAAGAAAGCTATACGCTTGATGCTTCAGTTCAGTACGATTTAACAGGTCAATTCATTATTGATGCCGGTGCAACATTGAATGTCCCTGCTGGAACACAGATCATTGCAGATAATGGTGGTACTGATGTTTATATTGCTGTACTTAAGGGCGGATCTATTAATGTAAATGGAAATGCATCAAACCCTGTTATAATGTCTTCTATAAATGGAAATTCCGGTGATTGGGGTGGACTAACATTATGTGGTGAAGCCACAACAACTGCTGGCTTAGACGCTGAAGCCGAAGTTGGAGGGTTTAGATATGGTGGAACAGATGATACAGATAGTTCTGGTGTGATAAGATATTTACAAATTGCTGGTACAGGAGCTCAAATTAACCCAGAATCTCAATATAACGGCGTATCGTTTTATGCTGTTGGTTCAGGTACCTTAGTGGATAACGTGGCTGTAATTAATGGGTCTGACGACGGTGTTGAATTTTTTGGCGGTACGGTATCGGCTACTAATTTATATTTAGAAAATAATGACGATGATGCAATTGATTGGACAGAAGGATGGAATGGTAGTGTTACAAATGCTTACATTTCTCATACTGTAGCAGGTTTTTCTACTGCTTTTGAAGGTGATAAAGAAAATGGCAACCCAACATTTACAAACATTACTGCAATTTCAACAGTTGGTGGTACTGCTTTACAATTCAAAAAACAATCAGGTGGCACAATTACAGATTTACACTTGACTGGTTATGCTGTAGATTTAGATATGAAAGACGGTGGAGCATTAGAAAATGTTCAGATAGAAGGTGCAGATGCAGACGCGACATTAATTGCAGGGGAAACTACCAAGTACGCCCTAAACTCTGGTAAAGATGCAACACCAATCGATGCAGAGACCGTATTTGGATGGGTGAATACCGATATCAATTTAGAGGATTACATATTATCAGGAATAATTACTGGAACTATGACATTAGATGCTAGTCTTCCTTACCAATTAACATCATCACTAATTGTTCAAGAAGGTGGGAAATTAATTATTCCTGAAGGGACTAAAATTACTGCAAAAAATGGTGGTACTGATGTATATATTGCAGTGCTAAAAGGTGGAGAAATTGAAGTAAATGGCTCTAGCTCTAATCCAGTGGTAATATCGTCAATAAATGCAGCTGGTGGTGACTGGGGAGGAATCACTATTTGTGGAAAAGCAACGACTACTGCGGGTATTGATGCTACAGCTGAAGTAGGTGGGTTTATCTATGGAGGTACTGAAGATGACGATGATTCTGGTGCTTTAAACTATTTGGTTTTAAAAGGCACAGGCGCTCAAATAAACTCAGAATCACAATACAATGGCTTATCACTTTACGCTGTTGGATCTGGAACTACGATTAATAATATCGCTGTAATTAACGGATCTGATGATGGTGTTGAATTTTTTGGAGGCACAGTATCTGCATCAAACTTATACCTAGAAAACAATGATGATGATTCTATAGATTGGACGGAAGGCTGGAGTGGCGCCGTAACTACTGCGTATATTTCGCATACTGTGGCAGGTTTTTCAACGGTTTTTGAAGGCGATAAAGACAATGGCAATCCTACATTTACAGATATTACTGCAATCTCGACAGTAGGCGGTACCGCTTTACAATTCAAAAAAGAATCAGGAGGATCTATTACAGGTTTACATTTAAGCGGTTATGATGTAGATTTAGATATGAAAGATGGTGGTGCACTATCTAATGTTCAAGTTGAAGGTGCTACCGCAGATGCTTCATTGATTGAAGGTGAAACCTCAAAATATACACTTAATTCTGGTAAAGATACGACACCAATCGATATCTCAGGATGGACTTGGAAAGATGCTGATTTATAAGGTCAAACTAAAAATAATTACATTTAAAAAGGCAACCTTTAGAGGTTGCCTTTTTTATGTCAAATAATAATTGATTATCATTTATCTCTCGAAACCAAGGCATCCTTGCTTTCCCATTTCTTAACCTCGGCAATACCGTTATTTGAATAATCAACCTCCGTTAAGAGTTTGTCATTCCAGTAGAACCATTTTCCAGATTTTACGCCATTATTGTAGTTGGCCGAAACTAATTTTTTGCCTTCAGCATTATAACTTAACCATTCTCCCTGTAATTTTCCATCTAAAGTATACGCACCAGTTTGGCTTACTACTCCATTGTCATGATAAAAGGTTACATCAATTAAATTGGTCTCCTTATTAAGTTTTAATTCCCGCTTCTCTTGACCAAAAGAAACTGCACCAATTAGAAAGGCAAGTACTAAAATTATATTCTTCATAGTATTGGGTATTAAATATTAATATAATTCAAATATAATGATTAATTAACATTTAAACAATATTTAGATAACATTAACTTAACATTGAAGCCCTATTAATTTAATTTTAAGCCATTTATAATATTATCTAATTTGCGTATTATTTAATATATAGTTAATATTCACATCACATTTAACTTATCTATGGTTTGCATATTTGTATTCATCTTAATGATGAATATATTTCATATGATACCATTAGTTTTTGTCGACTACATTTTATGAAATGTGAAAACTGCCTCTCTCCTTGAGGCAGTTTGTTTTTTTTTTAATATTTAGGAAACATTAAGTTAACATTAGTATTAGTTCTTTGCAGCGACAAAAACTAATACTATTATGAAATTAAAACTTTGGTTGACAACCATAGTAATACTTACGTGTTTAACCCTACAGGCACAAGAAGTAAAATCACCAAAATTTGGTAAGGGCCTATTCAACCTGGTAGGTCAAGATAGTTCTTGGACCATGAAAATTGGTGCAAGAGTTCAAATTCTAACGCTGGCCTCATGGATAAATGAAGATGGTAAACTCGTTGATCCGTATTCTAACTTTTTAGTGAGAAGGGCGCGTTTAAAATTCAACGGTTACGCTTTTACGCCGAAACTTAAATATAAAATTGAGCTCGGCTTATCAAATAGGGACATGTCCGGTGCATCAATTTTTACAAGCAATTCGCCTAGATATATTCTAGATGCCGTTATGAAATGGAATTTTTATGAAAATTTTGTGTTGTGGTTTGGGCAAACAAAACTACCTGGTAACCGAGAACGTGTGATATCTTCTGCCAATATGCAATTTGTGGATCGTTCTGTTTTAAATTCAGGATTTAATATCGATCGTGATATCGGGATGCAACTAAGACATCACACTAAAATATCTGATAATTTTATTATACGTGAAATTTTTGCATTCTCGCAAGGAGAAGGGAGAAACGTAACTACTGGAAATCTTGGCGGTTTTCAATATACTGGTCGAATAGAATTTCTTCCATTTGGTAATTTTAAAAGTAAAGGCGATTATTTTGGATCTGATTTAAGTCGCGAAGTGAAACCAAAACTATCTGTTGGCGTCAGCTATGACTACAATAATGATGCCGTTAGAACGCGTAGCAATCGCGGGCTATATATGATAACTGATGATGGTTTTCATGAAACCAACATTTCTACTTTGTTCATTGATGCTATGTATAAATATAAAGGATTTTCTTTTATGGGTGAATACGCTTGGAGAGATGCAAAAGATCCATTTGCAAAAAATAGTGATGGCACACTTACTGGTGCTATTGTTCAAGTAGGACATGCTATAAATACACAAGCCGGATACTTGTTTAAAAGTAATTGGGAAGTTGCGGCGCGTTATTCAAATCTTGAGTATGACAAAAACATCACCGGGAGGGATATGATAAATGAATATACTTTAGGCGTTTCAAAATATCTTGTTGGTCACAGTCTAAAAGTACAATCAGATTTTACTTATATTGATGTTATCAATGGAAATGGTGGTCTTTCATACAGGCTTCAATTCGATATACATTTTTAAAACATAACAATTTAGTAACCTATTAAAAAATAAAATAGATATTTTTGCACAATATTTATTTGAAACAACCTCATGGACAATCTTTATTTATTAATGTTAATTGCAATTACAATTCTCGCTGTAGCAGATATTGTAGTTGGTGTAAGCAACGACGCTATTAATTTTTTAAACTCAGCCATAGGATCTAAGGCCATTTCCCTAAGAACCATTATGATAGTTGCAAGTTTAGGGATATTCATTGGTGCCGTGTTTTCAAGCGGTATGATGGAAGTTGCTAGAAAAGGCATCTTTGTACCAGGTGAGTTCATGTTTAATGAAATCATGCTAATTTTCATGGCAGTAATGATTACTGACATACTATTATTAGATTTTTTCAATACGCTTGGGCTTCCAACATCGACAACAGTTTCAATTGTTTTTAATTTATTAGGAGCAGCTGTAGTTATGTCTTTAATAAAAATTAGTGCATCGGATTCGGAAACTTTTGCCGATTTAACAAATTATATTAATACCGAAAAGGCTCTTGAAATTATCTCTGGAATTCTGTTATCAGTCGTAATTGCGTTTACAGTTGGTGCAATTGTTCAATGGTTTTCAAGATTAATATTTACTTTTCATTATCAAGACAAGATTAAGAATTTCGGAATACTTTTTGGGGGTGTGGCCTTGACTGCAATCACCTATTTTATCTTTCTTAAAGGATTAAAAGGAACCCCATATTACAGTGAACTTAAGGATATGGTTGAGGGGAATGAACTTTATATCATCTTAGGAAGTTTAGTGTTTTGGACTTTATTCTCATATCTATTTGAAAAGCTTACAAAAAAAACAGTCCTTCTTTTTGTTATTGCGGTTGGGACTTTTGGACTTGCTCTGGCTTTCTCAGGAAATGATTTAGTTAATTTCATTGGTGTTCCAATGGCGGCATTTCACTCTTATGAGGCGTGGGCTTCATCTGGAATTGATGCTGCTTCCTTTTCGATGGAGGTTTTAGACAAAAAAGTTCCAGCAGAGCCTTTACTACTATTCATTGCTGGCGGCATTATGGTATTAACATTGTGGTTTTCTAAAAAAGCCAAAACAGTTGCTGAAACGGAAATTAGTTTATCAAGACAAGGTGATACACACGAAAAATTTGAACCTAATAGATTATCCAGAAGTGTTGTTAAAGGGACCACACAATTATCAAAATATTTTAGTGTAATAGTACCAGAGTCAATTCAAAAAAGCATTGGTAATAGTTTTACAAAACCTGATGTTCACTTAACAAAAGACCAAAGTATAGATGCGCCAGCATTTGATATGATCCGTGCGGCTGTAAATTTAATGGTAGCTGGCGTTTTAATTGCCATTGCGACATCTATGAAGTTACCACTATCCACTACTTATGTAACATTTATGGTAGCGATGGGAACATCTCTTGCTGATCGTGCCTGGGGAAGAGAAAGTGCAGTATATCGTGTGGCTGGTGTTTTAAACGTTATTGGGGGCTGGTTTGGAACTGCGCTTGGTGCTTTCATTGCTTCAGGAATTGTTGTATTCTTAATAAACTGGAACCCTAAAGTGATGACGCCAATTCTATTGCTTTTAACTGTAGTTTTACTGTATAGAAATTACAAATCGCATAAAAACAGCTCTAATAAAACTCTTTCTGAAGATAGCCTTACTAAGGCGGAAAGTAGTTCTGTTCAAGGCGTTATCCAGGAAAGTGCTACAAATATTGCTAATGTAATTAAACGAGGTAATAGAATTTATACAAATGCAATTAAAGGTTTAGCTCTTCAAGATTTAGCATTATTGAAGAAAAATAAAAAACAAGTTGTAAAGTTAACCGAAGAAATCGATGAGCTGCGTGACAATATATTCTATTTCATCAAAAACTTAGATGAGTCAAGTATTAATGCAAGTAATTTCTATATCAATATATTAGGATATTTACAAGATATGGTGCAATCATTAGAATATATTACCAAAGTAAGTCATAAACATATTAACAATAATCATAAGAAATTAAAATTCAACCAAATAAAAGAACTCAAGCAAGTTGATGATTTAGTCGAAGCACTTTTTACAAATTCTGAAGAGGCTTTTGATTCTAGATCATTTGAAAGAATTGGTGATATTTTAAAAAATAAAAAGAAGGCTTACGACTTGGTTAAAGAGAAAATTCAAAAACAAGTTGAGCGTACGCGCACTGAAGAGTCTAGTCCTAAAAATACAACCTTGTATTTTAGTTTGTTATTAGAAACTAAGGACCTTCTGAATGCGACGATGAGTTTACTGGAAGAGTATCATGATTCACATGATAGTTCTGTTGAGCCAGCTACGATTCCTGATTCCATTGATGTTATAATTGAAGATGATGAATCTGAAGATAAAGAATCATAAATTTCATAAAAAAAGCCACCTGTTAGGTGGCTTTTTTATTATTCGCCATTTTCCAAAAGCGAATCTATTTTACCATAAAGTAATTCTGCCACTTCAATGAGTTTTTCAATCATATCATTAACATTGGTGTAATCATTAAACAACGAAGAAGTCATATCCACGGTGATGAGGTTTTTGCGAATTAGCTCATCTATAGAACTGTTACCTTGTTTTAAATTGGCCTTAGCTTTCATTTTCAGTTGTTTCAATTTTCGAGCATAAATTTCGTATTCAGCTTCCGTTCTAAATAAATGAATTGTTCTTAATACTCGGATTAATTGTTTTCTATAAAAATTATATTCTTTACGTAAGTGAGGATTGTCATCGTTCAAGGCAACACCAATATTCTTGTTTAACTCACGAGCATATTTAATGATTTCTACCATTTTTCTATTGGCAATTTTAATTTGAGAAATAGCGTTATTTTGTCCATTGGTCAAATCTAAAGTACTCTGAGCTGTAGAAGCATATTTAATGATTTCTCCATAAATGGATTTTACCTTGGTATAATACAAACTGTCTATATCGGTTTTAAAATCCTTATTCGATTTTTTTACGATAAGTTTTGGCTTTTCACCACCTTTAATATCTTCACGGTGAATGTTCATAGCATGAGCCACAATTTCAAATATGCTGTTTTTATATAAATATTTCGATTCATTTAATAAGGCTGTAATTGCTGTTCCAGAAAATTCTAATGTTGTCGGAATTAAATACTTAGGTTCATGAATATCTTTACTTTTTTTGTCTTTAATTGTTTTTAATAAAAAACGTTCCAGAGCCTTTATAAACGGAATCATAATGACCACTCCAATGACGTTAAAAATTGTATGAAATATGGCCAATTTCAATGTATAATTAGTACTCATAATATTAAACAAATCAGCTATGTTATTTACCAAACGAGCTAACGGAAATATTAACGATATTGCGACTATACCGGTCACTAAATTGAAAATTAAATGGGCAATAGCCAATCGTCTTCCGGCGATATTGGTCCCTAGTGATCCCAGCACGGCAGTAATAGTCGTTCCAACGTTCGTACCAATTGCAAGTGCTAAAGCATTTTCATATTCAATTTGTCCTGCTGCAAGTGCTGTAAGAATTAATGCCAATGAAGCACTACTCGATTGCAATATTGTTGTCATTATAATTCCCAAACCTGTGTAGATTAAAACACCTAAAAATCCAGGTACGGCATATTCTGATAAATCAATATAAGCTCTAAAGATTTCAAAACCTTCTTTCATATAATGTATCCCTAGAAAGAAAAAGCCAAGCCCTGCCAAAACATTACCAATTCCTTTAAGGTTTTGGTTTTTTTGTAATGAAAAGACAATTCCAAAAATTAGCATAGGCATTGCCAGTGCTGATATTTTGATATGAAGGCCAAATCCGGCCACCAACCAGGCGGTTGCTGTAGTCCCTATATTGGCACCAAAGATTAAACCAATACCTCCTGCCAAAGAAATTAAACCAGCACTAATAAATGAAATCGTAATTACTGAAACTAAAGAACTAGATTGTATCAACGCCGTAACAAGTGCTCCTGCAGAAATACTTTTGTACAATTTATTCGTCGCTCTTTTTAAGATGTTTTTAAGCGGCCCTTTTGTAAAAACTCTAAACCCCTCTTCGAGCATAATCATCCCAAAAAGCAAAATTGCAACACCAGCAGAAATGGTTTTAAAATTAGGGTTTAAATAAAGTATTACACCAAGTGCTATCAAAAGCACAAAGAATATGGTTTTTTTTATCATAAGCTTTGGTCTAAAAATATGATTACACCTATATCAGGTGTAGCTAAATTTAATTAATATTTAGTTTTTCTATGATATCAAAAATAAAAGATAAAATTATTATTTTAATCCTAATAGCCTTATGATTTAAATCATATATGATCAATCCACAAAATTTCGATTACTTTCGTAGCACAAAATCTTTTAATCATGAAAAATATAATTTCTTTTGCTTTACTGTTGACGCTTCTTTCTTCATGTGAAAAAAAAATGACCGGGACAGAACTTTTGGATAATGCTATAACATATCACGACCCTAATTCAAATTGGGGTAGTTTTGATGGCCAATTTAATGTGGTTATGGAAACCCCTAATAGACCCCTTAGAAATACAGCAATAAAAATTAATAGACCTGAATCCTATTTTTATTCTAAAGCCGTAATTGATTCTACCAGTACCGAATATGAAGTTAATAAAGGGAAATGTGTGATTAAATATAACGGCAGTACAAATTTTAACGATTCTATTGCTAAAGCGAACCAATTGAATTGTGAGCGCGCAAAAATGTATAAAAACTACTATTCTTATTTGTATGGTTTACCAATGAAATTAAAAGATCCAGGAACCCATATTAGTGATAGTATAGAACACAAAACTTTTAAAGGAAAAGATTATTTAGTACTAAAAGCTAGTTATGATGAACATGTAGGTAGTGATATTTGGTACTTTTATTTCAATCCAGAAAACTATGCTATGGAAATCTATCAATTCTTCAAGAAAGATGATGCAGGGGCATTAAATCCTGAAAGCGGCGAATATATATTGCTCACAGAAGAAAGTGTCATTAATGATATTAAAATGCCAAAAAATCGTGCTTGGTATTATAACAAAGATGACAAACATCTCGGAACAGATATTTTGCAATAAAAAAAGCGCCTCTTTCGAGGCGCTTTTTAATTAACACTTGTGATTTTAAGATCCACACATTAAACAGTCATCCCCTTCGGCTTCTTTAGCTTGCGCAATAAGAGCTTTCATTTCTTCGGCAGACATTGGTTCTGCTTCTGCTGTTTCCTGTGCAAATTTAGTTGCAGTATTTGCAGCTTTTAGTTTTTGCTGTTCTATAACTGTAGTTTCTTGAACCTCTACCGTTTCTGCAACTGGTTCTTGTTTCTTTTCTTTAGATACTGTAAACTTTTTAGCATCAACCGCACTTTTAGTTCGTAAGTAATACATACCCGTTTTTAAGCCACTTTTCCATGCATAAAAATGCATTGATGTTAATTTTGCCATGGTTGCACCCTCTAAGAATAAGTTAAGTGATTGAGATTGATCAATAAAATATCCACGTTGACGAGACATATCTATAATGTCCTTCATACTCATCTCCCAAACCGTTTTATATAGCTCCTTAATATTTTCAGGAATATTGTCTACCCCTTGAATTGAACCATTTGCTCTCATGATTTCGTTTTTAAGATCATCATTCCATAATCCTAATTCAACTAAATCTTCTAATAAATGCTTGTTGACAACAATGAACTCACCAGATAATACGCGACGCGTATAAATGTTTGATGTATATGGTTCAAAACATTCATTATTTCCTAAGATTTGAGATGTTGACGCTGTCGGCATTGGTGCTACTAATAAAGAGTTACGCACGCCGTTCTTAAGTACTTGCTTACGTAATTTATCCCAATCCCAACGGCCACTTAATTCATCGTCTTTAATATTCCAAAGATTGTGTTGAAACTCGCCTTTGCTTATTGGAGAACCTTTATAAGTTTGGTAAGGTCCATCTGCTTTTGCTTCTTCCATTGAAGCCGTTACTGCAGCAAAATAAAGCGTTTCAAAAATATCGTGATTTAACTTTTTAGCATCATCACTAGTAAAAGGTAATCGTAATTTAATAAATGTATCTGCCAATCCTTGTACTCCTAAACCAATTGGTCTATGTTTAAGATTAGAATATTCTGCTTCAATTACAGGATAGTAATTACGATCAATGACTCTGTTTAGATTCTTAGTTACACGTTTAGTAATTCGGAATAATTCTTTATGATCAAACTCACCGTTTTTGACAAACATTGGTAATGCAATAGATGCTAAATTACACACAGCGACCTCATCAGGAGATGTGTACTCCATAATTTCAGTACATAAGTTAGACGACTTAATAGTCCCTAAATTTTTCTGATTTGATTTACGGTTTGCCGCATCTTTATATAACATATATGGCGTGCCTGTTTCTATTTGAGATTCTAATATTTTCTCCCAAAGTTCACGAGCTTTAATCGCTTTACGACCTTTTCCTTCGGCTTCGTACTTCGTATATAATGCGTCAAATTCTTCACTATGCACATCGGATAGGCCCGGACATTCATTAGGACACATTAACGTCCACTCCCCATTTTCCTGAACTCGTTTCATGAATAAATCAGGCATCCACATGGCATAAAATAAATCTCTAGCACGCAATTCTTCAGCGCCATGGTTTTTCTTTAAATCTAAAAAACTCATGATATCTGCATGCCAAGGCTCTATATACATGGCAAAACTTCCTTTTCGTTTTCCACCACCTTGATCTACATAACGTGCTGTGTCATTAAAAACTTTAAGCATTGGTACGATACCATTACTAGTCCCATTAGTGCCGGCAATATAACTCCCTGTTGCACGAACATTGTGAATAGATAAACCTATCCCTCCCGCCGATTGCGAAATTTTTGCCGTTTGTTTTAACGTATCATAAATGCCATCAATGCTATCATCCTTCATCGCTAATAAAAAGCAAGATGACATTTGTGGCTTTGGTGTTCCTGAATTAAATAATGTAGGTGTAGCGTGTGTAAAATATTTTTTCGACATCAACTCGTATGTTTCAATGGCAGCATCTAAATCATTTAAATGGATCCCTATTGAAACACGCATTAGCATGTGTTGTGGTCGCTCGGCTATTTGACCATTTAATTTTAACAGATATGAACGTTCAAGCGTTTTAAACCCAAAATAATCATAACCAAAATCGCGGTTATAAATAATCGTAGAATCTAACTTATCCTTATTTTCCATAATGACGTTATAGACTTCATCCGAAAGTAAAGGTGCATCTTTGCCTGTTCTTGGATTTACATAAGTATATAAATCTTCCATGACCTCACTAAAGGTTTTCTTAGTGTTTTTATGTAAGTTAGAAACAGAGATACGAGCTGCTAAACGCGCATAATCAGGGTGTGCTGTAGTCATTGTTGCAGCAATTTCGGCAGCCAAATTATCTAACTCGCTCGTCGTTACACCATCATATAAACCTTCAATAACACGCATGGCTACTTTTAAAGGATCTACAAGCTCATTCAAGCCATAGCATAATTTACGCACTCGCGCAGTAATTTTGTCGAACATGATTTGTTCTTTTCTTCCGTCTCTTTTGATTACAAACATACTTTACACATTTTATTAGTTTTCCTGAAATCCCCATTTCAGAAAAGAGGTTAGTTAGTTATTCTAATTTTATAACGCTCTGATTTTTAGCAGATGATTATAATAGTTTAATGGTTCTTTTTAAAACGGAACAACAAAAGGCTTACCTTATTTGAAGTTCTCTAAAAATTTGATTTGTTTTTGAATTGATGTGATTTTAAAAATCGAAATCCATATTGTATTTATCCTCGTCTACTTCCTTGTTTAGAACACCTGCTTTTTGGTAATCACCAACTCTCTTCTCAAAGAAGTTTGTTTTACCTTGAAGCGATATCATATCCATAAAGTCGAAAGGATTAGCTGTATTATATACTTTCTCACAACCTAAATCATCTAAAAGACCGTCGGTCACAAATTCCAAATATTGAGACATTAATTTTGCGTTCATCCCAATTAAACTCACAGGTAGTGATTCGGTGATAAACTCTCTTTCAATATTTAAAGCATCTACAATAATTTCCTTAATACGCTCTTTTGACACTTTGTTAATCAAGTGATTTTCGTGTAAGTGAACCGCAAAATCACAATGCATACCTTCATCTCTAGAAATAAGTTCATTAGAGAAAGTTAAACCCGGCATAATACCACGCTTTTTAAGCCAAAATATAGAACAAAAAGATCCAGAAAAAAAGATACCTTCTACAGCAGCAAAAGCAATTAAACGTTCTGCAAAACTTGGAGAATCAATCCATTTTAAAGCCCAATCTGCTTTTTTCTTAATTGCTGGAAACGTTTCAATAGCATTAAAAAGATTCGCTTTTTCTTTTTCGTCTTTTACGTAAGTATCAATTAACAGCGAGTAAGTTTCACTATGAATGTTTTCCATCATGATTTGGAAACCATAGAAAAATTTAGCCTCACTGTACTGAACTTCGTTCACAAAATTTTCTGCCAAATTCTCATTAACAATGCCATCACTCGCCGCAAAAAATGCTAAAACGTGCTTTATAAAATAACGCTCGTCATCATTTAATTTTGAAGTCCAATCGGTAATATCTTGGTGAAGATCAATTTCTTCAGCAGTCCACATACTTGCTTCTGATTTTTTATACCATTCCCACAAATCGTGATGTTGTATTGGAAAAATGACAAATCTATCTTTATTTTCTGCTAAAATTGGTTCTACTTCTTGAGACATTATTGGGCTTTTTATTGAAAATTGTACATATATAATTTGGTATGATTTGGGACTAACAAATATTCAAAAATGTAGAGAAAAAAGAAAGACAATGTTATAAACATTGTCAACAAGTTTTTAACAAAGGCTTGAAAGGCTTGTAAAACCTATAGAATTAAAAATATATAATTATATTGCTGATTATCAAGTACTTAATGATATTTAGGTGTTAAAAAATTCAGTAAGAAATTGCTCTCAAAACCATAGGGCAAAGGTGATGTTTACTACGTTTATTAGCATTAAAAACTCGAGATATATAATACAAAAAGAGAGCCCTAAACAGACTCTCTTTTTCCCCAATAATTAACTAAACTAACTAAAACTATAATAAAACAATGATAGTTTATTAATTAAAATACGATATAAAGTAAGATTTGCATCCAACTTCTCTAAATTTGATTAATAGCATTAAATCATAAAAGTGAATCCCTACATCCTCTTTTATTAATAATTTTGAGTATTATCGTATTCTATTTCAAAGATGATGAAAATTCCACGATTAACATAGGTTAATGTATGGTTGGTTGGGATTTATGTATAATTGGCAGATTAAAATTCAAGTTTTAATTAGTAGATTTACAAAAAATGTACGTTGCTCTAAGAAGCGCAGCATTTTAAAGCCATTGGATATTAGGAATAAAGAGTAAATGTTAAAAGTATGATTCGTGCAGTAATAGTTGATGATGAACCAAAAGCAATACAAGGATTGTCTTGGGAGCTCACTAATTTCAGTAAAGATATTGAAATTGTACGCACATTCACCAAACCAGAAGAAGCACTCCTTTTTTTAAAAATAAATACCCCAGATTGTCTATTTTTAGACATTCAAATGCCAACAATGGATGGTTTTCAATTTTTAGATCAATTGAACAACCGTGATTTTCCAGTAGTTATTACAACAGCTTATGATGAGTATGCCATAAAAGCATTAAAACATGAAGCCATAGATTATTTATTAAAACCAATTGATTCAGACGATTTAAGCGCGACTATTGATAAAATTGTAAAATACAATTCAAGAGGTTTTAATTCCGATAAAATGGAAGAGCTTCTTATGAACTTCAACAGACCAATTAGCAATAAAAAAGTCACTTTAAGTACGGACGGGAAGCTTATATTCCTGAATATCGATGACATCCTTTTTGTTGAATCTGATGGAAATTACAGCACCATATTTTTAAAGGACAATCAAAAAATGGTAGTGACTAAAAAACTAAAAGAAGTCAACGCTATTTTGCCAGATCTTGAGTTTTTTAGGACACATAATTCTTTCATTGTAAACCTCACAAAAATTAAAGAGTTTTTAAAAACTGATGGCTACGTTGTTATGGAGTCTAATCATAAAATACCCGTGGCACGTCAAAGGCGTTCCGATTTTTTAGAAAAATTATAAATGCAATTCAAAACCCATCGCGCAAAACATATCAAAAGCACTATTCTAACGAGTGTAATTGTATTATTTAATTTATTTATTTCCATTGCTCAAAATGATATTTCTGAAAATTTCGAAGATCGATTAAGCGAATCCCTTTATTCTAGGCCTACTGGATTTGATGAAATCCGAGCACTGTTTTCGAAGTTTGAAAAAGATTCCATAAAAATGCGTATCCTGGTTAATAAGTTTGAAGCAGCCAGTTATTTTGAAGGTGAATCTTATGCATTGAACGCTCTTGGTATTATTTATAGAAACATCTCCAATTATAAAAAAGCTATAACACTTCATGATTATGCAAAGCAAGTAGCCTCTTACACTGAAAACACAGAACTCAAAGTTTATAGTTTGAATATGCTTGGTGTTGTTTATAGGCGTATGGATCTAATTAGCTCTGCATTAGATTACCATTCGCAAGCTTTGGAGTTTGCAAGTGCAGTCGACCCTATCACTGAAGCTCTTAGGCTAAGTATTGCGGTTTCGCAAAATAGTATGGGGAATATCTATTTGGTTTTGAAACAATATGATTTAGCGCTAGATCAATTTACAAAATCATTAGAAATTGAAAAAAGAATTAACAACAAGTTAGGTCTTGCAATAAATTATCAAAATATAGGCTATGCAAAAGAGGCAAAAGGGCTTTTGGATGAAGCTTTAATAGATTATCAAACTTCGCTTTTGTATAATGAAGAAATTGATTCGGAGGTTGGCAGAGTGATTTGTTTTAATAGCATTGGTAAAGTCTATATTAAACAAGATAAATTTGAAGAAGCTCTTGAAATTATTGAATCTGCTTTAGAAAAAGCGCTTATAATTGAAGATCAGTTTTACATTGCGACGTCATATGTTAATCTAGGCAATGTACTGAGTAAGCTCAATCGTACGAATCGGGCTCGGAGTTCATTAAATAAGGCCATTTCAATAGCTAATGAATTCAATCTCTTGACGCCAAAGGTTGAAGCACTAGAACTTCTCTCAGATACTGAAAACGCGATTGGGGAACACAAAAGAGCTTTAGAACATTACAAACAAGCCATCTCTCTCGAACAAACTATAAATAATCAACGTAACCTCAGCTATATTAATGACTTGATTATAAAATATGAAAGTGAAAATAAATCGAATACAATAAAAACACTCGCAAACGAAAATGCCTTAGTTAAGTCTAGTCTAGAAAAAAACAGATTAGCACTATTGTTCGCTCTCTTGGCCATAATTCTTATATCTATCGCGCTTATTATCGTACAACGACACAAACAAATTACTCAAGAAAAACAAATCATAGCTTTAGAACAGAACATGTTAAGGAATCAAATGAATCCTCATTTTATCTTCAATTCGTTAAACTCTATTAAGCTTTACATTATCAATAATGAAAAGGAAAATGCAGTTTATTACCTCAATAAATTCGCAAAGTTAATAAGAAAAATTCTAGTAGCCTCAAATGAAAAAGATATCTCATTGGCAGATGAACTTGAAACGATGCAATTATATATCAATATTGAAAACATTAGATTTTCTAACGAAATAGACTATACTATTAATCTTTCAGAGCATGTTAACCCTAAAAATATTCGGGTGCCGTCTTTAATTCTTCAGCCTTTTCTAGAAAACGCTCTTTGGCATGGCTTATCAAGTAAAACTGATAACAAGAAAATAGATTTGAAAATAGAGCAAAATAATGATGAATTTATCACTATCACGATTAAAGATAATGGCATTGGCCGTGTTGCCTCTCAAGCCATTAAAAGTAAAAAAACATTGAATCGAAAATCAGTAGGTATAGCAATTACAAAAGAGCGTTTGTTCAATTTTTCTCAGCGTTTTACAAATATGTATCAACTAAATATTGAAGATCTTTTTGATGAACATCAAAAAGCCAGCGGCACTAAAGTTGTATTAAAAATTCCTATAGCTCAACTTATTTCATAGAAGCTGCAACTTTTTCTAATTCAGCATACCAATCTTCACCAAACTTTCTAACCAATGCTTGTTTTACAAATTTATAAACGGGCACTTGTAACTCTTTTCCCAAAGAACATGCATCATCACATATTTCCCATTTGTCATAGTTAACAGCCGAAAACTCTGAATAATCTTTAACTCGAATTGGGTATAAATGACATGATACTGGCTTTTTCCAAGTGATTTCACCTTGATTATAAGCTTCTTCTATACCACATAATGCCGTGTTCTTATCATCAAAAGTTACATACGCGCAATCTGCTCCATTAATTAATGGTGTTTCTAAATCACCAAACGCAGTGACAATTGAAGTGCCTTGTTTTTCAATAACATCAATCCCTTCTTGGCGTAAAAAAGGCTTAACTTTTGGGTAAATATCCTTCAGAATTTCAACCTCTTCCTTATCTAGCGGAGCACCAGCATCCCCATCAATACAGCATGCACCTTTACATGCATTTAAATTACAGACAAAATCTTTTTCAATAATATCTTCTGAAACGATTGTTTTTCCAAGTTGAAACATGCTGCAAATATAGCATATAACCGCTTAAATAATTAACATTAAAATTTGCCAAACTTTCCAATTCATTAATATTACAATTCAATATTAAATCCCGAACTTTGCCAAATTAAATTTCTCTAACAATTATGGAATTAAATTTCAAAGAAATATTTACAGCGTTTATGATTTTGTTTGCTGTGATTGACATAATAGGTAATATCCCTATTATTATAGACTTACGAAAAAAAGTTGGGCACATTCAAAGCGAAAAAGCATCACTCATTGCGGGTGTAATTATGATTGTGTTTCTGTTTTTAGGGAATAGAATTTTGAGCCTTATTGGTATTGATGTTAATTCATTTGCAGTTGCTGGTGCTTTTATTTTGTTTTTTATTGCGTTAGAAATGATTCTAGGCATCACACTTTACAAAGACGACGAAAACACGGCTTTAACCGCATCGGTTTTCCCCTTAGCATTCCCACTTATAGCAGGCCCTGGAAGTTTAACTACTTTATTATCGTTACGCGCAGAATTTAGAATTGAAAATATTATTATTGCCGTTATTATCAATGTTATTTTTATTTACATAGTGCTTAAAACCTCCACAAAAATTGAGCGTTTAATTGGCCAAAATGGAATTAACATTATACGTAAAGTTTTTGGGGTAGTGTTATTAGCGATAGCAGTTAAATTGTTTGCCCATAACATTAAGGCCTTATTAGCATAATTATGAAGATACTCACCTATATATTAACTGTTTTAGCCATAGTTTTAATTGGATATAACTTAACTCAAATCAATCTGAATAGTCCTTTTGAAGGTGAAAGTATGATTGCGTTAATAACCATTTTTGCTGGACTCAGTGCTATTATACTTTTGGCTATT
>JAGSHF010000131.1 GCA_023954685.1 Flavobacteriaceae bacterium | reverse complement strand
ATAGAGGGCGACTGGTGATTTTCACTACATTGGATGCTAGTCGTGGAATAATATAGAAATTATAACTCAGGAAGAGCGGAATTGAAAAAAGATGTTTAATGGTGTGATAATACATTTAAAAATGGCACTTTTGTAGAGGCTGGATTCTTGCTTGATTTATATCGAATGTTTTTTGGCAGAATAATTACTCAATGACAAAAGCATGAATTTGGAGTAGGTTTAGGAGTCCATCTTATGAATGTTCAAGGTTCTAAAGGAGGGGCTGCCTACATAAATGACATTGTTTTAGGTGATAAAGAAGTAAGAGCAAAAGTATTAGCGCCTTTGCCAAATCTTGGGATATGGTATTATGTAGCACCATTTAAAAATTTAGTTTTTATGGCTAAATTAGATTGGTTTTCATTATTAATATGTGGCTATTCTGGTAGGCTTTGGAATGTTAGTCTTGGTGTAAATTATCAAATATTAAATAAACTGGGTATTGGACTAAATTATAGATTTTTGACGTTACTGACAAAGTGAATAAATCGAATTGGGATGGTAATTTTAGCATAACATTTAGTGGTCCAGTAGTTTCATTAACAACAAATTTTTAAGTCGATTTCCACAAACACTCACTATTAACCTTCAATTCACTTAATTTAGAATGTTTCTCCTGCATTTAAATAAAATGCGTCAGAATGCCTACCCCAAGCTTGATTTAAAATAAGATTAGTCCTCGTGAATTTATCAATTAATACACGTAACCCTACACCAACAGCTGGTTGAACAGATTGAAAAAGTTTAATGTTTCTATCTCTGTCACTAGCGGATGTAAAATTTGCAAATACGGTTCCACTTAATAATTGGTTGCACGTAATTGGGAAACGATATTCCGTTTCAAAATAGGCCAAATTCTGCCCTCTAATTAAACCTTGTGTATACCCTCTTCCACTTCTACTGGTTTTATCCCAGCCCAATGCTGGTAAATTAAGGTATGGTAAATCACCTCTAGTTAGGAATTGACCATATACCCAAAACGCTAGAACGTGTTGTAAATTTGTTTTACTTAAAGGGATGTAGTGCTTAAATTCAGTAAAAAGTACAGTACTTGTTGCTTGATTCTCTCCAAATGACGGATTGACTCTAACATTTATATTCGCATATGTTCCATGATTAGCATTTACCTGATTATCTCTTGAGTCATAAAGAAGGTTAAGGCTTACCCCATTAATATAATATTCATTAACACTAAAACCGTATTTTGTATTATACTTATAATGTTCAGTTAAAACATCATTCTCAACGTCAAGCTGTTGATCAACAATATTAGTATAACCGTCCAGATGTATACCCCCACCAACATAAAAGTCACCCTTAACTCTAAATGAAGCCGCTTGATGAAATTTAAAATAATCATATTCCATAGGTTGTGCTAAAGACTCAAGATCAAAATCCTTGTTATTTCTAGGAATAATATCGGATCCCAATCCATAATTTGATTGAGAAAAAATATAATATCTCCAGTCACCACTTAAATAAATTTTATTATCATTTAATAATAAATTATTTTTCGCATTAATTAATAGTTGTTTGTTTGTAGTATAGGTTGCACCAAGGTTAACGGATGAGTATTTATCTTCGGCAAGCTCTCCTTTAAAAGTATATTGTGTAACAGCGCCGTATAAAAATCCAGTTGCTGGTGAAGAACCAATGACGGGAATAATTAAAAAAAAACTATCTTTTTTTGGCTTTGGTTTTATTGTTAATACAGAATCTTTCTTTTTAAAAATTTCTGGTAAAGATTTAATTTGGCAATCGGGAATTGAGTCTATTTTAGATTGCCCAAAAGCACCAATAGACCCTAACAAACATAATAAAATGAGTTTTTGATTGAAAAAAGAAGGCTTGCGAGCGTATTTGTTATTCATGAATATGTTAATTAATTCAAAGTTTAAGGACATAAATTAAAACTCAAAAGTTATAGATTAATTGTTTAATTAAATGTTCTGGTTAAATTTCAATTTTCATTATGCATTCATTTACGCAAATAAAGGATATCAATGCCCAAAGATATTAAAAACATTAGTTCTTATCCCATAATTATGATATCATAAAACATAACGTTTTATGAAGCTAAACTCTTATATAAAATCATTCTTTAATTCTTAAATAAGTAAAGCTTCTTAAATTCCAAATTTCATTAGTTATATGTAACTTTGTTTTCAATTACAAAGCTATTCGGTAAGCTTGACCTATACATATTGTGTCAAAATTGGTTGGTAAGAAATAAATATGATTAATATTCACGAAAAAACACTTCAAGATTTAGAATTTTCAACTGTGCTGCAGCAAGTAAGCAATTATTGTATTACTTCTTTAGGGCAACAAAAAGCGCTCGATATAGTGCCTTATCAAAAAAAAGAGGCATTACAATTAAGTCTACTACAAACACATGAATATGTTTCTTCATTTTATAATGACAACAGAATTCCTAACCATGGTTTTGATCCCATAACTAAGGAATTACAATTATTAAAAATTGAAAACACCTATTTAGAAACTCATAGTTTAAAAAAGTTAGTTTCTATATCTCTTACAGTAAATGAAATTCTTAAGTTCTTAAAAACTTTTGCTGAATATTATCCGAATTTGCAAAATTTTGCTGCAGAAATTGAAAACACCAAGCTTTTGATCGAAAAGGTTGATTCCATTGTGGATCGTTTTGGAGATGTTAAAGACAATGCTTCACCCTTACTTCAAAGTTTAAGACGAAGCTTAAATACCATCAAAGGAAAGATCAATTCTAGCTTTACGAATGCGCTTAACACTTATAATAATCTCGAATATCTTGATGACATCCGTGAGTCTGTTGTTGATAACAAGCGTGTTTTGGCGGTAAAAGCGATGTATAGACGTAAGGTAAAAGGTGCCATTATGGGTGGTAGTAAAACCGGCAGTATTGTTTATATAGAACCAGAAGCTACGTTAAAACATTCTAGAGAATTAAATAATTTAGAATATGAAGAAAGCGAAGAAGTAATAAGAATATTAAAAGACGTCACTAATTTTATTCGACCCTTTATTGAGTTATTGGAAGATTACCAATTTTTTTTAACGTCTATTGATGTGATATCAGCAAAAGCCAAGTATGCTAAATCCATGGACGCCATACTTCCTGAAATTACTGAGGAACGCGAAATGCATTTGCGTGATGCTTATCACCCACTTCTCTATTTAACCAATTTAGAGAATAATGAAAAAACCTTTCCGCAAACTATTAATTTAAAACAAGACAGCAGGATTATTGTGATTTCTGGTCCAAATGCAGGGGGTAAAAGTATAACGCTTAAAACAATTGGCTTACTGCAAGTCATGTTACAAAGTGGTATGCTAATTCCTGTACATGAACGCAGTAAAGCTTGTTTGTTTGATCGTATTTTAAGTGACATTGGCGATAATCAATCCATAGAAAATCATTTAAGCACCTATAGTTACAGACTCAAACAAATGAATTATTTCTTAAAAAAATGTAATAAGAATACGCTTTTTTTGATAGATGAATTTGGTACAGGATCAGATCCAGAACTTGGAGGTGCACTAGCAGAAACCTTTTTAGAAGTTTTCTACGAACGGGAAGCTTTTGGTATTATTACCACACATTATTCTAATTTGAAATTATTAGCAAATGAAAAAGATAATATGATTAATGCCAATATGTTATTTAATGAGCGGTCTTTGGAACCCACATATAAATTGGTGCTTGGTCAAGCAGGAAGTTCATTTACGTTTGAAGTGGCTCAAAAGAACGGCATCCCATATAATCTTATCAATAAAGCGAAAAAGAAAATAGAACGCTCAAAAGTGCGTTTTGATGCTACTATCGCAAAACTTCAAAAAGAACGTTTTAAACTTGAAAAAACAGGGGAATCTTTAAAACAAAATGAAAAGAAAAAAATTGCCGAAGCAGATAGACTTGAAACGATAAATGCGAAAATTCAAAATAAATTGGAAAGTTATCAACGACTATATGATGATAATCAACGTTTAATTTATCTCGGTCAAAAATTAGATACATTATCTGATAAATATTTTAACAATAAGCAGAAACGTGAATTAATGGATGAACTTTTTAAGCTTGTTCAAATTGAAAATTCCAAAAGAAAAAAAGTTACTAAAAAAGAAAAAAAAGTTACAAAACAAAAAGAACAGCAAGTCATTAATGAAGTTAAAAAAAAGGTTGATGTAATTAGGAAAAAGAAAAAAGCCGCCAAGAAAAAAATTATAGAAGCCCCTGTAATAAAGCCTAAACTAAAACTTGGAGATCGAGTTCGTATGGAAGATGGTCGCGCTGTGGGCAGCATTGATAAAATTGAAAAAAACAAAGCTATAGTGAACTATGGCTTGTTTACCACTAACGTGAGTGTTGATCTTTTAGAACTAGTGGAATCAAAAAAATAAGTAGTTATAATCTATTTCAGAAAAGGATATATTTTTAGGGTCTTTTCTTCGCATGAATTTAATGATTAATGACATAGTTGTATGCATTAAAGTACGCCGTGATAATGTTCTTAAATTTAATATCGTGTGGAGAAAAAACTAGGTGTAGATAAATATCAAGGCCTCAATACTTACTTGAATACTCTTTAAATAAGTCGTATTTTTGTAATGTGATAAAAGAACTCTCAAATAGTAAGCAGCTTATCCTTTTTGATGGTGTTTGTAATCTTTGTAACTCCAGTATCAATTTTGTTATAAAACATGATAAGAATGATGTATTCATGTTTACTCCGCTACAAAGTGATGCCGGAAAAAAAATCATTAACAAATTCAATATTGACGTTTCAAAAACAGATTCAATTCTTTTGTATTCTCAAGATAAAGGATTAAAAAGTAAATCAACAGCTGCTTTATCAATAGCTAGTCAATTAGGATTCCCAAGAAATGTAATTACAATTTTTTATGGTGTACCGGTTTTTATCAGAAATTGGGTTTATGACTATATCGCAAAAAACAGATACAAATGGTATGGCAAGAAGGATGCTTGTATGATACCTACACCAGAGCTTAAGAAAAAGTTTATAAACTAAAAAAGCCTTGAGTAAAACTCAAGGCTTTTAATACATTTAACAACTAACGAAAAAACTTAATTTATTTGTTAGCACATTTATTTTGGCTGATATAAATATATGCACTCTTATAATTGACTGGACAAATTATCGCCAAAAGGCAAAAATTATTGTTTAGCGAAAAACAAATGCTCATATTATCTATCAAATGAATCAATTCAAGAACTTAATACACCATAATAGTTGCTAAAATTAATACAAAAGTGTAGTTTTGTGTATATTATAAAATCTAAGAAAAAATATCAAATGAAAAAATTAATCCTATCCAAATTATCAGCACTTGCATTAATAATGGTAGTGCTAAGTAGTTGTTCTAGTGTCAAAGTTTTGAGTACTTGGACGGCTGATGATACTTCCGACTTTAGAGACAATAACATTTTGGTTATTGCAAGAACTGACGATACTCAGGCCAGAACGGCATTAGAACAAGAAATCTCTAAGATGATGAGAGCTGATGGTATGAGCGTAACAGAAAGCTACAAGAAATTTCCAAGATTGAATCCGGATAATAAAGAGCGCTCTCAAGATGATATCGATGAGGCTATTTCTATTATAAAAAATGAAGGTTTTGATGGCATTGTATTAACTGTTCTTAAAGACACACAAACATCAACACAAACTACTAGTGATGGTGGTTATTATTCTGGTGCTACATGGGGTGGTTATTATCCAAGATATTATGGTGGATTTAACAGTTATTATTATCACCCAACATCGTACTCTACATATGGTACTTATTCTCCAACAACGTATTCAACGTCAACAACAACTAAATACATTTTAGAAACTGTTTGTTATGATTTGACTAAAACAGGTGAAGGACAATTAGCTGCTGTAATTACGACTGAAGTAACGGACCCTAAAGATATGCGTAAAGTATCAGAAGAATTTGTTGCTAAAGTTTCAAAAGCATTAGAAAAAAAGTAAATAGATCTTTATCAAAATAAAAAAAGCTCCATATAATTATGGAGCTTTTTTTATTTTAAATTTTTAAGTATAAAATCCACAGTTTTATTCTCATTAGAATTTTTATGAAAGGAATCTGTTTGATATTTTGAAGTTTGTGCAAAACCATTTTTCATCAAATATTCAATATTATCTATGTGCTCTAATGAGACCTTTCCGGTCAGTAAAATACTTAAATCCTTTCCTTCTTGATAATAATTGAATATTTTTTTTAACCCAGATAAATACAAGTAATCTTTAGTAAAGCCTCCTCCTCTATGTGCTCTTGTAGTAATATAATAAGCATCTTCACTATTGAGATCATAAGTGTTATGAATCAACCTAAAGGTCTTAGAAAACGAATATCCTTTCGCCAAACTATCAACAGCAATAACTCTATACGCTAATTCTTTTAGACGCTTTATCGTTAAATTTCCAGACATATATTCACTAAAAACAGCCAAACCTTCTTGGGTTTCAACATTATTAGGGAAGCCATGAGAAAATATCTTTAATGGATGAGTTAAGCCATTCATTGTGGTAACCATGTGTACCCCAATTTCATGATTTGTTAAAACCCCAATTTCATTTTGACTAAAAGTATGGTTGTTATTAATGACTAAGGTTTTGATATTATTTAAAACCATAGCAATGGCTCCCATGGTCTCAGAGTATTTTATATTATAACTAAAATTATATTGCTTTGAAAACTCAATGAACATTTGCTCGGTCTCTTTAGGCGAATATTTAGGCTTAAATTGATCTTGATTAGAATCATCTTCAAAATGCAAAATAAATTTAGCATTTTCAACATCGGTCTCCGTTGGTGTACCAAAAGTATGCAGACTATTATAATAAAACTTTTTACCAGTATTGATTGTTTCTATACATTGAATTAAACCCGAATAGAAATAAATAATATCTTCATATAATTCACGTATATAACTATCCTCAATCAGTTCAATTGGCAGTGAATAAAACTCACGATGCAATTTAAATTTATCAAAGTCCATTTCTGGATATACAAAAACCGGATTGGTTGAATAATTTGAATCAAAAAAATGGCGCTTTTCAGATTCAATATTTACAGGATTGACATAACTCAGTAATTCTATTTTTTTAACCAGTTTATCAATGTATTCATCTATTTCAAATAATGCTTTGGTTGCTTTTATTTTTTCTGTCATCATTTTATTCTATGCTATCAATTTCAAAAACACATTCGGCATGTTGTTTAATTTGAATTTGAAGTTGTTCTTCTACAGAGGCTACAACTTCTGGGAAAATAATTTGCTCATATTCATCGCAATAAATTTTAGCGATTTCAGTAGCCAAAACTAAAGTGTTTTTAAAATTAGAGGAAATGTATTTTAAAAAATAGCCATTTCCATAAAATGTATCATTAATTTTAGCCGAAGATTGAATATTATTTGGGAGATTTATTTGAGATAGCCTTTTTCTCCAAGACTCTATAAGAGCCCCATATCTTTCGTTATTTAAATTAGAGGTTCCTAAATTCCAAGTAGGTACTACTCTATCCCATCTTTTCCAATTATAGCTATGCATATCATATACAATTGAAGCCCCAAATTTTGACTCTAACTTATGAATTAACGCATCAACTACTTTATAAAAGTTAGCGTGCTTACTTAATGATACTCTTTTTTCTTCTTCCTGTAATGGTGTTTTCCATAATTTCTTGCCCCATGCCGTTTCAAATATCGCATTTTCTGGACTCCTATTTAAATCATATTCAAATCTAGAATCACATCCGGCAATTACAATAGGATGAGATGCAATCATGTTTTTTGTTTCTGGATCTTCTTCATACCAACGTTCATACTCCGTATGTAAACAGTTGTCCCAAAGACTTTTTCTAAATTGATGCCCATCATGTATTGCCGCACATACATAAGGGACATAACTCTCAATTTTTAAAGTGAAACCATAATCATTATGAACTGCGCTAAAGCATTCTTCCTTTTCAATCTTGGCCAGAATAATATCAATAGATAACTTCTCCATAACATTTTAAGAATTTGTTATAGTTCCATATTCCGTCCAAGAACCATCATAAACACTAAAATCGTCATATCCTGAAACTTCAGCAGCCAACGCCAATATACATGCAGTAATACCAGATCCACATGAAAAAATCATTGACTTTTGATTAGGGTTTATAGTCTTAAATAGGGCCTTAAGTTCTTGTTGATTTTTTAATGAATACCCGTTCAATAGAGCTTCAAAATGCATATTAGACGCTCCTGGAATATGCCCACTCCTCAAATTTTTTCTGGGTTCGGGAATTAAACCATTAAACCTATCTTTTGCTCGGGCATCAATTATTAATTTTTCAGACTGTTCTAGTTCTTTTATAATATCCTTAAAAAATTGCATGGAACCATCAATATATTCTGCTTCAAAATCTCCAAATTCCCCTTTGTGTTGTTCATAGCCATGTACTTCATAACCGGCCTCTAACCAATATGGTAATCCACCATCGAGAACAGCAACATTGTGATGCCCAAAAGATTTAAAAAGCCACCAAGCTCTGGGACTTGAATAGATGCCCCTATCATCATAAACAACGATGGCACTTTCTTTATTAATTCCTATTTTTTTTGCTGATTTGGTAAATTGATTTCTATTTGGGAACGTGTTTGGAAACTGTCCAGACACATCACTAAATTCATTTTTAATATCAAAAAAACGTGCTCCAGGGATTTGTAGTTTCTTAGAGTTGTTGGCAGTGGTGTCAGTCACTTTTTTTAGACTAGCATCTAAAATTATTAAATTAGGGGCTGTCCTATTCTCATTTAGCCAAGCT
>JAGSHF010000133.1 GCA_023954685.1 Flavobacteriaceae bacterium | reverse complement strand
CCTTTCGATATTCGCATGGAGGATTTTTAGAACAACTTTTAAGACCTCCTAGGGTTTAATTCTTGAAATTTGAAAATCATTTTTTTAACAATTTCCTTAAAATTCAAATGTACTTTTTTAACTCAACTCATTAAAAAATGAGTGGGCTGGATATTTCTTGATTTAAAAAGATATTAAATGAATAAAAACGAAGGGATTTTAAATAATAAATAAAAAAAATATGAAACGTATTTTAACTTTTATAGTGCTACTAGCACTTTTTAATACTGCTTTTGGGCATGAACTTAACGGTATTATTACTTCAGAAGAGACAGATAAACCCATAGAGGGCGTAGTCGTTTATAATAAAAACACAGGGGCTTATAATTACAGTAATATATCAGGTTATTTTGAGTTGGATGATATTTCTGTTGGAGATGTTATTCGTTTTTATCGTTTAGGATATGAAAATTACGAATTCGTTATAAGTGAAAAAGATCTGGATTCTAGCACTGATATCGTCTTAAGAATATCGCCCGCCTCTTTAGATCAGGTCTTAATTGTTTCTAAAGCAAATGCCTTAAGTACATTTGCCGCCGTTGACTTAAAAACTAATCCGGTAAAGAGTTCTCAAGAAATACTAAGAAAAATCCCCGGTTTAATTATTGGTCAACATGCTGGTGGGGGTAAAGCAGAGCAAATATTTTTAAGAGGATTCGATATCGATCATGGTACAGATATTTCTATTAACGTAGATGGAATGCCAGTTAATTTGGTGTCTCATGCTCATGGCCAAGGCTATGCGGATATGCATTTTATTATCCCTGAAACAATAGAAAATATTGATTTTGGTAAGGGCACGTATTACGCGGACAAAGGGAATTTTAATACCGCAGGCTATATTGACATTAATACTAAAAAAAGCATTGACAAAAGTTTGATTTCTTTAGAGGCGGGGCAGTTTAATTCGTTAAGAGCTTTAAGCATGATTAAACTAATAGATGAAGATTTTAGTAGTGCCTATGTGGCTACTGAACTTATGCTTACTGATGGCTATTTTGAATCTCCGCAAAACTTTAACCGATTAAATATTATGGGGCGTTATAATTATAATAATTATGATGATGAAGAATTTGATATTTCTCTGTCACATTTTCAAAGTAAATGGGATGCTTCTGGTCAAATACCCCAAAGGGCTGTAGATGATGGATCAATCACCAGATGGGGCGCTATTGATGATACCGAGGGAGGTAATACCAGTAGAAGTAATATATGGGTCAATCATAATAAATTGTTTGATGAGCATTCATCTATGAAGACATCTGCCTATCTTTCAAAATATGATTTTGAATTGTTTTCTAACTTTACCTTCTTTTTGGAAGATCCTGTAAACGGTGACCAAATTCAGCAAAAGGAAAATAGAACGATAATAGGAGCTCAGTCTGTATATGAACATTCATTTCATGTAGAAGACCACGATACACAATTAAAATATCAAGCAGGTGTTGGATTTAGATATGATGATGCTAATAATGTTCAATTATCAAGAACTCTAAACAGACAAACCATTTTAGAGCGTTTAGCATTTGGGAATATAGACGAAGTCAATGGTTTTGTATTTGCCGACTTGACCTATAAAAAGAATAAATGGACTTTGATTCCTGGTTTGAGATTGGATTATTTTAATTTTGATTACGAGAACTTATTAACGACTACCTATGATAGTAAAAGTGAGAGTAAGCTCAAGTTAAGTCCTAAGTTAAATGCCATCTTTGCAGCTTCTCCCAAAATTCAATTATATGCCAAATCAGGGCTAGGTTTTCATTCAAATGATACCCGTGTGGTTGTTGCTAGAAGTGGGGAGAAAATTTTACCGTCTGCATTTGGTACCGATTTGGGCGTTATTTATAAACCTTTAAACAGATTGGTAATTAATGCCGCATTCTGGAGCCTATTCCTAGAGCAGGAATTTGTTTATGTAGGAGATGCTGCAATAGTAGAACCGAGTGGAAAGACAGAGCGTTATGGATTTGATTTTGGCTTGCGCTATCAATTTACAGATTGGTTATTTTTTAATACCGATATTAATTATGCGCATGCGAGAAGTGCTGAAGAACCTAAAGGAGAAGACTATATTCCTTTAGCACCAGATTTAACATCTTCGGGTGGGCTTTTTATTAAAAATTTGAATAATTTTTCAGGAGGAATTAGTTATCGATTTGTTGACGATAGACCTGCCAACGAAGATAATTCAATAATCGCAGATGGTTATTTTGTAACTGATTTGAATTTAAATTACAATCTTAAAAATTGGACTTTTGGTTTAATTATTGAAAACCTTTTTGATACCGAGTGGAATGAAACTCAATTTGCCACAGAAAGTAGATTGTTTAACGAGCCGAATTCGGTTGAAGAAATTCATTTTACACCGGGCACGCCATTTTTTATAAGAGCCAAGCTATCAGTTAGTTTTTAATGAATAGAATTGGATTTTGTACGAATTAATCTAATGCGCGCTTAGTAACATATAAGCGCCATCCAAAAATGGCCATTTGCAGTTTAGTAGCCTTGCTTAAATCTAATCTTTGTTTCGTATAGCTCGGTAAAATGGCCTTATTAATTTTAGCTAAAATTTTAAACATGTGTTTTTGAATAAATTTTATAAGGACAAAAATAGGAAAGATATTTTTAAAGAAAATTCAAAGCATGTTTAGATGATTTTGTGAGCAAAACCTGGTTGTTGTTTTGTAATAACAATCAATATAAAAAAAAGCGCCGTTTGGCGCTTTTTTTATATGTATTACTTTTACTAATATTTCTTTTTTGTGTTTATTTCTACGACACCATTTTTGCCTTTTTCGCCATACTTTTTCTCAGCTGCATCTCCTTTTATTACGTTGACAGTTTTAATATTGTTGGGATCAATCTCCTTCATTTGAGAGTCTGTGATTTCTTTTCCATTTAAAACGTACAATGGCGACTTACCATCACTATCTGTTATAAAGATTTTTTTGTCTCCTTTGCCAATGATTTCTACCTTGGTAGTTGAATTTTTATTAGTAGTCCATACACCACCTTCTTCATGCTTGTCGCTACTGTGAATAAAAACATTTCCGTCTTTGTCTTTCCATTCTGTTAAAACTTTATCATCATCTCCAGATATTACATATACATTTTTGTCTTTATGTACCTTCTTAATATCATGTACCGTTCCACCTTTAGTAATGACTATTTTGTCCTCATGTTCAATAATTTCATGATTTTCATCATGTTCGCCATCGTTACTATAGACAAAAACACCACTGCCATTACCTATTTTTTTGATCTTAACATTGCCATCTTTATGTTCGAATACAAAATCTTCTCCGTGTTGCAGGCTATTAATATTGCCAATAGAGATACTATTATTTTCATTATCAAAAGCAATTTTGATGACTTCAATTGGAGTATCATTATCCACGGCAAAGTTGGCATTTGATGTGTTAGATTTAGCGTCAATTTTAATGGCGGTGATTTCGCCTTGACCATTTCGTTTTACGCTTCTAAATTTTACAGTTAATCCAGCTAAGCCCAATTCTTTCTTTAAGGCATCTAGATCTGCATCTGTAAAATCTTTATTGATTAATCTTGCTTCAACGTCATTTTCATTAATGTTGATATCAGAATTTAAATAATTGTCATTTTCAATATAAATATCTTTTGTGTTGAAGCTCATTAGGAATAGGGCTAGGAATGGAATGATTAGCCCATATTTCCAGATATTTAATGTGTTTGATTTTGATTTGTGTAACATAACTATTCGTTTTTTGATTAATGAATTGTAAAAATTATTTGTTAGTGCTAAATTGTAATTAGGCGCACTTGTTTTTAAGAGTAAATGCTGATAACTTTTTTTACAGCTTGTTTGTTCTTGTGCTTTACGATCTGCAATGAACTCTAAGTTTTGTTGTAAATCTTTTTTATACAACCAAATAATAGGGTTGAACCAGAAGACTATACAGGCAATTTCTGTCATAAGCATATCTATAGAATGTAATTCTTTGGCATGTACTTTTTCGTGATTGATAATTTGATTTAATTCTGAATCATTAAATTGATTTGGATTATAAACAATCCTGTTAAAGAAGGAAAAAGGCGGAATGTTTTGAGTAGTAATTGTCAATTTAAAACCGTTATCTTGGGTATAATTGGTATTGAAAACAAAAGGAAACAATGCGCTAATTTGTAAAAGAAACCTGCAGGAAAGCATAAGTACAGCCCCAATGTATATATAAGGTATTAATAAAAGGAAATTAAATGAACTTTGGGAAGTGTCAGATTGGGAAATGGTCTCACTAATGGCCAATGCATTGAAGTTTTGAAGGTCTTGAACAATATAATTAGGTATAACGACTAATGGTAAAATACAAGCAGAAATAAGTCCTGCGAGTAAAAACCAACGGTTTGATTCAAAAAAAGTTTCTTTGCTAAATAGTAATTTGTAACATAAGTAGAACAGTACAATTAAGGCACTTGCTTTTAAGAAATATTCCATGACTATTTTTTGTTTTCAATAAGGTTAATAATTTCTTTTAGTTCATCCACACTAATCTTTTCTTCCTTGGCAAAAAAGGAGACTACATTTTTGTAGGAGCTATTAAAATAGTTGTCAATAGCGTTGTTAAAAAAACGTTTTCTGTAGGTTTCTTTTTTTACAATGGGAAAGTATTGATGCGTTTTGCCGTAGGCTGTGTAGCCAACATAACCTTTGTCTTCCAAGTGTCTTACTATCGTTGAAAGTGTGTTGTAATGAGGTTTGTCTACTATGATTTCAGCCATGATATCTTTTACAAAGGCCTTTTCAAGCTTCCATATAATTTGCATGATTTGTTCTTCTTTATTAGTGAGTTTTTGCATTGAAACTATGTTTTAATAGAATGATTATTGAGGTGTTTTGATTTATGATATTCAAACATATAACTATTTTTATAGTTATACAACTGTTATTATAGTTATTTAACGAAATTTTTAGTTTTTATTATGAAATTTTATGAAAAAATGGGGTCTAGGTCATCTGATAATTCTTTTTATCTTCGCAAAAAAAATTAATGAGCATATTCCTCGTTGTTTTAGGGTTTGTATTATTAGTAATAGGGGGTGAGTTTCTTGTAAGAGCTTCTGTAGCGCTTTCTTTTAAGTTTCGCATTTCTAAATTTGTCATCGGGATGACCGTAGTCTCTTTTGCTACCTCATTACCGGAGTTACTGGTAAGTTTAAACGCAGCCTTAACAGGATCGCCGGCTATTGCGATTAATAATGTCGTTGGTTCTAATATTGCTAATATTGGATTGGTACTCGGTATAACAGCAATTATAGGTAGTATTAAAGTAGATAAAACTTTTTATAAAATCAATTGGCCCGTCATGATGTTGTTCTCTATGGCGCTATTTTATTTTTTAAAAAATGACAATCGGTTAACGCAACTTGAAGGCGTAATTTTATTGGGAGGGCTCGTTCTTTTTTTAATAGTTCTTTTTAAGCAATCAAAAACAGAAGATTTTACAGATGAAGTTGATGAAACGTTGTCAATTGTATCTTCTTTTAAAATTACCATTTGGCTAATAATTGGTGGTCTTACTTTGTATTTTGGATCAAAATGGTTGGTCTCAGGTGCAATTGATCTTGCTGAGATGCTTGATGTGAGTGAGGCTGTAATCTCGGTGTCGGTAATTGCTATAGGTACTAGTGTGCCCGAATTAGCTGCCTCTGTGGTAGCTGCTTCCAAAAAAGAGAAAGCAATCTCTTTAGGGAATTTAATTGGCTCTAACATCTTTAATATAGGATCTGTTTTGGGGTTCACCGCAATGATCAAAACAATACCTGTAACAGAACCACAAATATTAACTCGTGATATTTTTTGGATGATTGCTTTTGCTGGAATTTTAGTGCCTTTGATATTACTTCCTAAGCGCCATCAACTAAGTAGGTTTAATGGTTTCTTTTTAGTTTTTGGATTTGGATTGTTTATTTTTTTAATATTTACCACCTAAAAAATAGGGCTTTCAGCAATATAAGATGTTTTTTATGTATTTAAACCCTAAAAAAATAGGGGTCAAAATTATTTTTTATAATTATTTTTGTAAATTTGCCGCTTAAAATTAATTATAATCAAAAACTAAATCATGTCAACTTTAAGATTTCATGCCATTAAAGAAAGTTTAAATCGTAAACCTTTAAAGATTGAAGAGAAGGAGCGTCGTTCTGCAATTTTTGGGGCCAATGTATTTAATGAATCCACTATGCGACAATCGTTAACAAAAGATGCATACAAAAGTGTAATGGATGCCATAGAAAATGGCTCAAAAATAAATAGAGGTATTGCAGACCAGATTGCTTCGGCAATGAAAGATTGGGCATTATCAAAAGGGGTGACACATTATACACATTGGTTTCAGCCATTAACTGGGGCAACAGCAGAAAAGCATGATGCGTTTTTCGAAACAATAGGCAATGGTTTAGCGGTTGAAAAATTTGGTGGTGGACAATTGGTTCAGCAAGAACCGGATGCATCGTCATTCCCTAATGGTGGTATTAGAAATACTTTTGAGGCGCGTGGCTACACGGCTTGGGATCCTACGTCTCCAGCTTTTATTTATGAGACCACGCTTTGTATACCTACAGTATTTGTAGCTTATACAGGAGAGGCTTTAGATTATAAAACACCATTATTAAGAGCATTAAGTGCTGTGGATGATGCGGCTGTTGCAGTAGCAAAATATTTTGATAAGAATGTAAAAAAAGTAAATGCTTCTTTAGGATGGGAGCAAGAATACTTCTTGATTGATAGTGCATTAGTGGCTGCGCGTCCAGATATAACGTTAACAGGAAGAACCTTATTAGGACATTCTCCTGCTAAAGGTCAGCAATTAGACGATCATTATTTTGGTACAATTCCTAACCGTGCAATGTCTTTTATGCGTGACTTGGAAACTGAATGTATGCTTTTAGGGATTCCTGTGAAAACAAGACATAATGAAGTAGCGCCGAATCAATTTGAATTGGCTCCAATATACGATGAAGCTAACTTAGCTGTCGATCATAATTCTTTACTTATGGATGTGATGGAGAAAATAGCATATCGTCATGATTTTAAAGTGTTATTCCATGAAAAACCATTTGCTGGTGTTAATGGTTCGGGAAAGCATAATAATTGGAGTTTAAGTACAGATACAGGGGTTAATTTATTAGGCCCTGGAAAAACACCAATGAGTAATTTACAATTCTTAACGTTCTTTATAAATACAATCAAAGCGGTTCATAAGAATGAAGAGTTATTAAGAGCAGCTATTGCAAGTGCAAGTAATGATCATAGATTAGGAGCTAATGAAGCGCCACCTGCAATAATTTCTGTGTTTATTGGAGAGCAATTAACCCGAGTACTTAACGGTTTAGAAAGTGTAACCAAAGGGAAATTATCACCTGAGGAAAAAACAGATTTAAAACTTAATGTAGTTGGTAAAATTCCTGAAATTTTATTAGATAATACAGATAGAAACAGAACGTCTCCATTTGCTTTTACTGGTAATAAATTTGAGTTTAGAGCCGTTGGTTCTACAGCTAATTGCGCTAATCCTATGACAGTTTTAAATTCAATAATGGCCAAGCAGTTGATTGAATTTAAAGTGGAAGTAGATGCTTTGATTAAAGAAAAGGACATGAAAAAGGATGATGCCATATTTAATGTTTTGAGAGAATATATTAAGCAGTCCAAAAATATTCTTTTTGAAGGAAACGGTTATGGTGATGAGTGGCAAGCAGAAGCTGAAAAAAGAGGTCTTAGTAATAATAAGACCACACCTGAAGCTTTAAAAGCAAGAGTATCTAAGCAAACTATTGATTTGTTTGAAGGTCTGGGTGTCATGAATAAAACTGAAATTGAAGCGCGTTATGAGATAGAAATTGAGGAGTATACTTTGAGAATTCAAATTGAAGGTCGTGTTTTAGGTGATATTGCAAGGAATCATGTGGTTCCAACAGCTGTTAAATATCAAAATACTTTAATTGAAAACGTAAAAGGGTTAAAAGACATCTTTGGTAAAGAGTTTAAAGTTTATGCTAAAGAACAAGTAGAATTGATTCAGGATATATCCAAACATATTGAAGCCATTAATTCTGGAGTGACAACAATGACAAACGAACGCAAAAATGCAAATTCAATTGAAAATTCTGAAAAGAAAGCTGTTGCATATTGTCATAATGTAAAGCCATTATTTGATGAAATACGTTACCATTGTGATAAGCTAGAATTATTAATAGACGATGAGCTTTGGCCATTAACCAAGTATAGAGAAATGTTATTTACAAAGTAATAATTTTAAATAAATAGTGTAAAAAAGCCCCTTTTTAGAGGCTTTTTTTGTTTCTATAGGTTAAAAATGATGACTTACTTTATAAAAAAATGAGCAGTTTAACCAGCGTAATTTACAACTTATCGAAATTACTGTTAATTTGAAGATTAACGAGGGCTCACTTAGTGTTAGAGTATGTTTTTTTTCTTAAATTTGTAATGCTATTAATCAATATTCTATTAAAATGAGAAAGTTACTACTAAGTGTTGCGGCACTTATGGTTGCAACATTTCTGTTCTCGCTGGGCGAATCTAGTGATTCAGAAAAAAGTATTTCACAGGACAATGCAACTGAAATTGTTTCCGATAATAATTTGGCATCAAAGTAAGTCGTAAAGTTCTATTTGAAGTACTAATAAGCTTTAAACATTATTACAAAAAGTAATGTTTAAAGCTTATTTTGTTTTATAATTCCTACACTTATAATGCTTTAATTACTTTTTTTAAAGATTGCGGGCCTT
>JAGSHF010000179.1 GCA_023954685.1 Flavobacteriaceae bacterium | reverse complement strand
TTATTTCTTGTGGATAGTAACAATTGGTGTCGTTTTTATTTTAAATTAGCATAAGCGTAACATGTCTATAAATGAGACTATTAAAAATATTTATTACTGTTTTTGGTGTATTATTAATCACAAAAAACCACGCGCAGGACAAACGGAAATTTAGAGTCCATACTGTTGCTTTTTATAACGTTGAAAACCTTTTTGACACAATAAATGACCCTAACAAATTTGATGAAGCAAGCCCTATAATGGAACTGGATTTTGATCCGTATACAGCCTATATTAAAAAGGTGAAAAATATGGCTCGTGTCATTTCAGAAATAGGTGCTGATGTCTCAAAAAACACCCCCGCAATTATTGGGCTCTGTGAAGTTGAAAATCGTAAAGTTGTCGAGGATCTAGCCAATGATTCTACTTTAGTGTATAAAGGTTACGGAATTGTTCACTTTGAATCTCCCGATGCTAGGGGAATTGATGTGGCTCTAATGTATCAAAAAAGTATATTTACACCTATCGATGTAAGTCGTCACGAATTAATGTTAATTGATCCTGCCACTAGAAAACGTATTTATAGTAGAGACCAATTGTTGGTTAGTGGCAAATTAGATGGCGAATTATTGCATATTATAGTTAATCATTGGCCATCACGATCTGGTGGCGAATTAAAAAGTAGCCCAAAACGTATAGCAGCTGCCCAATTAAGTAAACGTATATTAGATTCTCTACAATCGATTGATCCCTATGCTAAAGTTTTTCTAATGGGGGATTTGAACGATGACCCTACAAATGAAAGTATAAAAAAAATATTAAAGGCCAATAGAGATAAGAACGAGGTTAAATTAAAAGGTGTATACAATCCTTATGAAAATTTCTTTAAAAATGGTCTAGGCACTACAGCCTATAGAGATACTTGGAGTTTATTTGATCAAATTTTAATCACTAAACCCTTATTAGATAATGATTACTCTTCATTCAGGTTTTATAAAGCTGGAATTTTTAATAAAGCATATTTAACTAACAAGAAAGGAAGGTATAAAGGCTATCCTTTTAGAAGTTTTTCAGATGGAAATTTCACAAATGGTTTTAGTGATCATTTCCCTGTTTATGTTCATATCATAAAGGAAGTGAATAAAAACTAAATAGAGGCCTTATGGCCTCTATTTAGTTTAATTATATATTTAACCATGTACTCCAAGGAATTCTTGATAAGAACAATATTAATGCTAAGGCATAAAATAAAGTGATCGTTTTAAATTTTGGAGCAGACGTGAGTTTCTTTTTATGTTTAGAATAACCAATAGTAATTAAAGTCACTGCTAGTATATTCACAAATGGATGTTCTACTAAATAGAGTCTTACGGAAGCCGTTTTCATAACTTCACCACCCATTTCACTCCACATATCAAACATTGGTGAAATAAAGTACAATACTAAACCAAGTAACAATTGAATGTGCGAAACGATTAGCGTAAACAATGATATTCTAAAATCTTTAGCTTGATACTCTTTATCTCCAAAACGTCCAATTAACGCATTTATAACAGCCGCAAATAACACGATAAGTACAAGGTATGCCCAATAAGAGTGTAAGGTTTTTATAGTTTGATACATAATAGATTTTTATTTAGTCCATCACAAAAGTAATGATTTTTAGACATAAAAAAACCATGCTTTTCAGCATGGTTTTAATACAATTATATTTTAAAAGTCTACTCTTGGTAAACCCAAACACCATCTGTTTTAATAACAGCAAAATCTTCAGTTGTACTTGAACCATTATAAATATCAACCGTTACTAAATATTTTTGACCTTCAGCCGCTCCTCCATCTATATCATCTAATATGATATTCATAGCTTCTAACATCATAGGGTCAGTCCATTCATTAGAATTTCCAACTCTTCTGTCAAAATTGCCAAAATTACCAGCACTTTCAGCTGGACCAGGGTAAACGTCTATCAAGGCATCAGAAACAGTATCATAATCTCCTCCTGAAAAGGTATATGCAATTGTATTATCTGGCACCCATGTACTACCATCATTCCCAAATTGCAAACTTGAAATACTAGCAGACCATACACCATCAATTACAGTATATAAATTCCCCTTAACTACAGTTCCTATATCTCCACCTTGGAAGAACTTATAAATCACAAATAACTCTTCGCCCTCTTGTGCAAAAGGCAAATTAATTGTTAAGAATTGTGGTAAATAATTCTCTGGTAATACAGAAGAACTAAAGTTGTTAAAACGGCCTGGTTGCCCAGACTCTTCACCCATAGAATCATAATCATCGCTACTTAGGTAATAAGCCTCATCAACTTCATTCCAATAAGAGCCATCAAATTGATAGTACTTTGTATTGGTTACTGTTTCACCAGAAATACCTACAATTTTTAATGCCATAGCTTCAACTCTCCATCGCCCTGCATCTGAGTCTGTTGAAGTGTATTTAAAAGCGATATTTACCATTTCACCATCATAAGCCGAAAAATCATAATCTTCTGAAAGTATAAAATCATTACTATTCCCTGCTGGAGTAATTTCCAAGTTTATTGGAGCCCATGTAGCCGCAGCAACATCACCTGAGTAATCTTTAGAGACTAAAATTTCTACCAAAGACACATCATCAGCAAAATTTAAAGCTTGACTAATTTGAAAATTCAAATTTGTTTCATTTGAAAGATCAATTTGAGGAGATACTAACCAATCTTCATTAGCAACTTCTCCACCTGAGAATCCACTAGCTTGAGCATAACTTTGGTTTGATACCCACTCCTGAGGACCCGATACATTAGTTGCAGTCCAACCATCAAAACTACCGGCGAAATCATAAGATACAAATGGTGTTAAACCTATAGAAGGTTGTCCTATATATTGCTTGTATTCAACCAAAACAATTTGTCCTTCAGTTGGGTTTTCGATTTTGTTCTCTAAAATATCCTCTAAATAATCTGATGGGTCTTCCGAAGGGAAGAACGCATTAGCAGCGGCTGTTGGGTAATCTTCTTGCTCTAATTCATAATCATCTGCATTAATATAATCTGATACACTTTCTGGATTACCGTCAAATAGATTAAAATCTACAGTAACTGATGAGCCTTTACCCCAAAATGGGTAACGGTCTGCGATAAATTCTGGAAGTACTGATTTGGCATCATCAATAGAGCTAAAACTTTCGTAAGTTTCGTAAAAATCATTGTTCGTCTCGTCAGATAATTCTGCATAATCATCAGAAGACATTTTAAAGGCATCAGTACCCACAACAGGGTTTTCCTGACCATCGATGTCATTATAGATATCTTCATTAGGATTACATCCCATCAGGATGATTCCTAAAAAAGCTGATAAATAAATTATTTTTTTCATTTTCTAATTTTTTTAAAATTTAAGTTTTGCACCAACACTAAAAGTTCTTCCAAATCCATAAAACACAAGAGCTTCTTGAATCGTAGCACCGTCAAAGGCATCTGCAATATATTCTGTATCAAATAAATTATTAATTCTTCCTGTCAATGTTGCATCAAAAGGTCCAAAATCAAAACTATGTCTTAATGCTATATCAAACAATCCAAAATCTGGCATTTCAAGTGCATCTTGACCTGGTGTACCACGATCACTTGGATCAAATTCTGCAAATAATCTTGCATTGTAGTTGAAGTCTGTAATAAAAGTTGTTCGTGGTCCAATTTTGTAATCTAAGCCAAGTGCCGCTGTAGTTTGTGCAGCATCACCAACATGTAAATCTTTAATATATAAATCAACGGTATCTACAATATTTTGATCTTCATCTATAATATTTACACCCAATACGTCATTGTCCCATCTCCAATCGCCAAGAGATAACATACCTCTTATGTTTAATTCATCAATTGGTCGGTATGCAAAATCAACTTCAATTCCTTGGTGAATTGCATTTACACCTAAAATATTAGCGGCTAAGAAAGAACCGTCTGGCTGCTGATACCCTGCCGTTTCAGTTCTATCCTTCCAAATGGTATGGTATACGTTAATATTAGCACTTAATTTTGTGCTTCTATATCCATATCCTAATTCAAAACTCGTGATTTTTTGGTTAGGCGCATCGGCATTAATGCTCTCATTATTGAAATTTAAGAATACCGAATCAAAATTTGGTGCTCTTTCAAAATACCCAACATTAGCAAATACGTTATGGTTTTCATTAAGGTTATAGTTTGCACCTCCTTTTACCCCATAGCCAAAGAAATTATAAGTGTCTGTCTCTTGTAAAGGATCGCTATCTAAATAATTAAAATAGTCAATACGTTGATAAGACGTGTTAGATGCATTTATCGAGACAAAAGCAGAAAGATCATCTAAAGAGTATTCGGCTTGAGCAAAAGCTCCTAACCAACCTACTTTACCATCATTATGATATGACAATTTATCACCTACTTGTAACACTGCATCTGGATTGTTAACGTCACTATCATCAGCAAAATACTGTCCTCCTAAAAGATCGGTAACTTCTCTAAAGTGAATACCTGTATAGTTTCTATAATCTAAACCTGCAAGTAATACTAAATTATCCGTAAGATCAGTCTTAAATGTTGATAGTACACCAAACCAGTTGTGGTCATTTCGCGAAGCCCTGAAGATTGCTGATGATCCAAGAGCGCCTTGTTCTTTATTTTCACGAACAATACGATCGAGATCTACCGGACCATAATTACCAATTTTGTAGTCATTGCTCGTAAATTTACTTCTGTCATCACCGGCAGTTCCACCACCTCCACCAGAACCAAACGATACATAGGCTGCAGTTGATAATGATGATTTTTCACTAATATTCCAATAATGGTTTAAAGAAATTTGTGGTTTATGATAAAAGTTGTCTTCAATAGAGGTTACCTGCCCATTTTTATATCCCCAATCAGAGTTATATTTAGTCCCACGCTCATTTTCTCTAAAGGTTTTAATGATGTGTCTGTTTTGTCTTTGACCATGACGTTGCTTTGCTCCAAAAGCAGTGAACGATAATTTATGGTCATCATTAATTTGTTTTGACAAATTAACAAAGTAATTAACTCCTGTAAATTGCGTGCCATCAACATAACCATCTCCATCAGTTTTAGCAGCAGACACCGTAGCCGCAAAGCCATTGTCCATTAAACCTGTTGAATAGGTCAATCCAAACTTCGTATAGCCGTCATTTCCTAAGGTCGTAAAAACACTACCTCCAGCTTCAATATCTGTTGTTTTTGAAATGATATTAATGGTACCACCTATTGAAGGTACCGCAACTTTAGAAGCGCCTAGACCTCTCTGCACCTGCATAGAGCTTGTTACATCTCCAAGACCAGCCCAGTTAGACCAATAAACACGACCGTTCTCCATATCATTGACAGGAACACCGTTAATCATTACCGCAACATTTTCTGAGTTGAAACCACGTAAGTTAATACGGCCATCACCATATCCACCACCACTTTTAGTAGCGTAAACACCTGGTGTAGATTTCAAAATTTCAGGAAATTCTTGAGTCCCTAATTTAAACTCTATCTCATCTGCTTTAATTGTAGAAACAGCCACTGGCGTTTTTCTATCAACAGCTATAGATGCGATAATACTAATCTCTTCTAAACCAAATTCGCTCGCATCTAATAAAATTTCACCTAAATCGGTATTTCCATTAAATGTAATCACTTTGGTTGAGTAACCTACATAACTAATTTCAATTTCTCCTGAAGACGCTTTAGTCGTCAAGGTAAAATTTCCATCAAAATCAGTAACAGCCCCATTAGTTGTGCCTTTTTCAATAACATTAGCACCTAATAAAGGTTCATTATAATCAGAGCCTTTTACTGTACCAGTAAGTGTGCTCTGAGAAAGTACGACTGAAGCAGACAAAAGTGCTGCCACAGTTAAACATAATTGAGTAATTCTTCTCATTATAAAAATTAAATTGGTTTAAGTTTTGCAAAAATAAGTAATATGTATCGCTAAATATTAACTAAACATTAAGAATTTTTGTGACGTCCGAAGATAATACTTTTTTCCCAATTAAAATGTTAACAACACTTTCGGTATTTGTACTAATTATTATCAGAAATTATCTTAATTCTTTAAAGAATTTCATAAGATTAGTTGTAGAGCCATCATGATTCGCAGAAGTGTTATTTTTTAGGTCATTTAAGATATCTCCCGCCAATTGTTTTCCGAGTTCAACACCAAATTGATCATAACTATACACGTTCCAGATTACACCTTGAACAAAAATTTTATGTTCATACATTGCAAGTAGCTTCCCTAAACTTTCTGGTGTCAACTTTTCTATAAAAATAGAATTAGTAGGTTTATTGCCTTCAAAAACTTTAAACGGAGTGACCTTTTTATCAGTTTTTTCGGCGCTAACTTCAGTTGCCGTTTTACCCTTTAGTAAGGCCTCTGTTTGTGCAATATAATTAGAAATCAATTTATCCTGATGCCCTTGATTCCCATGTAAAGATTTGGCGAATGCAATAAAATCAGCAGGAATGAGCTTTGTGCCCTGATGGATCAATTGAAAAAATGCATGTTGAGCATTAGTGCCTGGTGCCCCCCAAACGATATTCCCCGTTTGATATTTAATACTATGCCCGTCTCTATCTACACTTTTACCATTACTCTCCATAATGGCCTGTTGTAAATAAGCTGGCAATAAGTTTAAATACTGAGAATAAGGTATGATAGCCTCAGTCTCCGCTTTAAAAAAATTATTGTACCAAACACTCAAAAAAGCCAAGACTACAGGAATATTTTCCTTAAAATCTGCCGTTTTAAAGTGTTCATCCATTTTATTAG
>JAGSHF010000050.1 GCA_023954685.1 Flavobacteriaceae bacterium | reverse complement strand
GGAGTAATCCAATATTTTATGCTATTCATATTTTTTAAATTTTGAAAGTTAATGTACGATGTGAGAATTGCGCAGAAGCAAATTTAATACATATTGCTTGAGTCGAAGTTACAAATAAACAATGTTTTAATATGAATTTTAAATTAGGTTGATACAGTTGCATCCACGCTAATTTCAAGCATAATAATTTTTTTCACGAATTACTTTTAATTAATCTTTATCTTGAGTTATTGGTGAAATCATAATATGTGCTCTATGGGTCCCAGGGTTCATAATCCATGGATGATTGGGAGCCATAGGCGCTTCTGGTAATCCTGTACTTGCAGAAGTTGCCCAAGGCATATACACAACATATCGGTATTTTGCACCCTTTACTTCAGTTGTTTCAACATTGTAGATTGCATCTGGTCCAAAGTAGATGTGTAAAGTAGAACCGGGTTTTCCCATACTAAGTTTTCCTGTTTTTGCTTCGGCTTCTCTGATGTCAAAAATTTCTTGATATGTTTTACCCTCAGCTTTTAAGGCTCGACCTCTGGCCATAAAAGGTTCAAGATCTTTATGATAAGATGCCGCACTGAAACCTTCTTTCTTAGGATCATCTGCTAAACAAATAAATTCATTAGTACCCGTTTTTAAGGTCACAAATTCTCCGGCCATATTATAACCAATCACTGTGCTTTCTTCCCTGCTTTCTGCTGGTACTGCCATTAAAGCAGTGGCAATTAACGCTTCATCGCTATCAATTTTCTTGAAATTTTCTTGACTTTTTTTAGACTCGGGAGTGTTCAATTTTGTTGCTGCCAATACGGGCTCATCGATAACTTGCTGTTCTTTTTTTTCGGTATTACAAGAAAACATCAAACCTGTTAAAACAAAGATGGCAATGGAATTTTTCATGGTGATTAAAGTTTAAAAGCATGAAATACAATGATTCCTGCCTGTATTAGAATAATTGAAATCTAAGATAAGAAAAAAAGAGCTTAACTACTTTATTTAAGTAAGTTGTAAAAGCTTGGTGCCCCTACTGATTATGTCTATAATTAATTTTTTGTTATGTATTATTTAAAAGTAACTTATAGAAAACTACTGCTACTCAATTTTGTAATTAGTTTTTCCATCATTTGCATCCCTTTTGCTAGTTCATCTTTGTCTATAAATTCATTTGCCCGGTGGGCCTGCTCAATGGAGCCTGGACCACAAATAGCAGATTGAAAGCCTTCAGCTGCAAATTGACCAGCTTCTGCAGCGTAAGCAACAGTATTTAATTTACTCTTTCCTGAGATGTCCTTAACCAGTTCGACAACATCATCAGTAGCTTTAGTGTCAAGATGAATTACGTAAGGATGATTTTCTTGTGTTGTAATTTTAAAACCTGGAAATATGTGATGTAATTCTGCTTCACGCTGATTGCAATAAGTTTCAAATTCTCGAACAATATCAATATGATTATCCATAGGAATTGTACGCAAATCCCAATAGAAATGAGCTTTATCAGCGATCACATTTGGTGCAATACCGCCATTAACTAGACCAATATGAATTGAGGAATGCGGTGGGTGAAAACGATCATCTAATCGTCCCGATTCAATTAGTCGATTCATCTTATTTTCTAACCATAATATTAAGCGCATAGCTTCATGTATGGCACTAACTTCTTGCTTAATTCTACTGCTATGACCAGCAGAACCATTAACGTAAGTTTCTAATATATAAATGCCCTTTTGTCCTACAATAGGTTCCATTAATGAAGGTTCACCAATAATGGCATATTTAGGTGTTTCGGTATAATGTGTTTTAATGGCTCTTGCCAGTTCTGGCCCGGCAAGACAACCCACTTCTTCGTCATAAGAAAACGCGAAATACATCGGTTTTTTTAGGTCGGCATTCACCATGGCAGGGAGCGCAGCTAAACAACAGGCAATGAAACCTTTCATATCACAAGACCCTCTTCCATATAGTTTTCCATCACCTTTATCTGTCAATTCAAATGGATTGGTTTCCCACTCTTGGCCGGCAACAGGGACTACATCGGTATGTCCGGAAAGGATTACTCCTCCATCAACATTGGGGCCAATTCTACAGTGTAATGATGCTTTGTTTTCTTCTTCATTTGGAACAAAGGTGGTCGTAACGTTATAAGATTCAACATATTCCTTAATCCAATTAATGATGCTTAAATTACTTTCACCACCAAGTACAGGAAACGATACCAGTTTTGCTAAAATGTTTTCTACTGTCATAAAATTTTATTAACTATAATTTGTTGCTACTGCAATAATAAGTGTTATAAAGGCGATCCCTATTAAGGTAATTAATACTGGAAAAATAAATCGAATCCATCTGTCAATTGGTACGCGACACATGCTTAACATGGCAATTAATCCGCCTAAAGTTGGGTTGATTAAATTGGATAAACCATCACCAATTTGAAATGCTAAAATAGTGATTTGCCTCGTAAGCCCTAGTGATTCTCCCAAAGGCAGCATTACTGGTAATGTTGCTAACGCTTGACCACTACCTGATGGAATAAAAAAGTTGATGACAGTTTGTGACACAGCCATACTAATTGCTGAAGCATATAAAGGTAACCCTTCTAGAATTAAAGACAGATTATATGAAATTGTATCACCAATATTACCCGTTTCCATAAGCACCTTAATAGATGTCGCATAACCAACCATAAATGCTCCCGGAGCTGCAATTGATACAGCTTTCAATACCGTTTCGCTCATGCTTGTAGCATTCATCCTTGCCACAATACCACAGAGTAAACCAATGATTAAGAATAGTGCTGATAATTCATTGAGATACCAATTGAGGTTAAATACACCATATAAAATAACCAAGAGCCCTATTAGAAACACAGAAATGACTAACCAATTATTTATTGTAATTTTATAATCACTAATGGGTTTTGATAATGTTAGCCCGCTAATATCTAAGCCTTTGCCTAAGCTTTTTTCAGGATGTTTAGTAATTCTTTTAAAATACCTAACATTGTAATATGCCATAATTGATAAGGCTACAAAACACAGTACACTGCGTAAGAGCGCTCCGGAAAACATTGGTAAATCTGCTAACTGATGACCTGTACCTACGGTATATGGATTAATTGGAGAAAGCCCAAAACCAATGGTCATAGCACCAACTGAAATACCAGCGGCTAGAATTAAGTCACCACCAAGTGCCAAACTTAATACAGCGGCAATGGGTACCATCGCAATATTGTTTTCATAGCCTACAGCAACTCCTAAAAAACCAAAAACAAAGGTCATTATCACGATTATGAGATTTTTGTTTTTAAGACCTAATTTGTTCACTAATGTGCCTACCGAGTTTTCAACCGCTTTTGACTTTTCCATAAAACCAAACATGATAGCTCCAGCAAAAACTAAAAAAATAATTTCTGCAGCAGATTTAAAACCAAGGGGAATAGCTTTGAACATATCCAAAGCACCAATTGGTGTTGATGGAATTATGTTATAGGAACCTGGAACAACTGATTTTCTTCCTTCAATAATTATACGTTCATAAGTTCCGGCAGGAATAATGTATGTTAATATGGTAACTAAAATGATTATACAAAACAACATGGTAATGGCATGCGGAATCGTTTTATACCATGGTTTTTTTTTATGATTAAGTTCGCTCATAAATTATAAATATATAAGAGTCCAAGATAGTATTTTCTTTTTAACATTTAAGAGCGCAAATGCTTTATCCGTTGTATAAGCGTAGGATGCGAATAATGCATAAATACATAAGACGGGTGAGGCGTAAGGTTACTCAATGAGTTTTTAGAAAGTTTTTTAAGTGAAGTTATCAAGGGCTCACAAGCATAAGTGTCTTTTGCATAATCATCGGCCTGATATTCAAATTTACGTGACATGTAATTCATAAATAAACTTGTAATTTCATTTATTGGCGTATAAAGCATACCAAAAGCAATGAGACCGATATGAAAACTTGCGATTTCAACACCTAGGGCGTTGGATAATAATGGGTTTGAAATAAATAGTGATAAGATAAATAGGGTTAAGCCGGTTAATAAAATCGTGGTGATAAGGTTAAATATAATATGTTTGTGTTTGTAATGACCAATTTCATGTGCCAGAACTGCTACAATTTCTTCATGTTCTAAATCATGTATAAGTGTATCATATAAGGTCACACGTTTTTCACTTCCGAAACCTGAAAAATAGGCATTGGCTTTCGTACTCCGCTTTGAACCGTCAATCACAAATATTTTATCTAATTTAAAACCAACAGTTTTAGCATATTCCGAAATCATATGTCGTAATTCGCCATCTTCCAAGGGAGATTGCTTATTGAACAATGGGACTATTAAACGGGAATAGAACATATTCATAAATAAAGAAAACGTAGCAATTAAGCCCCAAGTGTACAACCAGAAATTTTCTTGAGTAATTTGGTAAAACCAAATGATAAGCGCTAAAATACCCCCGCCAACTGCAGCCATCATTAACCATCCTTTGATTTTATCGAGTACAAATATTTTTAGTGTTGTTTTATTAAAGCCGAAATTTTCTTCGATTACAAAAGTCTTGTAATATGAAAATGGAAGGGTAATGATATCACTTGCAAACATGATAATGCCAAAGAAAATTAATGCAATAAAAATTGGATTCTCGCTATAGCCACGTGCAATATTATCTACAAATTCAAAACCGTCAAAGTAGAAAAACCCTAAAGTAAGCAAGAGAGAGAACATAGAAGTGTAATTAGAAAAGCGATAATTTGCGGCTTTATATGCTTGTGATTTTTTATATTCGGTCTCATCATAAACATCCTGTAATTCAAGAGGTAATTCATCATTAAAATGTTTAGCATTTAGGCTTCCTAAAATTTTATCGACAATAAAATTTATTAGGATAACAGCGATAATGATGTAAAATAGTGTCGTAGAGGTCATAGTTATATATTATTGTTAGATTTGATAAAATCTAAGCCATCTCATTAATTGAATTTTCTATAAATATTTTATACAAATTATAGCATCGTTTATTACTTGTCATAATGACGGATTATTTAAAACTTCGTTGTCGCTTAGCTTCAAAAATCAAAACCCCAGCAGCAACAGATACATTCATTGAATCAATTTCACCTTGCATAGGGATGATGATATTTTGTTTTGATGCTTTTCGCCAAGCTTCGCTTAACCCTGTTGCTTCTGTACCTACTACGAGAGCAGTTGAATTGGTAAAATCTTGTACATGGTAATATTCTGAGGCTTGTAAAGTTGCACAATACATGTCAATATCATGTTCTTTTAAAAAATTGATGACCTCATCTGTACTACCTGTGGCTATTGGAGTGGTAAACAGACAGCCTACACTAGATCTAATAATATTGGGATTGTACAAATCAGTTTTTGGGTTGGCAATAATAACAGCATCTACATTAGCAGCATCAGCTGTTCTCAACATTGCACCAATGTTGCCCGGTTTCTCAGGAGCTTCGGCGACTAAAATAAGAGGATTGTCAACGTTAATTTCTAGCGTATTTAAGTTTAAATTTTTAGATTTGGCAATAGCCAATACCCCTTCTGTAGTGTCTCGATACGCCAATTTTTGGTAAACGTCTTTTGAAATCTCAATATAGCTAAGTTGCTCAGTAGTTAAGCTATTTAGTTGTTTTTCAGGAAAAACATCGGGGTAAAATAAAATGGTCTCCAATTCATAACCTCCTTTTATTGCTAGATTAATTTCCCGCTGGCCTTCAATTAAAAAAAGCCCTGTTTTTTTTCGAGCTCTAGATTTTTCATTCAAAAGGAGCAGTTGTTTGATTAAAGGGTTTTGTAAACTTGAAATTTGTTTTATCATACCTTACAAAAATAAATAATTAAAGTAATTAACTACCTTCGTTATCGACAAAGGTTTCAACTATGAAAAACTTAACTATGAAAAATATCATTTATCTTTTTGTGTTTATACTAATTTTTTCGGCTTGTAAAAATGAACCAAAAACTGAGGTTTCTATTGAAACGCCTGATATTGTTAACGCTACGGCCTATCCAGATAATCTTGATAAAATATTCAAGGCACATGGTGGTATTGATACGTGGAATGAAATGGAAAGTTTAGCGTTTGAGATAGAGAAACCTAATGTAAATGACAAGTATAATGTTGCGCTTAAAAGTAGAAAGTCCTTGATAATAACTGAACATCACTTGTTAGGATTCGACGGTGATAATGTTTGGTTAAAGCACCTAGATACGGTACAATACAAATCTAATCCTAAGTTTTATTATAACCTCATGTTTTATTTTTATGCCATGCCATTTGTGCTTGGCGATGACGGTATTAATTACACAGACATAGAGCCATTAGAGTTTGAAGGTAAAACTTATAACGGCATCTTGATTTCTTATGACCATGGTGTTGGAGAATCTCCAGAGGATGAATATATCTTGTATTACAATCCTGAAACGTTCCAAATGGAATGGTTGGGCTATACGGTAACTTATTTTTCTAAAGAAAAAGGGAAAGAGTTTCATTTTATAAAATACAGCGACTGGCAAGATGTAAATGGCGTGAAATTACCGAAGACATTATCGTGGTATAAATATGAAAATAATAAACCTACAACCTTTAGAAATGATGTTAATTTCATGAATGTCGACTTATCTAAAAATAGTCCAAACAATGATTTGTTTAAAGTTGTTGATAGCACTTATATTGTGCAATAGAAATTAAATCCTTGAATTTATTTATTTTAACACTATTGGTATAAACTTTGATTTCAAAATATTTATTACCTTTTAATTTTCTTAAAAGGTACATATGAGAAATACGTTTTTTTTGTGTTTAGTTTTATTGATTTCGATATCTTCTAATGGACAAGAACGTTTTTTAACCGTTACATCAAAAGATTCAATTGACCAATTGCCAAGATATAGAACCAGTCTTGGTGCCAATTTAAAGTTAAATGGGTATTATGATGTTTATGGCGGTTTACAAGAAAGTGAAACTTTCAATATAGGATCAATTAACGTGTTTGGTACTGATGATACTAGTAGTCTCAATATGGACTTATACCAATCTCAAATAAAATGGGAAACCCAATATATATTAAAAAATGGAGACCCAGTGAAGGCGATGGTAGAAGTCGATTTTTGGGGTGGTAATGGTCATTTAAGATTGAGAAAAGCCTATGTGGAAACTAAACATTGGCAAATAGGACAAAACTGGAATAATTTTGGAGATGAAGAATTGTGGCCAAATATTTTAGAATGGGAAGGGCCGCCATCAGGGGTTTGGATAAGAACACCTCACATAAAATATATAAATCACTTTAATAATATAAATTGGGTCTATGAACTTAGTATAGCAGCTCCAATTACAGATTACAGTCGTTATGGCGAGCTAGAACCTTTGGTTGAGGATACATATCAAAATACACCAGATATTACGGCTGCCTTATCTTATCGTAAGAACTGGGGGCATATTAGATTTGTTTCTTTATTACGCAAAGTCAATTATAAATTAGATGGTGAGTTTGATGATTTTGTTGGCTATGGTTTCGGCTTGAGTGGTATCTATAAAAAGAACTTAAACAGTTTTCAATTTCAAATAACAGGGGGCAAAGGAATTGCCGCATATATGACTACAATTTCAGGATTTGGATATGACGGTTACCCAACCGTAGATGGAGGATTCAATGCCACTCCAGCATATGGTGGCTGGATGTCTTACGAGTATTTTTTCTCTCCAAAATTGCATAGTAATGTGGTTATTGGCTATACTAATTTTAAGTTAGACAATGTAAAACGTTTTATTCTTACAGATGACTCCGAGAATACGGATTTGTATGCTGAGGGCCAAGTAAATAACACACATTATTATGTTTTATTTAATGTCTTGTATGATGCTTTTGAACGCATGACATTTGGTTTAGAATTAGATTATGGGGTTAAAGAGTTAGAGGCAAAAGGTTTCGTTAATAATCAATATCTAGATATTCATGAAAATAGGAATGCCATGCGTATAAGTTTCGGATTTATGTTTTACTTTTGAACATGACAAATCAAGAAATAGAGCAATTACGTTATCCCATAGGAGTCTTTGATTGCCCTAATAATATATCCAAGCAGCATATTGAAAGTTGGATTTCTATTTTGGAACATTATCCCAATCGACTTGAAAATTTGGTTATTGCATTGACAGATGATCAACTCGACACACCTTATCGGCAAGATGGTTGGACTATTCGACAAGTGATTCATCATGTTTCTGATAGTCACCATCATAGCTATATTAGGTTTAAATGGGCTTTGACTGAAGACAAGCCCATTATAAAATATTACTATGAGCAACTTTGGGCAGAATTACCCGATGCTAAATTGGCACCAATTCAAATGTCCTTAGACCATTTGCGAACCATACATTTTAAATTGGTTTATCTATTAAAATCACTGAATGAAGATCAATTAAATAGGAGCTTTATTCACCCCGAAAACAATGAAGAAGTGATCTTAAAAAAAAATATAGGCATCTACGCTTGGCATAGTAATCACCATTATGCCCATATAGAAAACATTTTAAGAGCTAAGGGCTGGTAAATCTTTTTGAAAACACACACTGTTTTCAATACCAATATATTGGCCGTAATTAGGAATCATTATATAATCGCATTTTTTGTAAAGCGCTATGGCTTCAACAAGAATTTTTCCAGTTTCAAGCTTACATTTTTCATAATTAAGTTCAGTTGCCCATTTTTCTAACTGTGTCAATATTTTAGTAGCAATACCGAGTCCTCTGGCTTTTTCTGAAACATACATGCGTTTAACTTCCATTGTTTTAATATCAAATGGTTTGATAGCACCACAACCCACAGCATCTTCATTTTTGTAAGCGATAATGACATGATTTAGGTTATCAATATTATTAAACTGATTATAAAAAGCATGATCATCACCATCCTTTATGGCAAGTTCAGTATCTAGTATTTTTACTAATGCAATGAAATCTGGATGACTTGAATTAGTTCTAATTAGACGAATCATTTCCATTTTATATTACAACCAATACTCGGCTTTTGATCGTTACTATTTATTTTATCAGAAAGCACACAATCCAGTGCATGACGTAAATCATTCCCAGTGACTTCAATCCCGTTACCAGGTCTTGAATCGTCTAATTGACCTCGATATACCAATTTTAAATCTTTACCAAAAACATAAATATCAGGCGTACAAGCAGCATCATATGCTTTTGCAATTTCTTGAGAGGCATCATAGAGATATGGAAATGGATAGTTTTGCTGCAAAGCATGTTGCTTCATTTTTGGAGGTGCATCTTGTGGATAATGGATGATGTCATTGCTGGAAATAGCAATAAACCCAATGCCCTTCGTTTTATATTCATTTGCAACTTTTACTAGGGTTTTATTTACATGTATGACAAATGGACAATGATTACAAATGAACATAATCACGGCGCCACTAGGACCTTTAAGTTCTTTTAAAGATTTATAGTTGTCATCTACAGTGTCTTGTAATAAAAAATCTGGAGCTTTGGTCTCAAGAGCTAACATATTTGATGGTGTTCTCGCCATTTTTTGTATTTTGCTACAATATCGCAATAATTCATACTTAATAAAAATGACCGACCTCATAAGTTTTGAAGATTTCACCAAAATTGATTTACGTGTAGGCACTATTATAGCCGTAGATGATTTTAAAAAAGCCAGAAAACCGGCATATCAATTAACCATTGATTTTGGATCGTTGGGTATAAAAAAATCATCTGCACAAATTACAACACTGTACAAAAAAGAAGACCTGTTAGAAAAGCAAATTATTGCTACCGTTAATTTTCCAAAAAAGCAAATTGCAAATTTCATGAGTGAATGCTTGATCATGGGTGCTGTTAAAGGCAGCGATGTCATCTTACTTAAACCCGAGCAGCACATAAAAAACGGCACCGCCGTATCCTAATTGAGCATGCAAGAATTAGATAAAGTTCAAATAAATTTTGATAATAGCGGACTTTGGGTATTAAACATTGCACTAGCAGTGGTTATGTTTGGCGTAGCTTTAGGCATTACAATTGACGATTTTAAAAGATTGTTAAAGCAGCCTAAACTGCTATTTATAGGAGTGCTTTCTCAGTTTATTTTGATGCCATTATTAACTTTTTTATTAATACTACTTATTAAACCACAACCTAGTATTGCATTGGGAATGATGATGGTTGCTGCATGTCCTGGTGGTAATATTTCAAATTTTATGACGCACCTGGCTAAAGGTAATACAGCCTTGTCGGTCAGTCTATCTGCGTTCGCAACATTTCTTGCCATGTTTATGACGCCCTTTAATTTTCAATTCTATGGTAATTTGTATGCACCCACCGCTGAAATCTTAAAAACTGTGGCCATAGAACCTTTGGAGTTGGTAAAAGTTGTATTGCTAATATTGGGATTACCATTAACTTTGGGCATGTTGTTAAGACGTCAAAATGAGCGATTTGCACTTAAATTGTCAAAACTATTAAAGCCATTGTCTATTGCTGTTTTTGTTGGCATTGTCATCATTGCATTTTCTAATAATATTGATGTTTTTAACAATTATATTCACCATGTTTTGCTCATCGGGATTGGTCATAATATCTTAGCATTGTTTTTAGGATTTATGGTGGCAAAACTATTTGGGTTATCTTATAATAATCAAAAAACATTGGCCATAGAAACTGGAATTCAAAATTCTGGTTTAGGACTATTGCTTATTTTTACTTTTTTTAATGGTCTTGGTGGTATGGCCATTCTTGCGGCATTTTGGGGAATTTGGCATATTATTTCTGGTTTAACTTTGGCCTTTTATTGGTCGTTTAAAGCGAAAAAAGCTTGAAGTATATTTGGTTATATAGCGTAAAGTATTATGTGAAAATAGGGATGTTCTTTTATTTCAGAAGAATTAATTTGCGTCATTTAGAGCGTATTCCTAAAGATAAGCCTGTTTTGCTGTTGAGTAATCATCAAAACGCATTATTGGATGCCTTAATTATAGCATCTCAAACGAATAGGTTTTCTTATTTTTTGACCCGAGCAGCAGTTTTTAAAAAACCGTTGGTCGCTAAATTATTGAATAGTGTACAAATGCTTCCTGTTTATAGAATTCGAGATGGGTGGGGCAATATAGCTAATAACAATGCTATTTTTGAATCCTGTACCAAATTATTGCATCAAGGAAATGCTGTTGCTATTTTTCCTGAAGGCAGCCATAATCTGGCTCGAACAGTACGGCCATTGAGTAAAGGTTTTACCAGAATTGTTTTTGAAACCTTAGAATGTTTTCCAGAAACAGACTTACAACTCATTCCTTTAGGTTTGAACTTTGCACGTCCTACTTTGTATCCTGATAGCGTAACGATGTGTGTAGGTCAACCTATATCGGGTAAGATATTTATGAGTTTATCAAAAAATGAAGCGACATTAAAATTAAAACAGGAAGTTCAAGACCGTATATCTCAATTAACAACAGACATCCCTAAAGCCAATTACCAATCCGATTTAGCGAAGCTTGAAGCATTAAATGTTGATTTTTTAAACCCGGAAGATGTTAATACTTGTATTGCTAATAATTATAAGCAATGTAAAACGACAAGATTTCAGTCCAATAGTTTTTTGACAGGATTTTTAAAAGGACTACTTATTTTGAATTTGTTACCAGTTTATGTGATGTGGAAACTAGTATTTTATCCTAAAATAAAGGAACCAGAGTTTATAAGTACATTTCGCTTCGGTGTAGCAGTAACTCTGGTTCCAATCTATCTTATTTTAATGCTTGTAATTTTTAGCGTATTTACCCCAATTTTATGGGGAATATCGTACATTATTTTAATATTACTCATTGCATTATTAGCTGTAAAACTATAATTCTTCTCTAAAAAATATAGCGTTCATTAATAGTTTATTTGTACCATACCAAAAGGCTCTGAAATTTGTGTTATCAGTAAATGCAACTACATTACCGCGACCCAATCTTTTTATTTGTAATGGGACTGTGCTGCCGATACTGTCCAAGTTTCGCTCAGAAATATAACCGCTAACAATAGGCCGTTCTGTATATTGAATAGGGTTGTTGTAACTATTTTTGTCGGCTTTCATAAAAAGCGTCGTATTTCTGAATAAAGAAATTTTGTTGTTTTTGTATCCAAAATTGATTGGATGTGATCGATCTGTATTAGCTTCAAAAATGGCTCCACCAATTACTTGAGCACCTCTAAAATCACCGCGTTGCTCAAACGATATATCTTTACCAACAAGCTCCATCTTTTTGAATTCTAATTTTATAACTTCTTTTGTTTTTAACCAGTTAAGAGCACTTTTGTAAGCAATGAGCGTACCACCACTCTCTACCCAACTCTTAACTTTCTTAGTATTACTATCATCTAGTCTACCACTTGGCACAATAATGGTGTTATATCTGCTCAAGTCTGCTCTGCCAATACTTTTCGTATCGAGTTTAGTAACTGTAATATCATAGCGCGTATCAAACAAGTGCCAAATTTCTCCAGCATCATATGAAGAAATTCCATTACCCACTAAAATTGCAATTTTCGGTTGTGTTAAGGCTCTAAATTGGTTGCTTCCAAGGTCAATGCCTTCTGTTAATCCAGTGCCTACAGCATCAATTTGCACATGGTTTTCTTTCGCTAAATCTGATAATAATGCATGCAAATCTGAAGCATTTAATTTTTGATTTTGAACTGGAATCAAAATGGTGCCATAATCATAAGCCTTTCCAGAAGTGGTGAATGTTTTCATGGCGACTTTTGCTCTCAACCCTTTTGATAGTATATTATTTAATAAACGAGGGGTGTAATACTCGTTCCATTCCATGAGATAGGCATAATTACTTTGAGCAGAAACTTGTCCAGTGTTAAATTTTAGATTAGTGACTTCATCTCCAGCATTACTTGATGAAATATTTTCGGCATAATCTACGCCAAAAGCTAATGGGAAAGTCCAAGCCGATATGTCATAGAATAAGCTATCTTGAAATGTTGTACGCTTTTCAAACATAGCATTTATTAAACGTGTATTCTTTTGATTTTTTGGCACCACATAACTATATCCTTTTTTAAAATCTTTCCCATCTATCGTTACATCTTGTTTGAGTTCATTAAATTTTATTTGATGACGGTTTAATATTTCTGCTAAATGAAAGGTCTTTGCTGCATCCTTAGAATCTCCAAAAATGATAGCTTTGTTAGATTCTTTATTACCTTCATTTCTGGCGTTTTTATAGAAATCATGTTGATATGTTAGGATTTCTTCACGCATTACTTTACCCGCCTCTAATGTAGATAAGACTGCTGTAAATTGATTGCGAATGGTGAATGGGAAAGTAAGAATACCATTATCACTTTCTTGAATATGTCCTCTAGAACTGGCTTGCTCAAAAAGGATACCAATACTACCATTAATGTCTGGAAAGGTTGAACCTTTACCATAATAGAAATCATCGAAACTTTCTTCAGTATAATAAAAAGATCCAATCTTATCTAAGGCTTTCGCGTGATATTGAGCGATGCCTTTAGTAAGTTCTTGGTTTAATTTTGGCGTTAATGGGTGCGTTCTGGAAGGAATTCCGGGTTGAAAAAAGAAGGATGAATTCGTTCCCATTTCATGATGATCTGTTAAAATATTCGGTAACCATTTGTGAAAACTGGCAATTCGAGCTCTAGATTCTGGCAATTGTACTGGTAACCAATCACGATTCATGTCAAACCAATAATGATTGGTTCGTCCACCGGGCCATACTTCACTATACTCTCTGTCATTAGGGTCCGGATTTAAATTTATACTTTTATTAGTATTTGCCCAATAGGCGAAACGTTGCAAGCCATCTGGGTTAAATGACGGATCAAATAAGATGACCGTATCGTTTAATAACTCCTCAATATCACTGCCTTGTGCCGCTGCAAGATGGTAAGCAGCTGCAAGACCTGCATTTGCGCCACTTGGTTCATTGCCATGAATTGAAAACCCATGATAAACAATTAAAGGCATGGTTGATGTATCCGCATCATCACCTTCTGTAGCTGCGACATGTGTTTCTCGAATGGTATCGAGACGTGAATGGTTTTGCGGTGAAGTTATTGTTAAAAGTAAAATAGGGCGTCCTTCAAAAGTGCTACCTCGATTTTCAATAGATATTCTGTCAGAAGCTGACGCTAAGGCATACATATATTGCACCAGCTTGTCGTGTGTTATATGCCATGCTCCAACCTCATGTCCAATGACACTTTTAGGGGTTGGTATTTTTGAATCGTAAGTTACATGTTGAGGTAAGTAATAGGATAAATCAAGATTGTTTTGGGCTTGGGCAAAAACGCTAAGTAATGCCAAGCCTAGTAGTAGTTTCTTCATGTTATAGTTAGTTAATGTATAAATATAAAAAAACCGCTATAATTAAGTAGCGGTTTATATATTTTTAATAATAAATTAAGATTTAGATGTCTTCAAAACTAATATCAGTGAAACTATCTGGAGTAGTCGATGTGTCTTCAACGTCATTCTCTGTTGTTGAATATTCTTCTCTTTTAAAATCTTTTTGATGACGTTCGCTAATTACTTCTTCGCCCTTTTCATTTACAATATAATCAGTCATTTCGGCTAGAATCGTATTGAATTCTGCGAAATCTTCTTTATATAAATATATTTTATGCTTCTTGTAATGGAAAGAACCATCATCATTAGTGAATTTCTTACTTTCAGTAATAGTTAAATAATAATCATCTGCTTTTGTAGCTCTTACGTCAAAAAAATAAGTACGTCTTCCTGCTCTTAAAACTTTCGAAAATATTTCTTCTTTCTCCATCATTCCGTTGTTACTCATAATCTTAATTATTTAATTTATAGTTTAAAATTCTTGATTCAAAAATCTAAAAAAAAATTAAAGCCACCAACTAATTAATCGATTTCTTTTTCAGTCAACTGATTTAGGTAAAGTTCTTTATAATGACCTTCCTCTGTAAGTAACTGTTGATGTGTGCCTTTTTGTATGATAGCACCCTTTTCGAGAACAATTATTTTATCTGCGTTTTTAGCAGACGAGATACGATGACTTACAATTATTGTTGTTTTATCTTTAGTAATCTTTTTAAGATTGTTAAGAATTTTTTCCTCAGTTTCTGTATCCACTGCCGAAAGGCAGTCATCAAGTAATAAAATTTGAGGTTTTTTAATAAGAGCTCTCGCGATAGAAACTCTTTGTTTTTGCCCGCCTGAAAGGGTAATGCCACGTTCACCCAGTTTGGTGTCGTAACCGTTAGAAAAGTCTTTAATATTATTATGCACTACCGCATTTTTAGCCGCATCAATAACGTCTTTATCAGTTGCATTTACTAGACCAAATTTGATATTGTTTTTAATAGAATCTGAAAACAAAAAGGCGTCCTGTGGAACAAAACCAATACTGGTTCTTAAACTATCTAAATTCACCTCTTTTATCCACTTATCATCAATATTAACTTCTCCTAATGCCGTATCATACAATCTTCCAATAAGATCTAATACAGTAGATTTTCCTGAGCCAGTTTTACCAATAATGGCTAATGTTTCGCCTTCATTAACGGTAAAACTCACGTTGTTTAGGGCTTGAATATTAGTGTCTTCATAGGTATATGAAACGTTCTTAAATTCGATTTTCCCTTTTATTTTGGTTGGTGTTTCAACAAGATTTTTTATTTGAGGTTCTTCTTTTAAAAATTCATTTATTCTTTTTTGTGAGGCTTCAGCTTGTTGAATGATAGAAGTTACCCATCCTAAAATTGCCACAGGCCAAGTTAACATGTTTACATAGATGATAAATTCTGCAATGGTTCCAAAATCTTTTATCTCACCAGTAATGTACTGTTGTCCGCCTATATAAATCACTAATAAATTGCTGACTCCAATCAACAATATCATTAAGGGAAAAAAGAAAGCCTGTATTTTGGCGAGATCAATTTGTTTTTGACGGTTTTCATTAGAAAGGGTATTGAACGCCGTATTAGATTGACCTTCAATAGCATATGCTTTTATAATAGAAATCCCGCTAAAAGCTTCCTGAGTGAAGGTAGATAGTTTTGATAGATATTCTTGAACAATAGTACTACGGTGATGAATTTTCTTGCTGAGATAATATATCGTAACGGATAGAATAGGTAAGGGTAAAACAGTATAGAAGGCAAGAGAAGGGGCCTTGTTAAACATATAAAACATGGCTACTACAAAAAGCGTAATCATGTTGAGTGTATACATAATAGCTGGTCCAACATACATTCTTACTTTTCCAACATCTTCACTTATTCTATTCATTAAATCACCGGTACGATTGTTTTTATAAAAGTTTAACGATAGCTTTTGATACTGCTGATAGATTTCATTTTTTAAATCAAATTCTATATGTCTAGACACCACGATAATAGTTTGACGCATTAAAAAAGTTAAGGTACCTGCAACTATGGCAGCACCAATAATATATAGAATGTTTTTTAAAAGTTCAGACTGAAAAAGGTCTACAGGAATTGTGCCGTCAAGTCGTTCTGAAATGACAGTTATAGATTGACCAACTAACCGCGGCGTGAAAAGAGCGAAAATTTTGGCAATAATTGTAATAAAGATTCCGAATAAAAGTCTAAATCGGTACTTATATATGTATTTGTTAAGGTGTTGTAACTCTTTCATTTAAGATATTTTGAACATCAATTTATCATTGTGATATTCGTAATTTAACATCATTTTAATTGTATATAGTGTAATATTCAGTTATTTTTGCATGCTGTTATTAGATATAATATAATAACATCCGCAAATTAAATTTATTTATAAATGATAACAGACGTTATTAATACTAATGAAATTAAAAAAGTTGACCCTGTTTTTGGACAACTTTCATTTGACAATCACGAACAAATTGTGTTTTGCAATGACAAAGATACAGGATTAAAAGCAATAATTGGAATTCATAATACGGTTTTAGGTCCAGCTTTAGGTGGTACTAGAATGTGGCAATATGCTAATGAATGGGAAGCTTTAAATGATGTATTAAGACTTTCGCGTGGAATGACGTTTAAGTCGGCTATTACCGGATTAAATTTAGGAGGAGGTAAAGCCGTTATTATTGGTGACGCTAAAAGCCAAAAAACTCCAGAACTTATGAAAAAGTTCGGAGAGTTTGTACACTCATTAAGTGGAAGGTATATCACGGCTGAAGATGTAGGCATGGAAACTGCAGATATGGATTTAGTGAGAGAAGTAACGCCTTTCGTAACAGGAATCTCTGAAAGTAAAGGAGGAGCGGGTAACCCCTCGCCAGTAACTGCTTATGGTGTTTTTATGGGTATGAAGGCAGCTGCCAAGTTTAAATTTGGAAGTGATGTATTAGAAGACAAAACCGTTTATGTACAGGGGATTGGCCATGTTGGTGAATCTTTAGTGGAGCATTTAACCAATGAAGGCGCGAAAGTTGTAATCGCAGATATTAATGAAGCGCGATTAGAACAAGTGAGTAAAAAATACGGAGCAAGTATCTATAAAGGGAATGATCTTTATGCGGAAGAAATGGATATTTATGCACCTTGTGCTTTAGGAGCAACTGTAAATGACGATACGATCTATAAGTTAAAAGCAAAGGTAATTGCTGGGGCTGCTAATAATCAATTAGCGGTAGAAGAGAAGCACGGTCATATTTTACAAGAACACGGTATTGTATATGCGCCAGATTTTTTAATTAATGCTGGAGGTATTATCAACGTATATGCGGAGCTTGAAGGTTATGGTAAACAAGAGATTATGCGTAAAACAGAGAACATCTACGACACCACTTTAGAAATATTAGAAAGTGCCAAAGCTAACGAGATTACGGCAAATCGTGCAGCACTTAATATAGCTCAAACTAGAATTGCTCAAAGAAAAAAAGAGAATTCTAAATAAATTCATTTAAAATAGTATTATTTTTGCGGGGCGAAAGAGCAATCTTTCGCCCCTATAATTTGTAAAAAAGTTCTTTAATATGCTTAATAGAAGACATATCCGTATAAAAGTGATGCAAATATTATATGCATTCAAGGGTACAGAAAGTGATGATCTTAAAAAAGATGAGCGATTCTTACTTCAAAGTATGGATAAAATGCATGACCTCTACTATACACTGTTGATGTTGATGATAGAAGTGCAGAAAAAGGCAGTTTCTTATTCAGAAAAAGCTCAGAAAAAGCATTTAGCCACTACAGAAGAAAAAAATCCAAATAGAAAATTTATAAATAATGAATTGATTGCCCAGCTTGCAAACAATGTTTTGGTAATGGACGCTCTTGAAGAAAGAAGTCTTAATTGCTGGGAGTTGGATGATGAGTACGTTGATATTATTTTTAGAAAGATGCTTGAGAGT
>JAGSHF010000025.1 GCA_023954685.1 Flavobacteriaceae bacterium | reverse complement strand
GAATTGAATGAATTTGTTCTTTATGATTATCGGGTAGACATTCCTTTTGGATTAGCAACATTAAGTATAGGAAAACAGAAGGAAACCGTTTCACTTTCGAGACTATCAGGTATGATATTTGAGCCTGCTCAGCAGGAACGCGCCTCAGTTATCGATGGCCTTTTAACGGCTAGAAACGTTGGAATAGTTATCAATAGATCATTCTTTAATAATCGTATGACCGGAGCCGTTGGCATATTTAATAACTGGTATGAAGCTGGTCGGTCTTTTTCAAATAATCCCACGATTTTTACTGGACGAGTTTCTGCCCTACCTCTAATTTCAGAAGATGAAAGTAACTTACTGCACTTAGGGATCTCTGGTCGCTACTCTAACGCAGCTGCGGGAATTAGATATCAGGCTAGAACCGAAATTTATAATGGGCCTGGCTCAGTAGATACGGAACTAATCGAAGACGCCAGTTCTACCTTTCTATATGGTTTGGAACTAGCATGGAGAAAAGGCCCATTTATCCTAACGACAGAGTATGTTCAAACCAATGTTCAATCTTCAATGTATAACAACCCTAGTTTTAAGGGGTATAATGTTGTTGCATCCTATATAATTACTGGAGAGATGCGTAATTACAACAAACGTAGTGGATTATTCAATAGGGTTCGAACTGCCAATGCCGTTTCTTCTGGCGGATGGGGCACATGGGAAGTATTTGGCCGGTGGTCTGCTTTTGATTTAACCGATAATGCCATAATGGGAGGTGAAATGAATACATTATCAACAGGGTTGAATTGGTGGCCCTCCTCAGCGATTCAAACAAGTATTAACTATAGATATTCCATACTTGATCGCTTAGAAAAATCAGGTTCAAACCACGGAATGGTGATGCGTTTAGCGCTCTTGTTGGAATAATTAACTCAATAGTTAAACTCCATTTGAGAACATAAATCACTCTTATTTTAAAGACTTCTGATATTTTTATTGAAATTTAAAACGCTGCTTTTGGGTATGTCAAAACAATAAATTTTGGAATAATAAATTGCTATGTTAATGTGTGAAAAATGATAAAGAATTAATTTATGATTTTAACATGATATTTGACTACTAGTGCCTTTTAAGACATAAAAACAAAAACAAGAAACATGTTGAAAACCACTTTTTTTTAATAAATTTTACAAAATCTACGGTTTTATAAGTTGCAAGTCGAATAAAATAAATACCATTGGCCAGAGAGGTCACATTTAGTTGTACACTATTTAAATACTGCTCGTTTCCACTCATTATCACTTTACCACTATGGTCCATAATGTTATAATTAAGCATTGATGAAGCACTATATATCCACAGAAGGTCAAAATATAAGTATGATGCATAAGTATTAAAATACATAGCACTACGTATTGACACCATAAAATAAAAACTTAAAATTTATATATTGCAAAGCATCAGTGTTGATGCCATTAACTGAAAATTGTAATTTTTAGATTATAACCTATACAATCTAATTTCAATCACGGATCCCTCACTTCATTTAATTTGATTAAATTAGTAATGTATGCACAGCACTAATCATACTTAGTTTACTGAACATTTGGTTAAACAAAATTTAACATAAAACTAAATGCACCAATTTTTAAAACACTTAAACTTATTTTGTTTTTTAATTCTTACGGTTCAATTAAATATAATTGAAGGTCAAGAAAATCCGTTCATTAATGGTAAACTAATCGATTCTAAAGATAAAAATCCAATTTCTTTTGCAACCGTACTCATTAAGAATAAGGCAAAAGGGGCTATCTCTAACATCGACGGAGGGTTTAAAATTCCATATGAGCTTTATAAAAGGGATACTCTGGTGATATCTTCAATGGGGTATTCGTCAAAAGAAATACCATTATCCAGCCTTCGTAAAAACAAAATAAACTTAATTGTTTTAGAAGAACAAGCTATAATTCTTGACGAAGTTCTGCTGGTAGGAAATAAAAACAGAAGTCATGGAGGAAAAGGAAGAAAAAGAAAAATGAATGCTGAAGAAATTGTTCTTTTAGCTATCAAAAAAATTCCTAAAAACTATCCTTTCAATGCGTATTCATACATAGGCTATTATAGAGATTATCAAATAAGAGAATCGAAGTATTTAAACTTAAATGAGGCCCTTATGGAAGTTTTTGATAATGGTTTTGGGATCTCCGATTTAAAAGAAACCCAAACAAGGATATATCAATATAAAAAGAATCTTAATTTTCCAACTGATACTATTGCTTCTAGACCTTACGATTACCAAACTAGAAATAAAGTTATTTCTAATGGCCTAATAGACAATCGTGGTGGAAACGAGTACACCATTCTCAGAATACATGATGCTATACGCAACTATAGCAAAAATAGTTACGATTATGTAAATCGTTTAGATTTAAACTTTGTCAAAAACCATACGCTCGATCTATTACCTGATACGTCTATAGATAATACGCCACTTTATTCAATAAATATTTATAGATATAAGGGCAACATTAAAGTTTTAGGTAAAATTTTTATTAGCAAAGGTGATTTCAAGATTTACAAAATACAATATGCAGTTTATAATATGAGGAAATCATTAGAATTTCAAAATAAAACTCCAATACATCTTAATGCATCAAAACCAAAAGAGAAAAATCTTGGAAAACTGCTTTATGAAATTTTAGTAGAATACCGATCATATATGGGGAAAATGTATCCAAATTATATTTCTTTTAACAATTCATTTGAAATACTGCAACCGCCACTTTTCTACCCAATCGACGCAATAATAGATTACGACAAAAGTTCTAAACTAAGTATTACCAGTATTGAAGTTACTTTTAATAATACACCTTTAATAAAAGACTTAAGAAAAAAAAGAAATTATGAACTCTACTTTAAAGATGAAAAATTGAGAATTAAGAATATCCAATTTATGGATAAAAAAGTAATATTGAATTTGCATAAAAAGATGATCTTTGATTATGATATAGAAGTTACTTCAGATCAACTTATTGATGAAGATATAACGATTAAAATAAAAAACATAAAGGATATTTACGGTAATTTCATTAATACGCCAAAATATATAAGCTACAATCAATATAGAGAGTTTTTTGTTCAAGAACTTAAAACAAACTCTAAAAAACCAATTGATACTTTGTACATGCTGAAAAATAAATCCATTTTCAAAAATCAACCAATAGCTCCTTTTATGAATCTTTCAGATTATTGGTTGAATACGCCTTTAAAGAATGATTAAATGACGATACCGCAAGTAAAGAAATGACAAAACAATAGCCATAAATTTGTATGCGCAATAAAATATTCGCAACATTAAGAATACTCACAAATTATTTAGGTATAAAGACAAATTAATACAATTTGAAAATTATACTTACAAAATCAGAACATAAAATTTATAATACAATCATTATTTGTGTTGGCCAAGCAGAACTATCTGTTGCCTATTTAAAAAATGAACCAATTTGAATTATTTAATCTTAGATAATCAAGTTTCAAAGGATAAAAATATTTTTGAATTAGAAACTAATTACGAATGTATAGCATTTTATTTTTTAATAAATTTTACAAAATCTACGGTTTTATCAGTTGCCAGTCGAATAAAATAAATACCATTGGCCAAAGAGGTCACATTTAGTTGTACACTATTTAAATACTGTTCGTTTCCTCTCATGATCACCTTCCCGCTATGGTCCATAATGTTATAATTAAGCATTGACGAAGCATAAGGAATGTCCAAATTAAGAAACTGCTCAACTGGATTAGGGTAAACCTTTATTGTTTTATCTTTAAAATTAGATAGAGATAACGTAGCCGTAGAGGAGGCATCGCTTATTGTCGCACTGTTTAGAACGCCATCTATTGAATATGCAATAATTTTAAACCAAACCTCATCATTTTCATTCAGTGGAGGGTTTTCCCAAAGGTAGGTGGCTTGAGTCAAGCCAATGGCCAACGTTGTAAAGGTATTCTGATTATCTGTACTATATTCAATATCATAATAAATTGGGCGACCATCATCTGGATTATTTAATTGCCATTCTAAAGGTAGTGATACATCATAAATGCCTCCCGCAGGGCTTAAAATGCTCAAATCCGGATCTTCATAATTGTGTAATAATTCTGTAAAACCAACGCCGGTCACTGCGGCACCATTAACTGTTCCCGAAATTTCTACAGCGCCTTCAAAGAATCGAAATGGCAATTGTACTTCAGAGGTTTCATATAAAGCCGTAATGGTAAGGTCTAAATTATTTGTTGTCGATGTTAATCGCCATTGCTTGGCATAACAATTGACCTCATCTGGTGTACAGAAAAATTGTAAGCGTTCTAACTCAAAATCACTTTCCGTATATTGCGTCGATTCATTTACATAAGCAGAGAGTATTCTATACTCAGGGGTATTAGGAATAAGATCGTCATTTGTAAAAATATTCCACATATTTATATCCATACTGTTAGAAAGCTTTAAGCTAAACCACTCGTATTTTTCGCCTGTCAAAGGATTAAAATCCCCAAACTGTCTGTCTATCCAAGACGTACCAGTAATATTTTCTGTTATACCGTTAAAGGTGAATGAACCTGTAAGATCATTTTCTGTCTGCGAATAATAATAGGTGTAATTCATATTCCCTATTTCCAAATATCCATCATCACCAAGAATCAACGGGCGTTTAGTGGTCGCCATTTCAGCGTCAAAAGTTACGCCAGCATTTGCCGCATATATCTCGTACTCAAAAGGAATTGCATTATTACTACCATCCTTTAGGTTACGCCAATATTCCGTTCCTCCTAGGAAAACATCAGCTTCTAAATCCATTTCAGTTGTAGAAAGCCTCGTATAATTTAAAGGTTTTACATCCTGAAAAAAACTACCATCAGAATGATCGGTAATATTTAATATTCTAAATCCATCAAACCCTAATTCAGGATAGTAAAAATAGGTGAGCATAAAACTATAATCGTTACCGGAGGTCTCACCTGTAAAATGACCAGAAACATACCACCATTCAATAGGCTCAGATACATGTCTACCTTCATCAACTGGAAATGAAATTAAACTCTCCGAAGGCGAATGTGGGTAAGTTCTCCAATCCTGTGCATTGCACATAAAGGCTGATAAGAATATAAATATGACCGTTTTAAACCTCATAATCCATTTTTTAAAAGTCTAAACTACTTTTATTATTGAATTCAGCACAAAAAACTGGGTCACAGGGTTTATTTTCAAGATAAACATACAAATAGCAAGCATATATTAAGTTACAAATCAAAAACCAAAATTGATAAATCCAAAGCTTGATTTTGGCTCTTGGCTCATAATATTTCATGAGAATGGGTAGTCTAAAAATAATTTCGAAAAAGTTCTAATTTATGGTGTAGAACTAGATACCTGCAACATTTTACCATTATAATATTTGTTTCCAGTTAAAGCAAAATCATAAATATAGGTCGCCATTTCCATAGCTGTTGTTGGCGCTTCATAGCCTGGAAAAGCTTCTTCTAACATTTCGGTTTGTACAGCTCCAAGTGCTAAGACGTTAAATGCTGTCCCTTGCGCTTTGTACTCTTCAGCTAATAACTCAGTAAGCGTAATTACAGCTCCTTTACTAGAGCTATAAGCTGCCAAACCTGGAAACTTCATACTGCCCTGGACCCCTCCCATGGAACTAATGGTCACAACATGACTTCCATTATTCATTGCGGGCAGCACGACTCTTGTCAATTCGGCAACACCAAATACATTGGTCTTATAAACGGTTTCAAAATCCATCATTGAGGTTTCCTCAAACGGCTTATTGAGCAATGTCCCTGCATTATTAATAAGGACATCTACTTTGTTATTCCATTTATCTTGAACAAAAGCAGTGACTTTTTTATAATCTTCCGGTTGACTTAAATCAAAAGCCAAAGATGTGATATTATCGAATTGTAAATTCCTTACACGATGAGCATTTCTTGACAAAGCCAATACTTGATGTCCAGCTTTGGCGAACAATTGCACAAGTTCAAAACCAATACCTCTGCTCGTTCCAGTTATAATAATGTTTTTAATCATTAGAAATATTCATTTTTATTTCCTGAGTTGGCGCATTAATCATGCCTTCCATAGCGGGAAAAAGATCGTTAATAATTGTTGCCATAAAATCGTAATCCATTTTATCAGCTTCATCATCTACATGGTGATAAAAATCGAAATTGGTTAAATCACAAGTAGAAATTGTTTGGGCTGGCTTTTTAAATTGTGTGTAAAACGCATAGTTATCAGAACGCTTAAACAAATTGTATTTCACAGCCTCATCTGATTTTCCAAAAAGTTCTTTCCCTACATGATCATTTAGCACTTCCCCCATATTTGATAAATCATAACCTGTAATCATTGCTTGGTATGATCTATCTGTAAACGGCACGCCCATCATTTCATAATTTATCATGGTATACATATTCAACTTCTCATTACTAAGACGCTCCGCTAAATGCTTAGACCCTTTTAACCCCATTTCTTCCGCGGAGAATAAAGCAAATATAATACTTCGCTTATTTGTCTTGGCTTTACCAAAATACTTTGCCATTGCCAAAACTGTGGCGGTTCCTGACGCGTTGTCATTTGCACCATTAGCTATAGTGTCACCATTAACAACTTTTGCTCTTAACCCAATATGATCATAGTGTGCACCAATAATGACCACTTCTTTTTTAAGCTCCGGATCATTGCCTTCTAGAAACCCCACGACATTATAAGCATCTAGCGCTTTAACTTTAAAATGATCTCTATAGGTCTCATAGTATGGTTTCACTTCAAAAGAAGCCAATTGCTTTTCTATATATGTTGCCGCTTTATCAATACCGTCACTTCCAGTATCACGGCCGTTAATATTATCAGAAGCTAAAAAGCTAACCGTTGCTTTAATGTCATCTATAGATACTGCAATCGTGTTCATGGTTTCACTCTTTTGAGCATTTCCAATAAATACCATAAACACCGCTAATCCCAATAATATTCTTTTCATTTTAATTACTATTTGCCGCTAAAGATATAAAATTACAAAGGCACCAAGTTCTTTTTAACCATTGTTTATTTGAAAAAAAGCACCATTATTTCCCTTTAGTATAATTGGCTTAAAATCATTAAATTGTATGTGAAAATTTTATATAATGTCTTCAAACACATCATCAACGTATACTATGGTCATTGAAACTAGTGATTTCTTACATCGCCTAGAAGCCAATCAATTTAATCTATTTACTCAGAAACTCCACAATGGCATATCCAATTTGATGTCAAAATTTCAAGGTGTTATTGTAGCGCGAAATGATAATACTTATCAAGTAACATTTACCACAGTCACTGATGCCGTTTTATGCGCTTTAAAACTAAAATCTAGATTTAAATATATCACTCCCAAATTTGATCAATCAATTCGTGATTTAAAGCTTGGTATTACAAAAGGAAATTCGAAATCAGACCAGTTATTAGCCATGCACATGTGTGAAATTGTGGTTAAAGATAAGTTCGTGATTTCTGAGGCTGTAAAAATGGCTTATAACAATGAAAACAACAATAGTTTTATTAATAGAGACGATATAAAAATCTTATCATTAACAGAATCGCAGTTTTTAACACAATTAATGGATTACATTGAGACCATATGGCAAGACCCCGAATTTAATGTGGCGCATTTTAGCAAAACCCTAGGGTTAAATACGTCTTATTTTTATAGAACTTTAAAGCAATTAACAGGAAAATCGCCCTCTGTTTTCTTACGAAGTTTTAGATTGAATCACGCAATGGTAATGTTGCATCACAAAAAAGGAAACATTACAGAAATTGCCAGAAAAAGCGGTTTTAACAGTCCAACGTATTTTTCAAAATGCTTCAAAGCACGTTTTAATATTTTACCTTCAAAATACCTGCAACAACACACATAAAAAAATCCTATTCTTTTAAATAGGATTTAATATTATTTATTTTTTACAGCTAGAATACTATATCAACATCGTTACTGGGTTTTCGATATAACCTTTTAAGGTTTGTAAAAACATTGCTCCAGTGGCACCATCAACAGTTCTATGATCGCAAGCCATCGATAATTTCATAGTATTACCTACAACAATCTGTCCGTTTTTAACTACCGGTTTTTCAACAATATTTCCAACAGAAAGAATTGCTGAATTTGGTTGATTGATTATAGAAGTAAAACTTTCAATACCAAACATGCCTAAATTAGAAATAGTGAACGTACTGCCTTCCATTTCTTGAGGTGTTAACTTCTTTTTTCTTGCTCTACCAGCATAATCTTTAACGGCTGCCCCAATTTGATCCAACTTTTGCTCATTAGCAAAACGTACAACAGGAACCACTAATCCATCTTCAACAGCTACAGCAACCCCAATATGCACATGATTATTCAAACGCATTTTATCAGCAAACCATTGTGAATTCACTTGTGGATGTTGTTTTAATGCTAAAGCACAGGCTTTAACAATCATATCATTATACGAAATCTTTGTATCTGGAATCGAGTTGAATTGCGCACGGAATGCCATAGCATTTTCCATATCAAACTCCACATTCAAGTAATAATGTGGTGCCGTAAACTTAGATTCTGCCAAACGTTTAGCAATGACTTTGCGCATCTGAGAATTTGATTTCTCATCAAAATCCTCTTGTCCAGTAGGCACAAATTTACCAACGGTTGCAGTAGATGCGACTGGGGTATAGTTCTCTATATCACGTTTTATAATGCGTCCATTTTCCCCTGTACCCTTTACTTGAGATAAGGCAATGCCTTTTTCTTCGGCCAATTTTTTAGCCAATGGAGATATAAATACCCTCCCGTTTGATGATGTGTCAACGGTGTTAGTAACAACTGCTGGTGTTGATACCACTTCCTTCTCCTCTGCTTTTTTAGTTTCAACTGGCTTAGCTGGTGCTTCAGAATTATTGGTACCTCCAGCTACAAAATTAGAGGCAAGCGCTGAGACATCAGTACCCGCGGGTCCAATAATAGCTAAAAGGGAATCTACCTTTGCAGACTCTCCTTCTTTTAAACCAACATATAATAAGGTTCCTGCTTGAAAAGATTCAAACTCCATCGTAGCTTTATCCGTTTCTATCTCTGCAAGGATATCGCCTTCTTCAACCGCATCTCCAACCTGTTTTAACCATGTGGCAACAGTACCCTCTTCCATAGTATCACTTAGGCGTGGCATTGTTACAACATTAACTCCATCAGGAATTTGTAAGTCATTATTTGTTTTCTCTTCTGTTACTATTTTATCATCTGTTTGAGATTCCTCAACGGCATTTGATGCTACAGTATCAGCTTTTAATAGTTCAGATATATCTTCCCCTTTTTCACCAATAATAGCCAAAAGTTCATCGACCTTAGTCGTTTCACCTTCAGGTACACCAATATGTAACAAAGTCCCTTCGTGAAATGACTCAAATTCCATAGTAGCTTTGTCAGTTTCAATTTCAGCCAAAATATCGCCTTCTGTAACAGCATCACCAACTTGCTTCAACCAAGTAGCTACTGTTCCTTCTTCCATTGTGTCGCTTAAACGCGGCATTGTTATGATTTCTGCCATAGCCTATAATTTATGTGGTAAAAAAGGATAATCTTCTTGTTCATAAACAACATCATACATAAGGCTCTTATCTGGATAAGGCGACTCATCTGCAAATTGCTCACATTCCTTCACTAAAGCTTTCACACGACTATCAATTTCAGCAAGTTCATCTTCAGTAGCATATTTTTTATCAAGAATAACATCTTTAACCTGAGTTATTGGGTCAATTTTCTTGTATTCTGCAACTTCTTCTTTTGTTCTGTAGTGCTGAGCATCACTCATTGAATGCCCTCTATAACGGTACGTTTTCATTTCTAAAAACGTAGGACCATCACCACGACGTGCACGATCAATAGCCTCACTCATAGCCTCAGCAACTTTTACCGGATTCATCCCATCTACAGGGCCACAAGGCATTTCGTAACCTAAGCCCAATTTCCAAATATCGGTATGGTTTGCTGTACGATCTACAGAAGTTCCCATAGCATAACCATTGTTCTCACAAACAAAAACCACAGGCAATTTCCAATTCATTGCCATATTAAAGGTTTCATGTAACGAGCCTTGACGAACAGCGCCATCTCCCATATAACATAATGAAACTGCTCCTGTTTCGTGATACTTATCACCAAAAGCCATTCCAGCACCTAAAGGAATTTGACCACCAACGATACCATGACCACCGTAGAATCCTTTTTCTTTAGAAAATATATGCATAGAACCACCTAAACCCTGTGAAGTACCCGTAGCTTTACCATAAAGCTCCGCCATCACTCGTTTTGGATCAACGCCCATACCAATAGGTTGCACGTGATTTCGATAAGCAGTTATCATTTTATCTTTAGTCAAATCCATAGCATGTAAAGAACCTGCTAATACGGCCTCTTGACCATTGTATAAATGTAGAAATCCTCTGACTTTTTGCTGAATATAAACGGCAGCAAGTTTGTCCTCAAACTTCCTCCAGAACATCATGTCTTCATACCATTTAAGGTATGTTTCTTTTGTAACTTTTTGCATGGACTATTATTAGGTTTATTTTAGTCGAAATACAAAAGTAATACTTTGTCACTTATTGTGAAAACCTAAGTGTATAAAATGTATATATTTAAGGATATCTAAAATAATTGGCCGTTATAAAACAGATTTATCAAAAACTAAAGGCAGTAAATTTGCAAGTGAATTGGATTTTGCGACTTTACCGGTTGCTCCCATAAAATAAATTTCAATTGGCTGTTCCTGCTTGACTTCATATTCGGCAATTGCCTGTCTACAAGCACCACAAGGTGGAATGGGTTTAACCGTTGGATGAATTTTAGACCCTGCAATGATAGCCATTTTTAAAATTTTAGCATTTGGGAATTGAGCTCCGGCATAATATATGGCCGTTCGCTCGGCACACAGCCCTGATGGGTAAGAGGCATTTTCTTGATTGCTACCGTTAATAACCTCCCCGTTATCAAGTAACAAAGCAGCACCAACCATAAATTTAGAATAAGGTGCATAGGCCTTTTGACGTGCCTCTTCGGCTCGTTTCATTAAATCTTGAACATCTTTTGATGTTTCTTCAATATTATCAAAAAGATATAAAATGGATTCTATTTTTATTTCCTTCATTACAAAACGTTATAAGACAAAAAACTATTGTAATGTACAATAGTTTTTTCAATCTTCTTTATTTATTAATGGATTCTAATATTCATTATATTCTCCGTCACCAAAGTTAAAGGTTAGTGAGAATCTCAATGTATTTTCTAACGGACTTTGCACTTTAGATGCTGAAAACAAATACGATAAATCAATATTTATTGTCGTGTATTTAAAACCAGCTCCCAACGCAAAAAACTGACGTGCTCCTTTGTTTTCATTTTCATGAAAATAACCTGCTCTAAATGCAAAAGAATCTTGGTACAAATATTCTAAACCTAGAGCATATGTAACTTCTTGCATTTCTTCACTAAACCCATCTGGTGCATCAGCAAAAGACTGAAACATGCCTTGCATAAAACTCACATCATTTGATTTTCCGCCAATAATAATATCACTCTGAACTTTGTCCCCTCTAATATCTACTGCTGGATCAAAAACACCATCACCATCCACATCCTCATACTCATACTCATCGCCTAATGCTGGCGGTGTAGGAACTAAAAGCTTTGTGAGCTCTGCAGTTACTTTTAAGGTATTATAATCATCAAAAATGAAATCAAAACCACCACTTAATCTTAAGTTAGTTGGAATGAAATTTTCTTGACCACCATCATCATACTTAATCTTTGGTCCCATGTTTTGGATAGCAAAACCTGCTCTCCATCGGCCATTAAATGTATCATATGCATTTTCTTCACTCTGATAATACCCTGCAATATCTACACCAAATGTACCGGCAGCTTGTGCATTAGCATCTAGTGCCTGTATTCTCAAATCAGAACGCAAGTATCGTAAAGCTACAGCCATACTAAATTGCTCCGCAAGTCTCAAAGAATAAGAAACATCCATGGTAAATTCATTTGGTTTCACCACTAGTGGCGTATCATTTTCGTCTCTTACCAATTCAATTTCACCTAATCCAAAGTACTTAAAACTGGCTGCAAAAGCACTACCTTCATTAAGTCTATTAAAATAGGTCACATATCCAATGGCAATATCATTAACTAATTTACTCAAGTAAGGTGTATAACTCACACCTATACCAGATTTAGCTTCAGAAAATACATATTTTGAAGGATTCCATTGTTGTGAAAATGCATCTGCCGATGTAGCCGCACCAATATCACCCATTGCTGCACTTCTCGCATCTGGCGCAATTAACAAAAATGGAACCGCAGTGGTTATTACTCTTGAATTATTTTGTGGAATAACAGTAGTAGGATTTTGTGCTTTAACTTGAATCATTACACCTAATATCAAAAGTGCAAAAATGTAGTTCTTCATGTTCTTCATTTAAAAGTGGTTTGTCTGTCTTGTTAACAGTAACGTCAACAAATATAATTTATTCTTATAGTATAACAAGTTTTTGAATTTTTTCTACTTGTTTATTTAATTGATTTGAGCGCACCTTTAATTTATATACATAAACGCCTTTTCCGATTTTATCTCCAAAATCATCTCTTCCATCCCATGATAAATCTCTTGATACTGAGCTTGTGTTTTTTGCTCCTCCAGTAGTTTGGCCGATTATAGTTTTTACCAATTTTCCAGAAACCGTAAATATTTGTACCGATACATCTAAAACACCCGAACTATTGTGGTTAAACCAAAACTCGGTGTAATTAACGAAAGGGTTAGGATAATTCAATACATTTTCGATAACAAGTGACTCATTCTCGTCATACACCACAAATTGAAGTTCTGAAATGGAAGAATTGTTATAAACATCCCATGCTTTTAATGTTAAAGTATGTAATCCAGGCTCTAAATCCCTAAAAGGGTAACTTAAATTCCCATTTTGATAATCATCTACATCAGCTTGATAATAATCGTTAAGCTTAAAAGGATTGGCTTCATCACCATCTATAATGGCAACAATATCATGCCCTATGCCACTTGCTGTATTAATACCGTTTTCATCAACAAGTTTTGCCAACAACGTTGGCGATTCATTAGTAATACCACCTGAAATAAAATTCTCATCATTCATAAATAATGAAATCACAGGCCCTTCATTATCTTCAGGGGCATTGGTGTTTAAACCACCAATTTCAATATCATAGCTAGATCCCGATTGATTATCAAGGCCGTTTTCTGCTTTCGCATAAAAACTAACCTTCCCATTGCCTACAGGAATTCCAATATCTCTTGGGACAACAAAATTAAACCCAAATTGTCCATTGGTAATAGTTGCTTGTCCTCTAAAAATAATTTCACCAAGGGTTTTAAAATCTAAAATAATGAGCTCTCCATTTTGCGTGGTGCCATCATTACCCAAAGTCGATCTATCAATTTCCTTATCATAAATGGTTGCCGTTAATACCCCATTATAATTGGGCATTGGGTTACCAAACTGATCTACAATTTCACCTTCAATTTTAGCTTGACTTAAGGCTTGCAATACCTCAGAACCACCCCCTACAGGAGTGTCATTTACTTTTGTAAGTCGAATATTTGGTTTTGGAAACGCCAACTTCATTGCAGGATCGCCTATGTAAAACACCAATCGTTTTTGCTGGATACCCGAAATAATATTATTGTTTTTAGTTTGTCTCAACGCTTCAGCAACCGATAAATATTCGCTTGTACCTAAAGCAAACAGATATTGATCCAATACCTTATTAAAGGCAACACCAACACTCACAAATATTTGTCTCGTAGTCGTAATGAGGCCTATAGCCCCGCCTTGTTTATTCCAGTACAAATATTCTCCGGCAGTTTCTCTTAGCGGGTTATCAAATTTTGTATACTCGCAAGTTACCGTTACAAAACAGTTGAGTTTGCATGGGTTTTTTAGTTCTTGGGCATTAATTTTATCAAAAATGCGCTCTCTTGCCAAACCATCTTCTCCACCATGACCAAAATAATTTACGACAACAGCTCCAACCTCAATAGCATCAAAAATAGCTTTATTTACAGAAGGGTATCGTTCTCCTCCGGCCGTAGATTCTTGAACATAGGCATCAGCATAGATTTTAGTAAAATTAAAAAAGGGTTTAGCCGCCGTTACTGTTTTTTGAGTTTCATCTAATGTTTTCTGAATAATAGTTTCCCAAGCCAAATCCACATCATCAGCAACAGTAATGACATTATTTCGCCAGCTACCATAAGCTTCTTCAACATAATAAGATTCTATTTTATCTACTAATTCTTTGGCACGTTGCGGCGTATCTGCCAATACTCGACCAACCGCGATATCTAACATATCTGAAGTTTGCATACCACCTTCATTATCATCCATCATACCATAAAAATCATCAGAAATAAATGACCCTGACAGACTAAAGCTATTTAAAGAATACCAGGACGGTACAATGTTCGTGTTTCCTGATATACGATCCTTATAATCAAAAGAAGCGTCGCCAAATAAACACAGGTATTTTATTCTATTTTCTGCCGAGCTCGCATTATCATAAACATATTTCATGAAATTGCGAATGGCACTCACGTCCTGATTACCGGAACTAAATTCTGTATAAATATGATCTAAAGAATACACCTTAACATTAAGCCCATTCTGTATCCTATTAATTTGAGCTAACCTTTCGGCTTGAGAAATCATATCTGCCCGTGTCACAATGATATAATCAATATCCTGAAACTGTCCTTGGTCGTTTAAAAAAACCGTTCCTTTAATATTTTGATTGGCCACATTAGAATTTGACAATTGTTTTGGCTCATAATAATCTGAGGGATCTAAAGCGATATATGATCTTAATTGACCTAATTGCGCCTTAAAGCTAAATGTTGAATTCTCATCTAGATTTTTATAAGTGGTTACCTCATACTTGTTGGTTACATCCCATACTTCAAGAACATCTTGGGCATTATTGATATTATATTGTCCAATGCCACTTTGTGTAATCACAGCTTTATTCTTAAATAAAAACTGATCTCCAGTATGAGTTAACGCCCTAGTCGCTTCAATGGAGATATAATCTAAATACCCTAAAGAAGATGGGTTCCCATTATTATTATAATTAAGATTTATAGCTATGTTGGGAGTGCCAACGGTTAAATCACCTTCAAATTGATCTTCGGTGGCTAAAATTGGGTCATTAATTTGATTAAAAAGGAAATTATCTATTTCCACACCATTAAGATCCACACTCATGGTGGTTTGCACTTCACTTACTGCGGCTGCCAAGACCTTCAAATGAATGGGCTCAGTGGTAATAATGTTTTCAAATTCAAACTCAAAGGTCTTACTATTGTCATAATCAAAACGATTTCCAAACCAACGGCGTCCCATTTTAGCCAAATTATATTCATCTATTTCATGAAACTGATATTCTTGAAACGTATCAAGTTGTAAATTAGGGTTTCCTGAAGGCTCAACCCCATCTTGAATGCGTTTTCCGCGTCCTGAACTTACATTTATATAGTATGTGGCGCTATCTGTATAGGCGTTAATGTTGGTATTGCTCTCCGAATTGTAGCCTTTAGATCCTACCCCATAGAACAAGATGTAATCATTATCATCAAATGTACCATCAGCCTCACCTATCAATTTAATAGCGTTTTCCTTTAAATCAAAAGGATAACCTACAGAATTCTCAAATGGCAACATAGCGCCACCTTGACCAAATAATTTAATATTTCGTGGATCAATTGAACTTATAGGAACGCCAATGTCTTTTAAAAAGTTTCTAGAAAGTTTAAAAACACCAGTTGTATCTATAAAAAATTTATACCATTGTCCTTGACTCAATACTGAATTTGTGATCCCAGTTGTATTAAGACTATTTCTTAGTTGAGACGTCCCCCAATCATAACTTAGTGTAAAACCTGTAAGTTTTTTAAATTGATTGTCTTCCTTTATAATAGGAGAGACTTCTAGTAAAACTTTAGTTACACCGCGATCAACAGAATTCTGCAACTTTACGTTTAAACGATTTGGAATGGTTCTTATATCAACATCCTTTAATTCGGCGCTAGAAATTGGTGCATAAGTTTCGTTTGAAATTCGGATTGATTTTTCATTAATAGGGCGATCTGTTCGCCATTGTTCGTGATATTTTAATCCATTATCTGCCGAATAATTAAAGTTTTCGGGATTAAAGTGAGGTACATTTTCGGTTTTGCTGGGCGTAGAAAAACTTTTGCTACCATTCCATGAAATGGTAATTTTCTTTTGTTGCGACTCTACAACGCCAAATGACAATATAATACAGCAGAAAATAATTTTTTTCATACAGACTAAACGTGATTTACAAAGGGATATTATCGTTATTAATAAATTGTTCAAATTTACAATAATAAATCAGGATGTATCACGTTTTACATAAACAAAATACGGTACAAAAACATCCGATAAACGGCAAAAAGTCCGATATTATGTATGAAAAATAGGATGAAATGCACATTTTTTTGCGTATTTTCCTAAAAAAAGCTTGCAGTTTTAGGTTTAATCATTATATTGCACCACCAAATATTTAATCGACTTACGAAAAAAGTATGGATATGAAAAACATTGCAACCTTAAGATTTATGATAGTCATAGCACTATCATTGTCGATGTTTAGTTGTAACAAATCTTCGAGTTCAAAGAACAGTTCTAAGGCTACTGGTTGGAAAATCAACGCTAAAGAAGGAGGATTTCAGTACAACACATCTTTTAAAGAACAAGAAACCGCCCCTGGTTTAGCATTTATTGAAGGAGGAACTTTTACAATGGGAAAAGTTCAAGATGATGTGATGCATGATTGGAATAATAGTCCCAATCAACAGCATGTTCAATCATTTTATATGGATGAAACAGAAGTAACCAATTTAATGTACTTAGAATACCTTAATTGGATAAAAAGTGTTTACCCTCCAGAAGACCCAAAATTTAAAGCTATTTATGAAGGCGCTCTTCCAGACACATTAGTATGGAGAAATCGTTTAGGTTATGCTGAAATGATGGTTAACAACTATTTACGCCACCCGGGATACCAAGATTATCCTGTTTTAGGTGTAAGTTGGATTCAAGCTGTAGAGTTTGCCAACTGGAGAACAGATAGAGTTAATGAACTTTATTTAGAAGATGCTGGCTATTTAACTCGTGATGCCAAACTAGGCGCATCATCAGATTCTAATTTTAACACCAACACTTATATTGAAGCGCCAACCTTGGCGTATGGTGGTAATGACAGTATCATTAATCCGGAAAATTCAAAAAGAAGACCTCAGGTTACAGCTAGTGGAGATACAGTCAATGTATATGCCAACAGAGAATCTGGGATTATTTCGCCAAAATACAGATTACCATCTGAAGTAGAATGGGAATATGCTGCTTTAGGTTTAACAGAACTAAGAAGTTATAATGTATACAGAGGTCGTAAAAAATACCCATGGGATGGTCAGTATACACGATCAGGCAAACGTAAAGTTCGCGGTGATCAATTGGCTAACTTTAAGCAAGGAAAAGGTGATTACGGAGGAATTTCAGGATGGTCTGATGATGGTGCCGATATTACAGCTCCTGTAAAATCATTTGAACCAAATGATCATGGATTATATGATATGGCAGGTAATGTTGCTGAATGGGTTGCTGATGTTTACAGACCTATAGTTGATGATGAATTTAATGATTTCAACTATTATAGAGGTAACGTATATACCAAAAACGCCATTGATGAAGAAGGAAAAGTCAAAGTCGTACAAGCAGGTGAAGTATTATATGACACGTTATCTAACGGTAAGCTCGTTGCTAGAAACTTACCAGGTGAAATTTTACAAGTTGACGTTGATGACAATGAAACGTACTTAAGAAATAATTTTAGTACAAGTGATAACAGAAACTTTAGAGATGGTGATAAAAGATCATCTAGACATTTTGACCAATTTGGTGATGAAGAAGAAGACGAAGCATCAGGTGTAGCTACAAGTAAAATGTATAACTCACCTAAACATAATGTAGAACGTGATTCTTTAGGAAATTTAATTAAGGAATATGATCAAAAGAATGATAGAACATCTTTAATTAATGATGAAGTACGTGTTTACAAAGGAGGATCTTGGAAAGATAGAGAGTATTGGTTAGACCCATCACAACGTCGATACTATCCACAAGATATGGCGACAGATTATATTGGATTCAGATGTGCAATGTCTCGTGTTGGATCAAAATCTAAAGAAAGAAACAAAAAGAAAAATTAATTAGATTTAATTTTATAATAAAAGTCCTAACGCTATGTTAGGACTTTTTTATTACATTTAATTCTACAAATATGTCAAATCAATTTATGAACATAGAACAGCTTCACAAACTTTATTTATCATCAAACAACGTGTGCACTGATACACGGAATATTAATAAAGATTGCATGTTTTTCGCTTTAAAAGGGGACAATTTTAATGGCAATGTATTTGCCAAACTTGCTCTAGAAAATGGAGCTAAGTATGCTATTATAGATGAAGTTGCCTATAACGCAGACGATCGTTATATTTTAGTTAACGATGTATTATCTACTTTACAGGCTTTAGCCAAATATCATCGTCAATATTTAGGAATAAAAATAATTGCTTTAACTGGAAGCAATGGTAAAACCACCTCTAAAGAACTCATCAACGTAGTACTCTCTAAAAAGTTTAACGTTGTAGCTACAAAAGGTAATCTCAACAATCATATTGGCGTACCATTGACTTTACTTTCTATGGATAATACTACAGAGATTGGGATTGTAGAAATGGGCGCTAATCATAAGAAGGAAATTGATTTCCTATGTGGTATTGCTAGTCCTGACTATGGATATATAACTAATTTTGGAAAAGCACATTTAGAAGGGTTTGGAGGTATTGAAGGTGTCATTGAAGGGAAAAGCGAATTATATTATTATTTAAAAACAAATAACAAACTTGTTTTCGTCAATAATGAAGATGCAAAACAAGTTTCTCTTTTAGAGGATTACAATAAAACATATAGCTTTGGAAACTCTCATAATAATGATGTTACTATAAATTTAAAAGACGCAAATCCATTTGTAATTTCAAAATTTAAAAATAAAATCATTGAAAGTAAGTTAATAGGAAACTACAATTTCACAAATATATGTGCAGCTATTTCTATTGGACACTATTTTGACATAGAAACTGCATCAATTAAGGATGCTATAGAAAGCTATATTCCTTCAAACAATAGATCTCAAATAATAATTAAAGCATCCAATAAAATAATACTAGATGCTTATAACGCAAATCCATCCAGTATGAAGGCGGCCCTAGATAATTTAGCACAGCTTAAGGACAGCAATAAAATTGCCATCCTTGGTGATATGTTTGAATTAGGAAATGATGCTGAAAAAGAACACCAGTTTATTGCTGACTATGCAGCTAGTCTTAATTTTGATGAACTACTTTTAGTTGGTGAACACTTTTATAAAACTAATGCAGAGAGTAATACTTACAAAACGTTTGAAAACTTTAAAAACATCACATTACTTAAATCCATTAAAAACTCAACGATTTTAATTAAAGGCTCAAGGGGCATGGCTTTAGAGCGCCTTTTGAAATTACTATAATTTAGTATGGTAACTATATTAGGCTAATTCTTCGCAATAAGTTATTAATATTCGTCACTATATTTTAATTAACCAATTGAATTTAAAAAAATAGCAATAAAAAAAGTGCCTATCCTCCCATTAGCGATTAGCTAAAAGGTGAAACAGACACCTAATTCATTAATAATTCTCCCTAAGAACTAATTAATAGCAAGGTAAAGATGCAGTATATTAATTATTAATACAATACTCAATTTAAGTATATTACTCTGATTCTCGGCAAACTACCAATTAAAGAGGTCAACATTCATAACTTGAACAAAAGATTCACTAATAAATTTATATCAGTAATTTATTTATTTTTAGCATCCCAACAAGTTCCCCCGTTGTTGAAATATTTAGTTTTTTCAATATATTTCTTCTATGAGTATTTACGGTATTAAAACTAATATTCAATTTCACAGCGATGTCTTTGCTAGAATATTTTAATACCAAAAGTCTTATAATATCACGTTCTCTATTTGTAATACCTGTTGATAAGAGTTTTTGAGAAAAATTATTAAAATATTTAGTTTCATATTCGCTATTATCATTCAATATTTTAGCTGATGCGCAGACATCCATTTTAATTTCTGAACTTACCACCGTATAATGGGCTAAACCAATAATCGGTTTATGTTCCGAATCATATTGAAGTGGTGTAGTATTTTGAATAATATTTACATAATTTTCATTAGCAATTTTAAACCTATAATTCCAAGTATAACTCAACTTATGCCTATCGTTTTCTGCTATCTCAGATAATGTGAATTTCATGAGATTATCCATGGCTGTTAACCACCCATTCAAATCATCTGGATGAATCCTACTCCAGAAATAGCGCATTCCCTTTTCTTTAATTAGATCATTTGCAATACCTATACAAGTAAACATATTTTTACTAATATATTCGAACGCAAGGGTTTGAGTATTTGTTATGCAAAAAAATGTTGAGCTATGAGGCAGATAAAAATCTAACTCGATAATTTTATTTATGTGCTCATCTAGTTTAGGTGAACTATACGACTTAAAAATTTCTGAATAAGTTTTCTCAATATGATTTAATAACATAGAATCTCTTTTTAAAATTGAGATTCTTAGGGAGAATGACAAACAATTAATATTCTCAAATATAACTCTAATTGTTCTTAAAATTTTATTTTGAGACAACTATTAACCATACAAAAACCATACATTAATTAAATACGAATTCGACCAGATTTATTTAAATAGAGGAATAGTCAATATAGGCTTTAAGAAGTTTTGCAATCAATATATTCATTGGTTAATCAATTTAATATGATTTCAAACAAAAAATCCCGACACAAATGTGTCGGGATTTTAATTGATGTGGGCGCAGAGGGATTCGAACCCCCGACCCCTTGGGTGTAAACCAAGTGCTCTGAACCAACTGAGCTATGCGCCCTCTAAATTGGACTGCAAATATAAGTCAGATTTTGATTCTACCAAACATTTTTAAATAAAATTCTAAATTATTTCAGCAACAACAAAAGTACTACCACCAACATAGATGACATCGTCTTTAGAGGCCTCGTTTCTTGCTGCATTAAGCGCTTCATTTACAGAGTTATATTGCGCTCCCTTGTAGCCTTTTTCAGCGAATTGAGCTGCAAGTTTTTCCACTTCCAAACCTCTTTCAATTTTGGGTTTACAAAAATAGTATGCAGCTTGTTTTGGGAACAACGCAACGATAGCACTTAAATTCTTATCATTTACAACGCCAATCACAATATGAAGTTTTTTATAAACCTCATTTTCAAGTTGTTTTAAGGTATAAGACAAACCTTCAATATTATGAGCCGTATCACAGATTATTTTGGGTGCTAACTGCAAAATTTGCCAGCGTCCTAGTAAACCCGTGTTTTTAACAACATGATTTAAGCCCTTCTGGATATTAGATTCTGAAACCTTAAACCCTTTAGTTTTTATAATTTCTAAGGTTTGAAGCGCTGTTTTAATATTATGTTTTTGATAATCACCAATTAAATCAGATGAATAATTGGGTAAATCCATTGACGAAGCATAATAAATAGGGGACTTCGTTGCTAACGCCATACTTCCAAATATGTCCATGGTTTCATCGTTAAATTCACCAATTACTATAGGTGTATTTTTTTTAATAATGCCGCCTTTCTCTTTTGCGATTTGAGCGATTGTAGTGCCTAGAAACTGCGTGTGATCTAAACCTATATTTGTTATTACTGACACTTCAGGGGATATAATATTTGTAGAATCTAATCGCCCCCCTAAGCCCACCTCAATAATGGCAATATCAACCTCTTCCTTTGCAAAATAATCAAATGCTAAGCCCACAGTCATTTCGAAAAAAGATAAGTTCTTACTTTCAAAAAATGTTTTATTACGCTTTATAAACTGTACCACAAATGCTTCACTTATACAGTTCCCGTTGATTTTAATACGTTCTCGATAATCTTTTAAATGTGGTGAGGTATACAACCCAACTTTATATCCAGCTTCTTGCAATACTGAGGCTAACATGTGACTGGTAGAGCCTTTACCGTTAGTTCCTGCTACATGTACAGTTTTGAATTTTTTCTCGGGATGATTAAGGTGGTTTGCTAGTAGGTGGGTATTACTTAAATCTGTTTTATATGCTGCCTTACCTTTATTTTGATACATGGGCAATTGGGCAAACATCCAATTTACGGTCTCGTGATAATCCATCAATTGGTGGGCGCAAAGTTTACACTAACTTTACCAAATTGACGATCAGGTGCATTAGGGTCTGGATCCCATTTGTACGACATTGCAATTTTTTTGGCTTGAGTTTTTAAACAAGTTGTTGCATTGTTACTCCCTCTAACGCCAGGTGTAGCACTAATAACATTTCCACTAGGATTTACAACGATATCAACAACTATTAATCCATATTCATTTTCGCAACCATCAAATATTTTATGTGTAGGATTTTTTCTACCATTTAAACCAATTCCGAAACCTCCGCTACCCGAACCGGGAATGCCTTTATAAGGCGCATAAGGATCACCATCAATTTGACCTTTATCTCCTGCCTGATTATCATCACCTTCGCCACCAGTAGTTGTGCCAT
>JAGSHF010000200.1 GCA_023954685.1 Flavobacteriaceae bacterium | reverse complement strand
TTCATTAGCCTACGCGCAATATAACTATCAACCGTCTACCGCCTTTCCTTTTGGGCAAGCAAATCCGGAAGCTCCAGCACAAATTAAAGATTACGAAGCTATGTTAGGGGTTTGTAATTGCACATCAGAACGCAGAAAACCCGATTGTACATGGGACGAAGCCGTTGATATGACATGGACATGGTCATACATTTTAAACGGCATGGGCGTACAAGATGAAACCTTAAAAGCTGACGGCGCACATTCTGGTAGAATCAGACAGTTTAATACAGACAGTAGTAAATGGTATGTACATTGGTATTCATCTGCCGCCGCAACACCAAAACTATCAGTTTGGGAGGGTAAAAAAAAAAGACGAAAAAATCATCTTATACAAAGAGCAAGCTGAACCAAATGGTGTTGAAGGCTATTTCAGGTTAACCTTTTATGATGTTTCAAAATCTGGCTACAAGTGGATTGGCGAATGGGTTGACAAAGCTGAAAAAATTGTTTATCCCACATGGAAAATTAATTGCATAAGGGAAGAATAAACCTAAAAATATAAGTATTTTTAGGCATAAATTATTCTCTTATGTTATCACCTTTTCACCTTGCTATTCCTGTTCATAACCTTGAAGCTTGTAGAACGTTCTACAGAGAAACACTTAATTGCCAAGAAGGCAGACATAGTGATCATTGGGTTGATTTTAATTTTTACGGGCATCAATTGGTCATTCATTACAAACCAAAAGAAGAGCACCAATTACATACAAATGCTGTAGATGGCAAAGCGGTTCCTGTACCTCATTTTGGTGTCGTTTTACCCTGGGATACATTTCAAGAACTTTCAAAACATTTAAAACAAGAAGGTGTTAATTTTATCATTGCTCCTTATGTAAGATTTGAAGGCCAGGCTGGAGAACAGGCCACCATGTTTTTTTTAGACCCTTCGGGTAACGCATTAGAATTCAAAGCGTTTAAAGATCTAAATCAATTATTTGCTAAATGAACTGTTCATGCCTAAAAATCCCCTACTTGTCTTAGCTTTACTATGTCAATGTATTGCCCTTTTTGCTCAGCGTCCCACAACCGATTATGGGGCTATTGATATTCAAGACTACGCATTTCATATTGCCGTTAATGATTCGTCAAACACCATACATGCTTTGGCCAATATCAAGATTTTATTTAAAGCCGATACGTCTAGTTTTCATCTTGATCTAGAAAATCTAGATGCCTCAAAAAAAGGCATGACAGTAACATCTGTTATCGAAAATGGCACCCCATTAGTTTTTACACATGCCAACAACAGTCTCTCTATTGAAAGTAACGTAAAAACAAAAGAAGAAAAAACATATAGCATCCAATATCATGGCATCCCTAAGGACGGCCTTGTCATTGCAAAAAACAAATATGGGGATCGCACTTTTTTTGGTGATAATTGGCCTAATCGTGCTCACCAGTGGCTACCAACTGTAGACCACCCTTCAGATAAGGCTTTTGTTGAATGGCATGTTACTGCGCCTTCACACTATCAAGTTATTGGTAATGGATATCAGGTAGAAGAAACAGATCTTCCAAATCAAAACACCTTGTATATATGGAAAACAAACGTGCCTATCCCTACCAAAGTTATGGTTATTGGGGTGGCCAGATTTGCTGTGCAACATATAGGAGAAACACATGATATTCCTATTTCATCTTGGGTATATCCACAGAATAAAAAAGCTGGTTTTTATGATTATGCTATGGCTAAAAGTGTCATCAACTTTTTTATAGAACATATTGGACCTTATCCTTACACAAAACTTGCCAATGTACAATCAAAAACACGATTTGGCGGTATGGAAAATGCGAGTAACATTTTCTATTTTGAAAACTCAGTAAGTGGCGAGCGTAAAATAGAGAATTTGATAGCTCATGAAATTGCACATCAATGGTTTGGGAATTCAGCTTCAGAAATTGATTGGACTCATGTTTGGCTCAGTGAAGGTTTTGCTACCTACTTTACCAACTTATATGTTGAAACGACTAAAGGGCAAAATGCTTTTAAAGCGCTCCTCAACACCCAACGTGAAACCATAATCAAATTTTCTAAGAAACAACTCACGCCAGTCCTCGACAAAAACACATTAAGTTTAATGCGGTTACTAAATGCCAACTCGTATCAAAAAGGAGGGTGGGTATTACACATGCTTCGTAATAAAGTAGGCGATGATTTGTTTTGGGAAGCTATAAGAAGCTATTACAAAACCTATGCTTTAAATAATGCGTCAACAACTGATTTAAAAATTGTTTTTGAAAATGTTACAACGCAAAATCTAGACAAGTTCTTTAAGCAATGGCTAGAACAACCAGGGCACCCCGTACTTAATTCTTCTTGGAAATCTACTCAAAACAATTTACAACTTAAGATTGAGCAAACGCAAAAAACAAATGTTGTCTTTGAATTTCCATTGGAAATCAATTTAATTTATGAAGACGACAGATCGGAAGAAATAACGGTAAACATTACGCAACGTGCATCCCAATTTGATTTGGAAATAGACGCTAAAGTTAAATCGATTACATTAGATCCAAACATGTGGTTGCTATTTGAAAACCATCAATAACTTATTGATAGCGCCAACTTGTTAAATCGGCTCCTTCAGGTGCGCTCTTTAAGATACGTTCCATAATTTTTGGTACATACATGCTGTTATATCTCAATCTTGAAATGTAATTGGGATTGTCATGGTCACCATTCCAGCAATGCTCTGCCCTATCGCCATAATCTACTTGACCTTCATAATATGGATTTGTTGTACTTTCAAGAAAATCTTCCATTAAATACACGGCATTATTAAGATAGTAATTATCCATATCACCACAATATATATGTATTTTCCCTTTTAACTTTTCACCTAATTGATCCCAATCACGTTCTAAAATATGCCGTAAATCATAATGCTCTTTCCAATAAGAAGCCACTTCGCTATTTATTGCACCTGTCTTCTTATCCCAAAGTCGTTCTGGGTACCCATCTTTACCTTGAGGAGAATATGTAGCTTCCCATATATCATACTGACCGCCCGATCTTGAGCGATCACCTAATACCAATTCTAAATGATTGGATTCTTTGACCGTTGAACTAATATTACCCAGATAATCTCTATGTCCAGGAACTTCAACTTTTTTATGATCATTCCCTACAAAATACGCATTCTCATCTTCGTAAATATTTGTCAAACAGTAGGCCTCAAAATCAATAGGATCAGGACATGCGGCAAAGCAACCATTGTACTCATCTGGATATTTCACTTGTACTGCTAATGCCTCCCAACCACCAGTAGAACCGCCATAAAGGAATCTCGACCAACCTTCTCCTTGACCCCTAAAAAGTTTCTCTATATGCGGAATTAACTCATAAGTTAAGGCGTCACCATAAGGGCCTTGATTCGCAGAATTTACTGCATATGAATCATCATAATAGGGTGTTGGGTGTTGAATTTTAATAATAATAAACCTTGGGAAATCAGGATCATTCCAACGTTTGTAAAAATCATACGCCTCTTGTTCTTGAATGATATTATAACCATCTACATCAAAACGTGCTGCGTATTCAGGGACCATTGACTTATCTGGTGGTGTCGTTCTAAATCCTCCAAAATCGGCAGGAAAATGCCCGTGAAAAATCATTAATGGGTATTTTGCCTCTGGATGTTCATCAAATCCTTTTGGCAAAAGTACATGCGCACCTAGAAACATATCCCTTCCCCAAAATTCAGATAGCAAATCTGATTTTAATTTTACGTGTTTAATCCATTCGGTATCTTCCGGAGGTTCAATTTCTGGGATTATTTTATCTAAAACAATTTCAAAATTTTTGAAACCCTCTTCAGTCACTTCAACGGCTATTGGCGTGCTATATAAATTACCTGGTGAGCGATTCCATTGTTGACCTTCACCATTATCCATTGGTAACTTAACAGTATGCCCAGTAGATAAATTAAAAGTTTCATAGGTATGTAATACGGCTTGTGCGTAATAGGTTCCAGGCGTTAATTCGCTGATGCTTTTATTTGGAAAGCCTAGAATAGAGGCATCAAAAACAACGTTACTATGCGGGACTAATCCATCAATATTTATCCCAAATATTGGTTGAGCGTTTAAACCTTCACTGACTTGAAAGCGTGGCTCGCTATCATTATTATCGGCTAGAATTAATAGGATTCTACCATCATAAGAGGGCTCCCCTACATCAGCACTATAAGAAACCAAAATTTCAGAAGATTCACTACTCTGAGGTTTAGAGTTGCAACTTAAAAAGCATCCCATTAAAAAAAGCAGTACGATATGTTTCATAAATTGTCCTATTTTATTTTAAAAGATAATCAATTAAATATGAACATAAAAAAACACTCTTAATCTTTAACAGATTAAGAGTGTTGAAAGTTGCTATTAAATAATTAATTATTTAATCAATTATTTATTTAATATTACTTTTTTAACCTTTATACCATCATCCGTTTTTATCTTCAGATAATATAAGTTACCATTGAATTTAGAAAAATCTAATTTCAATTCTTTTCTACCATTTCTGTTACCCATAAATGATTTTACAAGAACCTTTTTTCCTAACAAATCAAAGACTTCAACGTTAATGTCTTTTGAATTATTTACGACAACGTTTAAAACATCTCTCACAGGGTTAGGGAATAAATTAACACTGATTGGTCGTGGTTTAATAACAGGTTTTGTAGGATCACATTTTGCTATAAAAACAATTGAATCAACAGTCATACATCCATTTTCATCCGTAATGTTTACGGTAATTTCACCTTGACCATATCCTGTATTGAATTTAATAGCCTCGGCAGTTGTATCTGTGTTTTCTGAGAACACCCAACCATTATTTAATGCTTCAGTACTTAAATTCCATTGATACGTTCTTAACCCGGTTCCTCCAGAGGTATCCACTGATAGCATATTATCTTCACCACAGTCTGGCTCATTTCCACTAAAACCTTTTGTTATTTCAGCACTTAAAGCATTTGGTTCTTCAATATTTATTTTTTCTGTGATGGTGCAATCTTCATTCTTGTCTTCAGTGTACACTTCGATAGTATAAGTACCTGGCTCATACAACATTTCAGAATTATAAAGATCTCCATTTACATACACATATGATCCATCTGTAACGTAATTAATGGTAATAGTGCCATCATTAGCCCCATAGCAGCTCACGTTAGTGTAATCAAAATCAAACTCTATACAAGCGCAATATGGTGCTTTAACATCAATTGATGATTTGCATTTATTCTCATTCATTACAGTGACAGTAATATCTTTTCCATTTTCAATCTTATCAATCGTCCATGAACCATTGCCATTGTCAATTGGAGTACCATAATCACTATTAACATAACCACCGTTGGTCACGATATCTACAGTGTAATGGCCAGTATTGTTCTTCTCGCCACATGCAATATCTATTATTTCTATTGTTGGTGACGGTATCACGGTTAATATTAATTGTTGATCAGCATCACACTTCTCGCCTTTTATAACGATGTTTTGATCTCCATCTGAACCAAAATAGGTTTCTCCATTTGCGCCCCAAGTATAATCCTCATCTTCACAAATAGCGATTTTGGTAACCACAT
>JAGSHF010000107.1 GCA_023954685.1 Flavobacteriaceae bacterium | reverse complement strand
TTATTTGGAGATTTTATTAATATTGAGTTGTGGACCGTCGTTATTTTAGTCATTTGTTTATTGCTACTTATTTTTGGTCGGTACAAATTACTAGATGGTCTTATAAAAGTCATTATTATTACGCTCACTATAAGTACTATTGCTGCTGTTATTGCCGCTCTAAATAATAATGATGCTTCAATTTCTTTGCAACAAATTGTACCAAAAAGTGCAATAGAAATAGGGTTTTTAATTGCATTTATGGGATGGATGCCGGCCCCATTAGATATTTCAGTATGGCATTCCCTTTGGGCAATAGAAAAACGTAATGATGATGCATCTTTCACACCAAAGTCGGCTCTTTTCGACTTTAATGTTGGATACATAAGTACAATCGTTTTAGGGATTTGTTTTGTGCTATTAGGCTATTTGGTCATGTTTAATCAAGATGAATCTTTTAGTTCGAGCGGAAGCGTTTTCGCAAATCAATTGATAGATATGTACACCTCTAGTCTTGGTAAATGGTCTTATATCATCATAGGTATTGCTGCGTTTACTACTATGTTTAGTACAACAATCACAACTCTTGACGCCTCTCCTAGAGCCATGCATAAAACTTCGGAATTACTGTTCAACAGGACTTTTAAAAATGGTTATTTGGGTTGGATATTAACCCTAGCAATTGGTACGGTAATCATCTTTTTTGCATTTAATTCTGAAATGGGATTATTAGTGAAAATTGCCACGATATTATCATTTCTAACGGCGCCGTTTTATGCAATAATCAACTACAAATTAATCAGTAGTAAACACACACCAAAAGAGTGGCAACCAACTTTAAAGCTTCATATTTTAAGTTGGTTGGGTATTATTTTCTTGATCGGATTTTGCATCTGGTATCTCACCATTCTTTAGTTTAATGTAGTCTTGGTTTTTGATGCTTTAATACGATAATACTTCGTATCTTTGCCTCCATATTTATATATTAATGAGTACAGAAATCGCTTCAAAAAAAACTTCAGAAAGACAGCCAAAACCTAAATGGCTTCGAGTTAAATTACCTACAGGTAAAAAATACACGGAATTACGAGGTTTAGTAGATAAATACAAACTCAATACGATTTGCACGTCTGGTAGCTGTCCTAATATGGGAGAGTGCTGGGGAGAAGGTACTGCAACTTTTATGATTCTAGGTAATATTTGTACGCGTTCTTGCGGGTTTTGCGGGGTTAAAACTGGTCGTCCTGAGACGGTAGATTGGGATGAACCAGAAAAAGTAGCACGTTCTATAAAAATCATGGGTATTAAACATGCTGTTTTAACCAGTGTAGATCGGGATGATTTAAAAGATATGGGTGGTATTATGTGGAGTGAAACGGTAAAAGCTGTTCGCAGGATGAACCCCGAAACCACTTTAGAGACATTAATTCCTGACTTTCAAGGCATCGAAAAACATATAAATAGAATTATTGATGTGGCCCCAGAAGTTGTTTCCCATAATATGGAAACAGTTCGCAGATTAACAAGAGAAGTTAGAATTCAAGCTAAATATGATCGTAGTCTGGGCGTTCTAAAATATTTAAAAGATCAAGGACAACGACGAACTAAAACTGGTATCATGCTTGGTTTAGGTGAAACTCGTGAAGAAGTTATTGAAACACTTCAAGATTTAAAAGCTGTAAATGTTGACGTTGTAACCATAGGGCAATACTTACAACCAAGTAAAAAACATTTACCAGTGAAGCAATTTATTACCCCAGATCAATTTAAAGAGTATGAAAACATAGGGTTAGAACTTGGGTTTAGGCATGTAGAAAGTAGTGCTTTAGTAAGGTCGTCATATAAAGCGCAAAAACATATTAATTAGCATGATTAATGTTGCTATAAATGGCTTTGGCAGAATCGGTCGACGAGTGTTCAGACTGCTCGTAGCTAATGAAAACATTCAAGTTGTTGCTATCAATGATTTAGCAGATGCTAAAACATTAAGTCATTTACTAAAATATGATAGCATTCACGGTGTATTTAAAGGTGATATTACCCATGACGATAAGAATATCATTGTAAATAAGACCGCTATTCCTTTGCAAAATCAGAATGCACCCTCCCGTATTGAATGGTCACCATATGACGTTGATATTGTAATTGAATCTTCTGGAAAATTTAAATCCAAAACAGATTTAATGCCGCACGTAACTAACGGGGCATCTCAAGTAATTTTAGCGGTTCCGCCATCTGATGATGCTATTAAAACTATTGTTATAGGCGTTAATGATGATTTATTGGATGGTACCGAATTAATAGTTAGTAACGCGTCATGCACTACAAATAATGCAGCACCAATGATTGATATCATAGAACAACTTTGTGGTGTCAAACAGGCGTATATAACCACGGTTCATTCCTATACTTCCGATCAAAGTTTACATGATCAACCACATGGAGATTTACGACGTGCACGTGCAGCAGCACAATCAATAGTACCCACTACTACAGGTGCGGCAAAAGCGTTAACAAGAATATTTCCAAATCTATCAGATGTCATAGGAGGATGTGGTATAAGAGTTCCTGTTGCAAATGGGTCATTAACTGACATTACATTTAATGTTTCTAAAACAGTAACTGTTGCCCAAATTAATCATGCTTTTAAAACTGCCTCACAACAAAATTACAAGGCCATATTAGAATATACAGAAGATCCCATTGTTTCAGTAGACATTGTAGGAAATTCCAATTCTTGTATTTTTGATGCCCAAATGACATCTGTCATTGGGAATATGGTAAAAATCATTGGATGGTATGATAATGAAACTGGATATTCCTCTAGAATCATTGATTTAATTCAAAAATTAAAAGTGCTCAAAAAATCCGACGAAATACACAAATTATAAAATTTCATGCATTTTATCGAATAAATTGTTATATTTGACGATAAAATGACTTGAAAATGTCCCGAATCAAATATCATATATTTGCTTTTTTAGTCTTTATTTCTGCGCTATCTTACCCTCAAACTCCCGTTGAAGGCGATGCTGCTTTACTCCAAAATAAAATGGAAAACGGCATTCAATTTGCTGATTTAGAAGCAGAAAGAGGTAACTATTATGATGCCATTCAACGACTCAAGGAGGCCCTTAAATGGTCCAAAAGTCTTGGAGATAAGAAAAATGAAGGCATCATCTTATCTAAAATAGCAAATTTACAATACAACATTGAAGAAGTTAAAGAGGCCAAAATATACATTACTAAAGCCATAAGCGTTCAAAGTGAAATTGATGACAAAGTAAATCTCGCAATATCACGATACACCTATGGATTAATCTATTTAGGCGAAGAGGAATACAATCAAGCATTAGATTATTTTAAATCTTCCAGAACCATATTTGAAGAAGAAGAATTAGAAGAATTAGCAACAGAAGCTACCCTTAATCAAGCCAAGGCCTATATTGGGTTGAATGATTATGCAAAAGCGAATACACTTCTAGACAAAGTCATTATATCATCCAAAAAATACGATTTAGAAACCATACATAGTTCTGCTTTAATTAAATCAGGTTACATTAGTTATAAGCAAAATGAACTAGAAAACGCGCTTTCACTTACGTTAGAGGGACAGTCAATGGCTGAAGCCGCAGGGACTTTAGAACTCTTAGTAGAAAGTTACTCTAATCTTAATTTCATCTATGAAGCACAAGGAAATCAATCACTACAAGTAAATAGCTTAAAGACATATATTGCGCTTAATGATTCTATCATTGAGATAAATAAAGAAAATTTATCTGAAGAGAAAAAAACACAATTCTTAATGGCAGATCGGGATGCTGTAATTAAAAATCAAGCCGAAGAAATTGAAGAAAAAAATGAAGCGAGTGGTTTAGCTAAATTAATAACCGCATTGAGTGTAGCTTTAATTACTATACTGTCCTTACTTACTTTGTCATTATATAAAAACAACAATATTAGATTAAAGACTAATAACATGTTGTATCGTAAAAACGAAGAATTACTGACAGAAAAAGAACGGGCTGAAATAGCTGCAAAAACCAAAACAAACTTTTTATCTACGGTAACACACGAATTAAGAACACCACTTTATGCTGTTACGGGATTGACTAACATGTTAATGGAAGAAGATCCAAAACCTGATCAAATACAACATCTAAAATCACTAAAATTTTCTGGAGATTACTTATTAACTTTTATTAATGACATCCTTCAAATCAATAAAATTGAAGCAAATAAAGTAGAACTAGATCCGGAGGTCTTTAATCTTAAAAACAAAGTTGAAAATGTTATTGCTGCCTTAAACAACTCAGCGTTAGACAACAATATCATGATTCATCATGAATATGACAAAAAACTTCCTGAAACCTTTAACGGGGATCAGCTAAAGATATCCCAAATCTTAATTAACCTAATTGGCAATTCCATTAAATTCACAAAAGATGGAGATATTTGGGTACGCGTAAAGCAACTCAAAAAGTCAAAAAAGACCCACACTATCCAACTAGAAGTTGAAGACAACGGTATTGGAATAACTAAAGAAAAGCAAGATCATATGTTTGAAAGTTTTTCACAAGGATCCGTTCAAATTAACAGAAAATATGGTGGAACAGGCCTTGGCCTTTCTATTGTAAAAGGATTGATTGAAATTTTAAAAGGTAAAATTTATTTAAAAAGTGAATTAGGAAAAGGCACCTCCTTCTTCGTTGAATTTCCTTTGCTTGAAACTGAAGAAGTCGTGAAAGTTAAAAAACATGATTATTCAAAAGATATTGGTGAACTAGATTTAGAAAATGTGAAAATTTTAGTAGTAGAAGACAACAAAATTAATCAAATGATTACAAAAAAGATCCTAAATAAAATGGGACTTAATTGTGATGTCATTGACAATGGCGAAGAGGCCGTTGAAATGATTAAAGAAACAACGTATGATGTTGTATTAATGGACATCCACATGCCAGGTATTAGTGGAATTGAAGCCACCAAACGTGTTAGAAGCTTTGATAAAGAGCTTACCATATTCGCGCTTACCGCGGTAACACTCGAAGACAAAATGCAAGAGTTTGATGAAGCCGGATTTGATGATATCATCTCAAAACCGTTTAAGCAAGAGGATTTTGAAAAGAAACTTTATTTAGCACTATCAGGAGGCACAGCATCAACTTCTATTTAGTACTGTTCTTTACATAATCTTTTACGCTGTCATTTAATAGTTCTGACTCAAATATTGATGCCCTAATTGGTAAATAATACAATTTATCATCTTTCAATTCATGTTTCAAACGGACGAAGTCTTTTTCTGTAGTTAGCACGAACTCTTTTTCTTTTAATTCATCAATTTCATCCTTACTAAAGGTGTGATGATCTTTAAATTTAAGGTGTTCATAAGTAATACCTTCATCCTTTAAGTATTCTAATAGTGGCTCTGGTTTGGCAATACCCGTCACCAAGGTTATTTTCTGAGAGTTTAAATTAGACAAGGCTATTTTATGTGTTTTAGAAAAAACTGAATCTTCATAAGAGATCTTGCTAAAAAACACATTTTGTCCCTTATTAGGCTTTAATTTTTCAATTATTCTATTTTGCTCGCTAGCTTTTAAATCATCTGGGCATTTGGTTACGATAATAGCATTTGCTCTATTCGCTCCAGATCTGGGCTCACGTAAATCTCCCGTTGGTAATACAATATCTTCAGCATAGAGTTTATCATAAGTAGTAAGTAAAATATTAAAACCAGCCTTCACCTTTCTATGCTGATAGGCATCATCCAATAAAATAACTTCTGGTGGTTTAGGTAGGCTCAACAATTTCGAAATACCATGCTGTCTATCGTTATCAACACTCACATAAACATCTCTAAATTTTTTGTAAAACTGATACGGTTCATCACCCAATGTTAATGCGGTGGCGTTGTCATCAGCCAATTGAAATCCCTCACTTTCTCTTTTATATCCTCTGCTTAGTGTAGCAATTTGGTAATCCGCTTTCAATAATCGAATCAAATACTCTATCATTGGCGATTTACCAGTACCCCCAACACTAAGATTGCCTACACAAATCAACGGAATCTCGTAAGATTTCGATTTAAAAATATTTTTATCAAATAAAATATTCCGCACTTTAGTCACTATATAATATATAGGGACAACTGGTAGCAATAATTTTCTAATCCATTTCATTAAAGAAAATCTAATGTTATTCAATGATTAATTTGATCGAATATAATAATTATTAAAACATTGAAGATATCACAAGACAACTAATAAAAAATAAAAAAGTAATGAAAGTAATTATTTATATTTGAGCGTAAACAAAAACATTATGGTTGTACGAGATGTCATTAAGCACCTTGAAGCATTATCACCACTCGCCTACGCTGAAGATTTTGACAATGTTGGGTTATTAGTTGGAGACAAAAACAAATTGGTTACTGGGGTTTTAGTAACCTTAGACACTTTAGAATCCGTAGTTGATGAAGCGATAGCTCAAAACTGCAATCTTATTGTAAGCTTCCACCCTATTGTATTTAAAGGTTTAAAAACATTTACAGGTAAGACCTATGTTGAGCGGGTTGTAATGAAAGCCATAAAGCATGAGATTGCCATTTTTGCTATTCACACTGCCTTAGACAATGCATTACATGGCGTAAACGCTATGATTTGCGAACGCATTGGTCTTAAAAATTCAACCATCTTAATTCCACAAGCGGGTACGCTAAAAAAATTAACGACCTATGTTCCAAAAGACGAAGCAGAAACACTTCGAAACGCACTTTTTGCTGCTGGAGCTGGAGCTATTGGTAACTACTCCAATTGTAGTTTTAATTTGGAGGGCACGGGAACATTTAATGGTAATGAAGATTCTGAACCCACACGAGGTGAGAAAGGTATCACTAAGCATGAGGATGAAACTCAAATTTCAATAACTTTTGCAAAGCATTTAGAGTCAAATGTGCTTCAAACTTTATTCAAAACACATTCATACGAAGAAGTGGCCTATGAAATCACAACCTTAGATAATAAAAACCAGCATATTGGCATGGGAATGATTGGTGAATTAAATGAACCTTTAGAAGCCAATGTTTTTCTAAATCATCTTAAAAAACAAATGGATACGGAATGCATCAGGCATTCGGCAATACTAAACAATTCCATTAAAAAAGTTGCTGTTTTAGGAGGGTCTGGAAGTTTCGCCATACAAGCCGCAAAAGCTCATGGCGCTGACGTATTTGTAACATCTGATTTAAAATATCACGATTTCTTTACTGCTGAAAATCAAATCCTTTTGGCAGATATTGGGCATTATGAAAGTGAACAGTTCACAAAATCACTTTTAGTAGCACATCTTACAAAAAAAATGCCTAATTTTGCCATCATTTTATCAAAGACAAATACCAATCCAGTAAAGTATTTATAAAGCATGGCTAAAAAGAAAGAAGTTTCTGTAGAAGAACGATTAAGAGCGTTATACGATTTACAATTAATCGATTCAAGAGTTGACGAAATTAGAAATGTTAGAGGAGAATTACCTTTAGAAGTTCGTGATTTGGAAGATGAAGTTGAGGGTTTAAGCACAAGACTTCAAAAGCTTGACGAAAGTCTTGCGGATATTGATGAACAAATCAAAGCAAAGAAAAACTTAATTGAAGAAGCTAAAACTTTAATCAAAAAGTATACTGAGCAACAAAAAAATGTTAGAAATAATAGAGAATATGATTCATTAACAAAAGAAACAGAATTTCAAGAATTAGAAATTCAATTGGCTGAAAAGCACATTAATGAACATAGAGCTCAAATAGATCAGAAAGGTGAAGTTATTTCTACAACCAAGGAACGTTTAAAAGAACGTCAAAATCACTTGAAACACAAAAAGAGTGAATTAGATGCTATCCTTGCGGAAACTGAAAAAGAAGAAGCAGCACTTATCAAAAAATCTGAAGATTACAAAAACACAATTGAAGAGCGTTTAGTAGTTGCTTACCATCGTATTCGTACGAATGTAAAAAACGGACTGGCTGTTGTTGCCATTGAGAGAGGTGCTTCAGGAGGATCTTTTTTCACAATTCCACCACAAGTGCAAGCAGAAATTGCTTCTCGTAAAAAAATAATTACTGATGAGCATAGTGGTCGTATTCTTGTAGATGAAGCATTGGCTAATGAGCAAAAAGAAAAAATGGCTAAACTGTTTAAAAAACTATAGTTTAACCAACCCATTTATATCTAAGGCCTTTAATTTTTTATTAAGGGCTTTTTTTATGTTATGTTTTAAAGCCTTTTACGACTTTAGATATGTTATTAAAACTATTTACAATGAAATCAGCATTATTCTCGTTAAGTCTAGCCTTACTTCTTAGTTGTCATAACAATGCACAACAGCAAACAAAAGCGACTTCATCTAAGACAAAAATTGAACAGGGTTTAATGACCGCTGATCCAGTTGAAGTTCCATTACAAAATGGCTTGGCCAGAGCGTATTTTGCCAGTGGCTGTTTTTGGTGTGTTGAGGCTGTTTATGAAAGCGTAAAAGGTGTAGAAGAATCTATTTCTGGTTACGCTGGAGGTCATACCTTAAACCCAACATATCAATCAAGTAATACCGGTAAAACCGGACATGCCGAGGCTGTTGAAATTATTTATAATCCTAAAATTGTGAGTTTCGCAACCTTAATCGATGTGTATTTTGGATCTCAAAATCCAGTACAAGTTAATGGCCAAGGGCCTGATATTGGTTCTCAATATCGTTCTATTATTTTCTATCAAAATGCAGAACAAAAACAAATTATTTTAAACAAAAAAGAGACTTTATCTAAGCAATTAAATAAACGCTTAGCAGCCGAAGTGATGCCATTTCAAAAATTTTGGATTGGCGAAGATTATCATCAAAATTATGAAAAACTACATCCCGAAAGCGGTTATATTCAACGCATCTCGATTCCTCGTCTTAATCGTTTTAAAGCAAAATTTCCGCATTTATTAAAAGAAAATCACTAAATTTTAGTCGCTTTTAATTCAAAAATCAAAGGATACAATCTATCTTTTGTTGCGTACATTCCTGATGGGGTCATTTCCAAATTAGGAAGTACATCGTAAGGACTTTCATCATATTCATTTATAAAATCAATATGTAAACCTGCTGAAGTAAGTGCGTTTATTATCGCGCCTAACCCATGATTCCAGACATATTCCTTGCTAATCATTTTTGATTTTTGGTTAGCATAGGTCCCTTCATATTCTTCATAAATGACTTCATCTTGCATATAGCCATATTTCATAGTTGGTTGATCCTCTAGATAATCAAACATCCAAACTAATGGGTGAAATTCAACGACATAAAAAACGCCACCAACCTTCAGGCGTTCAGCAATCATTTGTCCCCATGGTTTTAGATCAGGCAACCAACCAATAACACCATAACTCGTAAATACGATATCAAAAGATGCTTTGATATATTTTGACGTCTCAAGTACATTGCAACAAACAAATCTCGAATCAAGTTTTAGTTCAATATTTAAATTCTTGGCCAATGCTATTCCGGCATCACTCAAATCTATCCCAATACATTTTGCCCCTAACCTGCTCCAGCTTAAAGTATCTTGCCCAAAATGACATTGCAAATGCAACAATGATTTCCCATTAACATCTCCTAACGCCTCCAACTCATAGGACATAAGTGACGATTTTCCATTTTTGAAAGCTTCTAAATCATACATCTCACTTTCCGCATGTACTTTCACTTTTTCATTCCAAGTCGACTTATTAACCTTGAAATAATCTTGATTACTCTTTTCCATAATTTTATTATTGCATCTAAAATAATCTTTATAATTAAATTTGTATTCCTACATTTGAAAAAAAACAAGAATCATGCATCGTTCACTTTTACTAATTTTAATCGCCTTAATATTTTCGTGTAAAACAGAAAAAAAGGATGAAGTTACAACCCAAATTCCACCTAAAAAACTCAGCACTGTTGAAAAAATAGCAAACGCACATGGTTATCAAAACTGGGATAAAGTGAAATCTTTCTCCTTTACTTTTGGCGGTAAAATTGAAGACCCAAAAAGTGGGAGATCATGGGTTTGGCATCCCAAAACTAATACCATCAAATTAGTAAGTGGTGAAAATACAATCGAATACAATAGAAATGCTATGGATTCTTTAGCATTGAAAGCCGACAGAGGTTTTATTAATGATAAATTTTGGGCACTTATTCCTTTTCAATTAATTTGGGATGACGGTATTGCTATTTCAGAGCCTATAAAAGCAAAATCTCCAGTCAACCAATTAGACCTTAATAAAATTGTCATCACCTACTCAAGTGAAGGCGGTTATACGCCGGGTGATGCTTATGACATCTATTTTGATGATGATTATATAATTAGAGAATGGAGTTATAGGCGAGGCAATGCTTCAGAAGTATCATTATCAAATACCTTTGAAAATTATAAGGACTATAAGGGGATAAAAGTAGCACAAGATCATAAAAAAATTGATGGTGATTGGAATCTTCTAGTTAGAAATGTCAAGGTAGAATTAGAAGAATAATTTAGAGTACTTGGAAGCCAAAATTCTTTCAATTTTTCCTATTTTTGGTTAAAACCAAAAATTTTCAATTTGTTCAACTTTAAATTAGGTCTTGAATATGCAATTCATCAAGATCAAAATGACAGCTTATCACAGTATAGAAATCAATTTCATATCC
>JAGSHF010000175.1 GCA_023954685.1 Flavobacteriaceae bacterium | reverse complement strand
GACAAATTGTTTTGGGTTAGGTTTTGCGCTTTTTTAGCCTTTATAATTCCTTTGATTTTATCTCCAAGAATATGGTTTTCAGAGCGCCTATTTCCTTTGATCTCTATTATTGATGGTATTCCAGTTCCAAATTTCACTATTGATGTTGTCCTCATAGCTTTGTTTGTGCTGAGTTTTTTAGGCTTTGTTATAAAACCTATCTGGAAGTTCAGTATAATTGTTATTGGTATTTATGTGTTTTGGGCGCTATTAGATCAAAATAGAATTCAACCTTTCTATTTTGAGATTATTTTTATGGTAGTGGCACTCACACAATTTCGTGAAAATCCAAAATTGGTAAAGCAGTGTATTCTTTTAATTCTAATAGGCACCTATTTTTGGAGTGGCGTACATAAATGTAATGAACTCTTTTTTGAATTTTGGGCAAATGGTCTCAGTAAACGAATTCCTTTTGTTCCAAATTGGATGCGATTAGCATTTACCTATGCCGTTCCCTTTTTAGAGGCCTCATTTGGGATATGCTTAATTTTCTCTAAAACTAGAAAAATAGGAATTTTGTCAATAGCACTTATGCATGCAATGATATTGACAACCTTTGCTCTTGGAGGTTTTGGCTATCTCGTGTTTCCTATGACTTTTTTTAATGTGTTTGTGCTGTTTTATTTATTCTATAATTCATCATTTTCATACAAGGATTTATTTGTGCTAAACCATCCAAAATCTGTAGCATTATTTCTTATCTCGATTGTATTTCCTGTTTTTAATTTCTTTGGCCTCTACGACCATATTCTAGCGTTTAGTTATTTTTCGGCAAAGCCAAAATATTGTAAGGTTTATTTTATTAATCAACGGGATGTACAAACTTTACCTGTTCATATAAAACAAAATGTTAGACAAGATGATGGGAATTATTATATTGATTTAAATGAATGGGCGGCGAGAACAATTGGTGTTATGGTTTATCCCGAAGACAGAGTTTATCGCAAAATTCAAAAACATATCAATAGCTACCTTAGCAAACCTAACACATATATAGAATTGTATTAATGCAGCGTAATTCCTATAGATTAATTGGACTGGATTTATTAAGAACTGTTGCCATTAGTTTGGTTATATGTTCTCACAGTACTTTGCTATTATTTCCAAAAGATGAATCTGTAATTTTAGATGTTATTCGTCTTTTTGGAGCTGTTGGTGTAGATTTGTTTTTTGTGCTAAGTGGTTATCTCATTGGCGGTATATTACTTAACCTAATTGATTCAAATAAAATAAAGTTTAAAGATCTTCTTTTATTTTGGAAACGCCGCTGGTTTAGAACCTTACCAAATTATTTTTTAGTTTTAAGCCTTAATGTTTTACTCTTCTTCGTTTTGGGTAAGGGACAAATTGAAACACTATATCTTTATATCCCATTTTGGCAAAACTTCACAACGCAACATCCCGATTTTTTTACTGAGGCTTGGAGTCTGTCTATTGAAGAGTATGCCTATATAATATTACCATTATTGCTGTATTTTGGTTTTTTTGTATTTAAAAACTTAAAAGCAAAAAAGGTGTTTCTAGTGTTGACTTTAGTGATGATTGGAGTTCTATTTATGTTAAAAATTTCTTATACCTTAACGGCTGAGGTTGACACTTATAAAATATGGAGCGGTTCATTTAGAAAAGTGGTTATTTATAGACTAGATAGTATCTATTTTGGATTTTTGCTTATCTATTTTTTACGGCAATTTCCCAATTGGTTTGTTCGTTATAAAAAACAACTGTTACTATTTGGTGTTTTTCTATTTGGATTATTACACATTTCAATCTTCTGGTTTAAGATTTTACCACAAACACATCTTGCATTCTATACGCTGTTTTACCTGCAATTATTAATTTTTAGTTTAGGCCTTACCTTTCCTTATTTTTCAAGTTTGAAGTATAATGGGTTGTGGAAACCACTAATCTACTATATAAGTACACGATCTTATGCCATCTATTTAGTAAATTATTCATTGGTACTTTTAACAATTCAGCATTATCTTAAAATTGAAGATTTTTCTGAGATACAGAAGATTGCGGTATTAATTGGGTATTTGATTTTAACGGTAGTTATCTCAGAATTCATATATAAATGGTTTGAACTGCCCATTTTAAAATATAGAGATAAAAAGTATCTACGGCAATAAACTGCGAATGTCTTTTTTTAAACGCTCAACTTCTTCCCTAAGTAATACATTATAAAACCCTCTAATTTGTTGCTTTTGATCTACTAAAGTAACAAAGCTACTGTGATAAAAATCCGAACCGTCTGCATAAGGTTTGAAGTTGGTCATATACATTTTAGCTTGTAATTTTGTTTTTTCTTCCGAAGCCCTTATAAATTGCCATTTCTTAGCAGGAATTCCTATTGCTTCAGCGTAGGTTTTTAGCACAGAAATAGTATCGTGTTTTGGATCAATAGTATGAGAGACAAGCGTGATGTTTTCTTCATCTAAAAATTCTTGAGCAATGGAAATCAGTTCAGTTTGCATCGGCGGACAAATACTGGGGCAACGTGTAAAAAAGAAATTTGAGAGATAAATTTTATGTTTTGCCATTTCAAAAGGGTCTCCTAACTGATTGGTGAAATCGTCGTAATCAATGTTGTAGAAGGTCTTTTGTCCTGAAGCATCAATTTTATAACTCAAAATTGGTAAATCTATGGTGGCAGAATTACAGCCCGAAACGAAAGTAAGTATAAAGCAAACTAAAAATCTTAAGTTCATCAAGGCTTATAAAATTTTATTTTGTCATGCATTTCTTTGTCATATAGAAACACAAACATGCTTGCCATCATATCTTGATTGATCTTCGTTGTATTATTGGTTTGAAGTACTAGTTCGTAGTTGTGATCGGGGTAGAGCATAATGCCTTCAATACTTGAGAAAACAGATATGTTTTTGAGGCCAATTTTAGTACTATAATTTTCGGCTTTAGAAGTAAATAATGTAGAATCTGCTGTTTTGTCTCTAATTTCTAGGGTTTCGGCAAACGGATGTAAATGTGTTGCAATATGATGCATTGTGGTGCTGTCTTTTAACTGAAGTTGCTGTGTGATGTCAAAACTGTATGTGGCCTTGCCAGGAAAAATAACCCAATGGCCGGAGAGCGATTCACCTTTGTCATTTAAATAACTATGATTTTTTGTCTCAACGGGTAAACATGTGTTAGGATTTGAAGTTGTTGGACCTTGAAAAGGATTTTCAGAATCATAAGGAAGCATTACAAAAACCGTTTTGCTCATTAAGGGTTTCATTTGTTTGCTATGTGGTTTGAAACCTAATTTCACTTCATGTTTTATTGTGAACGTATTACCCTTAATATTATGGTTTAAGGACTGAGTTACAAGAGATAAATTTTCATTCGTAAATACAGGATATCCAAATCCTTCAGGAAAGGCATAGCTTTCAATACCATGACTCAACGATGTTAAACGCGGATATTGTTCGCCAATTCTATCACTAAGTTGCCACCTAGAATAGTGTTCACCTTCAAAAATGTCAATGTTAGTGTGACATATAAAATCCGTTGACAGTTCATCCACTTCGTTTGCACTTAAAACTTTAGTTTCAAAAGCGTTGATCCAAACCAATTCATTTTTGGATTGATCTACCTGAAATGAGCGTATTACTTTAGGGCCTTCCATAGACTTATAAATATTGTCTATTACAAAAGTTGGTGTAATTAAACGAATAGAAGAATCGTTTAATTGTATGTTCCAAGTCCTATCTACTAAGCCTAAACTATGATAAAGTCTAGTTTTAACAATTGCTTTGTGTCTGTTAGACAGTTTTAAATAGTAGATACCACCAACAATAGTTAATAAAACTATGAACAGCAATGTATATTTTAGTATTTTGGACTTCATTAGGAGTTTACAACCTGAACAAAACTAAGGCTTTTTTTAATGCGAATAAATTATGAAAAACGAATTTTTGGCTTAGATCTTATGAGAGCTATTGCCATTAGCATGGTAATAGGTGCACATGCAATTTGGATTGTTCCTGAGGCCAACGGAATAATCCCGGATATCTTAAGTCTTGTAGGTGTTATGGGTGTGGAAGTGTTTTTTGTATTAAGTGGCTTTCTCATTGGGAGAATTGTCTATAAAATATTTGTATCTGACGATTTTAATTTTGATAAAATAAAATATTTTTGGGTTAGACGGTGGTTCAGAACGCTGCCTAACTATTATTTAATACTCATTGTTAATATTGGAATTGCTTTATATCTGGGTATCAATTTATCGGGATACCGCTTATGGCAATATTTTTTCTTTATTCAAAATTTAGCATGGGAAATGCAAGGTTTTTTTCCAGAGTCATGGAGTTTACCTGTAGAGGAGTTTGCTTATATCATAGGGCCCTTGTTATTGTATAGTGTACACTGCTTTAAATTTAACATAAGTAATTCCAAGTTGTTTGCAATCGTTACCATTCTAATTATTGTATTCTTTAATCTAACCAAGATTATTTATAATTATAATGTAGGGGATAGTGATTTAATCTTCTGGAATGTAAATTTAAAAGCTGTAACCATCTATAGAGTTGATGCTATTTATTTTGGAGTTTTGGCAGCTTACATTTCAATGTGTAAACCTGAATTTTGGAAAAAAGCAGCTTGGATTGGTGTTGTCATTGGCGCTGCAATAGTTCTAGGCTTGAACTTACTATTATCCATAAAACAGTTATTTATTAATACCCATCCGTATTTTTGGAATGTACTGTATTTACCAATGCACTCAATAGCAATAGCCTGTTGTCTTCCTCTTTTGTCTGGTATTAAATCTGCACCCAGGTTTATTGCAATGCCTATTACAAAAATTAGCGTAATCTCATACTCCATGTATTTATTGCACTATTCAATAGTATTGCAATTATTAAAATATTTTATGCCTTCAAAAGCAATGGGAGGATTGGATATTGTTATTTACATTATGGTATACATGCTTATAACTGTTGTTTTGTCCTATTTTGTTTATCGGTTATATGAAAATCCGCTTACCAATTTAAGAGATTCAAAGTTCATCAAAGGGCGATTCAAAATATAAATTGAATTCATGTTTACAGCGTTGTAAGGGATTGTACCTGGCCCATAATTTGTTAATTTATTAGATTTTGTTTTAAAATATTGAATAATCATTAATATTATTTGATTTAAATAGGTGTTTGATAAAATATATTCAACAATACACGAGATTTGTTGTATATATTTTAAAATATATTAAATTTTTGTATTTTTGCGAGACTTAAAAAAACAGATAATTATTAAAAATATAATCACCTATGGCATTCGATATTGACATGATCAAAAAGGTTTACAGTCAAATGACGGAGCGCGTTGATAAAGCGCGAGACGTTGTTGGTAAACCATTAACACTTTCTGAAAAAATATTATATAACCACCTATGGGATGGTAATCCTAGTAAAGCTTTTACTAGAGGTAAGGATTATGTTGATTTTGCACCAGATCGTATCGCTTGTCAAGATGCAACAGCACAAATGGCGTTATTGCAATTCATGCAAGCCGGAAAATCTAAAGTGGCAGTACCTACAACGGTGCATTGTGATCATTTAATTCAAGCCAAGGATGGGGCATCAACCGATTTAAAGCATGCTAATGACGTGAGTAGCGAAGTTTTTGATTTCTTGGCATCGGTATCAAATAAGTATGGTATTGGTTTTTGGAAACCGGGAGCAGGAATTATTCATCAAGTGGTATTAGAAAATTATGCATTCCCTGGAGGCATGATGATAGGTACAGATTCACATACGGTTAACGCTGGTGGATTAGGTATGGTTGCTATTGGTGTAGGAGGCGCAGATGCAGTAGATGTTATGGCGGGCATGCCATGGGAATTAAAATTTCCAAAATTAATAGGGGTACGTTTAACGGGTAGTTTATCTGGTTGGACAGCGCCTAAAGATGTCATTTTAAAAGTAGCAGAAATTCTTACTGTAAAAGGGGGGACAGGCGCTATTGTAGAATATTTTGGTCCTGGGGCAATTTCTATGTCATGTACAGGGAAAGGGACGATTTGTAATATGGGTGCTGAGATTGGTGCTACAACGTCAACCTTTGGGTATGATGCATCTATGGAGCGTTATTTGCGTTCTACAGATAGAGCAGATGTTGCTGATGCAGCCAATAAGGTAAAGGACTACTTAACGGCAGATGCCGAAGTTTATGCTAATCCAGAACAGTATTTTGATCAGGTTATTGATATTAACTTATCTGAGTTAGGACCACTTTTAAACGGCCCATTTACGCCAGATTTATCAACGGAAGTAGGCAGTGCAATGACCGCAAAGGCAACTGCCAATGATTGGCCAATTAATGTAGAATGGGGGTTAATAGGATCATGTACCAATTCGTCATATGAAGATTTATCACGGGCATCATCAATAGCACAGCAAGCCTTAGATAAAGGGATTAAAATGAAGGCGGAACTCGGCATTAATCCTGGATCTGAACAAGTGAGATATACGGCCGATCGGGATGGAATTCTTCAAGTGTTTGAAAAGTTAGACGCCAAAATATTCACGAATGCTTGTGGCCCATGTATTGGGCAATGGGCACGGTATAGTGATCCAAAAAATGCACCAAAAAATAGTATTGTGCATTCTTTTAATAGAAACTTTGCAAAAAGAGCTGATGGCAACCCAAATACACATGCATTTGTAGCCTCACCAGAATTAACGGCGGCCATTGCTATTTCAGGTAGATTGGATTTTAATCCGTTAACAGATAAACTGATTAATGAAGCGGGGCAAGAAGTGATGTTTGACGAGCCAACAGGTTGGGAGTTACCACCAAAAGGTTTTGCAGTTGAAGATGCTGGCTATGTTGAGCCTGT
>JAGSHF010000125.1 GCA_023954685.1 Flavobacteriaceae bacterium | reverse complement strand
CGTTATTGAAGAAGGTCAAATCATTGGTGATATGGTTCACGTTACTGACCTGTTTACAACCTTTGCCAATATTGGCGGAGCCAAAAAACACATCCCAACGGATAGAATTATTGATGGTTTAGATCAAACTTCACTTTTTTTAAATGGAGATGGATTCGGTAGAAGAGATTATGTATTCATATACACAGGACCACACCATGCTGCAACTGTAAAAGGGAGGTTTAAACGTCATTGGATGGGTGAATTACCTGGATTAAGTGGCGCAGCTTTTTATGATTTATACAATGACCCAAGAGAAGTAAATGGGAAAATGTTACCTGGGTTTACAACCAAGGGAATGTTTATGGAGATGAAGATTCGACATGAATTATGGAAACAAAAATACCCAGACAGACCTCAAACACGTGATTTTCCATTTAAAGGTTTAGATAATCCTTCTCCAAAGGTAAAGGCGGCTTCTGAACCAAGGATTGATCCAAAGGATTTACCTTTCGATCCAAGAGAATTTATTAAAGCACTTCCTGAATGGGAAGATACCGAGCAACTTTGGTATGATAACTAATAATGGCATTATGGCTCGTATAAAATATATACGGGCCTATTAATTTTTTACAGAATATGTATAGAAAATTTTTGACACTATTTATCATTGGCTTTGCACTGATTTCCATTGGGTGTTCCAATGAAAAAAAAATAGACCAACCAGATCAGAATACTGGTGATAAGATCATATTAAAAGTTGCAGGCTATGACCTTGACCGAGTAAAAGGCATTTTCACTGGAAAAGTAGAAATTGAAAATTGTGAAATCGAATTTCACAAGGTTGGAATTGGCGATGCAAATACGGCAGCTTTTAGTGGAGCCAACACTTATGATGTAACCGAGATAGGCCTAAACCCTTATATGTTAGCTTACGCCAATAATAATTTTAGAGAATATACCTTAATTCCAATTTTTCCATTACGAGCCTTCAGACATAAAAGCATTTTCATTCACAGTGAAAAAGAAATTAAAAACCCTGAAGATTTAAAGGGTAAAAAAATTGGTACTCCTGGTTATTCTTCCACATCCCTTACATGGATAAGAGGAATTTTAAAAGACGAGTACGGAGTAAATCCTGAAGATATTCATTGGGTACTCTCCAATGAAGACTCCTCTTCCGATGCTGCAGGAAAAATTTCAGAAGAAGAACAAGTTGTTCCGAATGATGTGACAGTATCCATTGGGTCGTCTGGAAAAGACGAATCTGATTTACTACTATCTGGCGAAGTTGATGCATTGTTTCATGCCGCTGAGCCAAAAGCATATATTCAAGGTAACCCTTTAGTGACAAGACTTTTCCCCGATTCACGACAAGTTGAAAGAGCTTACTATAAAAAAACAGGCATTTTTCCTATAATGCATGCAGTAGCGATAAAAACAGCGTTGATAGAAAAATACCCATGGTTGCCAAAAGCTGTTTTTGAAGCTTATTCAAAAGCAAAATCACAGCATTATACACAACTCAAAAAAGTGGGTTGGGCATATTCATCCCTACCCTGGTTTGCACAGGAATATGAGGAAACAAGAAAGGTAATGGGAGAAAATTTTTGGCCTTATGGAATTGAAGCCAATCGCAAAACTCTTGAAACACTTTTTAGGTATTCATTTGAACAGGGTCTTACAAAAAGACAACTCACTGTAGAGGAATTATTTGATAAATCTACACCTGAGTTAGAAGATAAATTGAGAAATAAGTAGTCAAAATCATTAAATATAGCCTATATTAAATGCATTCCAATTGTTATTATAATCTCTTTTAAGCACGAATTATGAAATTATCATGTTTTAAAATCGTTCTCTTATGTTGTTTGTTGTTTTCATTAGTCACATATGGTCAAGAAGCTGAACAACCTGAAAATACATCTGCCGAATCCGAAGAAGCTAAACTTGCCAAGGCTACCCAGAATCCGGTTGCTGACTTGTATAGTTTGCCCTTTCAAAATAACACGACATTTAATGTAGGTCCAAGAGACCGAACTCAAAATGTATTGAATATCCAACCTGTTATTCCAATTGGTTTGAGTGAGGGTATTAACCTTATTAACAGGGTAATAATACCCGTTGTAACGCAACCTTATGGGGATAACGGAATTAATTCATCCACAGGAATAGGTGACATAAGCTATACCGCCTGGTTATCTCCAACTAAGGCATCGAAAATCATGTGGGGGGTTGGTCCTGCTCTTCAAATACCCACCTCATCATCAGCTGATGAATTCGGATCCAGAGAATTTGGAATTGGGCCCTCAATTGTGGCCCTTACGATCATAGATAAATGGGTAGCTGGTGTTGTGCTAAATAATATTTGGACTTTTGGAGATATAAGCGAGAATAAGTTCCTTTTTCAATATTTTGTCAATTATAATTTACCCAAAGCCGTTTATCTCGTTTCTGCACCTATTTTGACTGCTAATTGGAATGCTAATAACAGTGAACAGTGGATTGTTCCTTTTGGAGGAGGAATTGGTAAAGTTTTTAAATTAGGTAAACTGCCTATTAATGTAAATGCCCAAGGTTATTATAATGCTGTTAAACCCGATGGATGGGGTGACTGGCAAATGAGGGTCCAAGCGCAACTAATATTTCCAAAAAAATCCAAATAAATCATTCTGACGGATCTATTTTAAAATATTCTAGCTTTTCATCATATACATATGCGGAATTCCATCTTCCATATATTCATGTCCGGTCGAAACAAATCCCAGAGATTCGTAAAATTTTTTTAAATATTGCTGAGCACCAATTCGAATCGTTTTGGTTTTAAACAATGATTCTATTTCTTTAATTGATCTTGACATTAATTCGAACCCAAGGCCGTCTTTTCTAAAATCTTGATGCACCACTACCCTTCCTATCGCGGCTTCATCATAATAGTCACCTGGGGCAAATAATCTGGTATATGCAACTGTTTTTCCTTGATCAGTTGTTGCAAATAAGTGATAGGCTATTTCATCCTTACCATCTAAATCTAAATAAGGACAATCTTGTTCAACTACAAAAATATCCAGACGTAATTGAATAAAATCATGAAACTCAGAAACAGTTAATTCATCAAAGCTTTTAAGCGTCCAATTCATACATTTTTATTAATCCTGAATAATAAAATCTTTGTGATCATCTCGCTCAAACTCAGGTTGAAGATTGGAATGATAGATATGAAACCTCTCCTTTAAAATATGTTCTACTTTAGCGCAAATCATATCAAATTCAGAAAGCTTTATATCTTTATTAAACTCTATATGTGCCTCAAAATGAACTTCATGATCATTTAACTGCCAGATATGAACATGATGTATATTTTCTATTTCAGGAACCGCAATTATTTCGTCCTGAATTGCCTTTATCTCTAGTCCTTTAGGAGCAAAGAGCATTAAAATTTTTAAAGAATCTAAAAAAATACTCCAGCTCATAAATAAAAGATAAATGGAGATAAGAATGGTAAGAATAGCATCTAACCAATAGATCTGATAATATTTCATGAAAATACCTCCAATCATAACAACTACAGAGGTCAGCATATCTGTGATAAGATGTAAATATGCTGATTTCATATTCAAATTATGGTCTGCGTCTTTTTTTAATAAAATTACACTTAAACCATTTCCTAGAATAGCAATTAATGCCAACCAAATCACTAAATCACTTCCAATTTCGGTCGGGTGGTTCAATCTTTTTACTGCTTCAATTCCTAAAACTACAGCAATAATAATCAAGGTAGTTGAATTGATAAATGCTGCTATGATTTCTGCTCTCTTAAAGCCAAAAGTTTGATGTAGAGTTTGTTTTTTATTGTTACTCAATAAATTTGCTGTGTAGCTTATAATCAAGGAAATTACATCAGATAAATTATGCACGGCATCTGATATTAATGCTAAGCTTCCTGAAATAATTCCTCCAATAATCTGGGATGCAGTTATAATGGTATTAAGAATTATTGAAAACAATAACCTGTTTCCAGATAGCTGGCCATGTTGATGTGAATGTTGATGACCCATAACTCTTTAACAGTTATCTGTAGGTATTTTATCGATTCTTTTCTGGTGTCTTCCTCCCTCAAAATCTGTACTTAGAAAAGTCTTCACAAATTGAATACTATCTTCTTGAGAAACAAATCTGGCTGGAATACTTAAAATATTAGCATTGTTATGTTGTCTGGCTAAAGCAACCAATTCATCATTCCAACAAAGTGCGGCTCTAATTTTTTTATGATGATTTGCAGTCATAGCAGCTCCATTTCCACTTCCACAAATAATAATACCCAGATCTGCCTTTCCAGATTCCACAGCTTCTGCTACTGGATGAATGGCATCAGGATAATCCATACTTTCTTCCTTATCCGTACCAAAATTAATTACTTGATTACCGTTTTCCTCTAAATATTTAATAATATTAAATTTATAGGTTGTTCCGGCGTGATCGTTGCCAATTGCTATGTTCATGCTTAAAATTTTAAACAAAATTACATTTATTAAAGTAATAAACATAAAATTATTCCATTGTTAATTAAACAATATAGAACGCTGATTTTAAATATTTTATAAATAATACCTTTTGTTGACTAATTCACATGTAATACTAATAAGTATTTTTTGCTAATAAATAATTAAGTGGTATTGCCTAAAAAATTAGTTGTAACCAAATTTATTTATAAGTTTTTTAATGCTATTTATAAACAGTTTTTAATAGTGTTATAAGTACTATTTTTTATTTATTTCTTATATAATTACAGTTAATATAAATTAATACATCCGTGTATAACTTTATAAAAAAATTGATTTTAAAGCACTTAGCTTTTTATAAAATGTTAACAGTTTTTAACAAGTGATATTTCATAATAAAACAACTCATTTTTATTGTATGTATTAACAAGCTATAATAAACATCATTTGTTTTTTAAATATTTAAATAAAAGCTTTTAATAATAATATAGTTGTTAATAAAAACAATATTTTTTTTAAAATATAATTAAGAGAAACTTTCAGTATCTATAGAAAAGTGAAGTGCGGTAGCCTCATTTGTTTGAGTACATTCAACTTCTTGAAAAGTATAATCAATAGTTTTTTTTGTAGCATAAATACTCAATCCTATAATAAGGACACAAAGAATTATTATTTTAACAATAGGCTTCATATAATTAAAGACGAGACTTTTAATCAAATGTTACAAAAATGTTAAAATTTATGCTGTTATTAGTTGAATAGTATTTGGTAGTATTTTAAATACAGCGCCTCCTTTACCAATTAATTCGCCATCAGCTTGTATATAACAAGAATCATTTTGATTTAATTGAAACTCTTTTATATGAGTGCAATTTGTTTCTTTAACCTCACTAATTTTACCGTTATATAATTTTAATATTTGAGTAATTACATTAAATAGACTAATTGATTTGATCATGGTAAAATCGAAAAATCCACTTTTATGATTTTTAAAATCTGTGAACTGCATGCCGGCCCCTGCATATCTGCAAATACCTATTGAAAATAAAAAAAGAAAAGATTTATAGGTAACTGAATCAATACTATAGGTAACCTTACTTTTTTTAAATGACTTAAAACTTGATAATGCAGCTATTAAATATGCGAGAGAACCCCATTTTTTATAGGAAGATAAATTTTTCACTACATAAGCATCAAAACCAATACCTGCTGCATTGTTAAAATAAGTCACTTTATTATCATTTAGTAAGTTGATTTTTCCAATATCCTGGAGAATACTTTTATTATTTTTGATAAGTTGGATTGCTTTTTTAGGGTCTTTAGGTATATTATAGTGTTTTACCCAGTCATTTCCTGTTCCAGTTGGAATAACAGCTAGTTTAATAAGTGTAGAATCGGTGTATTGTTGTTTCATAATACCGTTGATCATGTGATGTATAGTTCCATCACCTCCGATACATATAAATTTTGAATACCCTTTTTGAATAGCTGTTTCAACTAATATTTCTTCATGATGAGCGTATTGGGTTTGGATAAATTGATAGGCTATATTATTTTTTTTTAAATAAGATAAAATGCGATCTATTCTATTTTGATTTATACCTCCTCCTGAAGTTGGATTAAATATGGTGTACCAGCAAGTGTTGATCGCATCATTTTCCATTCTTGCAAATTACAATTTGTTTTTTATTAACAGTTTATGAATATGTAATCTGATTATAATACGTACTTTTGGACCCTAGAAATTATGATTTCATGTCAAGAAGAAAAAAAAGCATATTTAAAAGTAAAGAAAACAAAATCAGGAATTTAGACAAAGATATTTTACAGGTATTTAATCAAAATTCTAATAAACTTCTCAATTATAAACAGATTTCAGCTAAACTAAATATAGTGGAAGCTAATGGAAGGAATCAGGTTATTAAGGAACTTCAGAATTTAAAAGCACAGGATAGAATAGAGGAGGTAGAAACAGGTAAGTTTATCATGGTAGCTAAGAGTCATTACTTTGAAGGAATTGTAGAAGTTACTTCTAGAGGAAATGCATATGTAGTATGTGAAGATCTGGAACATGATATTTATATACCTTCAAGAAATTTGAATCATGCTTTAAACAATGACCTGGTAAAGGTTTATGTTTATAAAAGAAAAAAGAATAAGAAACAAGAAGGCGATATTGTAGATATTATCGAACGTGCTAAAACTGAATTTGTAGGCGTTTTACAGAAGAGTAAAAACTTTGGTTTTGTAGTGCCTGATGATCATAAAATGTATGCTGATATTTTTGTTTCGCCAAATGAATTGGCTGATGCAGAAGACGGAGATAAGGTCTTAGCAGAAATTACTGATTGGCCATCGAATTCGAAGAATCCTTTTGGAAAAATTACCAGAGTACTTGGTAAACCTGGTGATCATGATACTGAAATACATTCTATTCTTTTAGAATATGGATTACCTTATTCATTTCCGGACCATGTAGAAGAATATGCTTCTAAAATTCCAATTGAAATAACAAATGAAGAGATTAGTAAAAGAAGAGATATGCGAAAAGATCTGACTTTTACCATTGATCCTAAAGATGCAAAAGATTTTGATGATGCTTTATCATTTAAAGTATTAGAAAACGGAAATTATGAAATAGGAATCCATATTGCTGATGTATCTCATTATGTGAAAGAAGACACAATTTTGGAAGAGGAAGCTTACGAAAGAGCTACTTCTGTATATTTAGTTGATAGGGTTGTACCTATGTTACCGGAAATACTTTCAAATAATGTTTGTTCACTCAGACCTAATGAAGAAAAACTTACGTTTTCTGTTGTTTTTGAAATGAATAAAGAAGGGCATATTATTAAGCCTTGGTTTGGGAGAACGGTTATTTATTCAGATAAAAGGTTTGCTTATGAAGGAGCACAGGAAATCATTGAAGGTAAGGCGGAAGGTGTTGACCAGCCTATCAAAGAAGCAATTTTAACCTTAGATAAACTCGCTAAAAAAATACGAAAAAGAAGAATGTCTGACGGTGCTATTTCATTCGATAAAACAGAAGTGAGATTCAATCTTGATGAAGATTCAAATCCGATAGGAGTTTATGTAAAAGAGTCTAAGGATGCTAATAAATTAATAGAAGAATTCATGCTCCTGGCCAATAAAAAAGTAGCGGAATTTATTGGGAAAAAAAAGAAAACATTTGTTTACCGAGTGCATGATGAACCAAACATCGATAAACTCGCTTTACTGCAGGGTATTATAACTAAGTTTGGTTATAAAATTGATACCAATACCAGGGAAAGCACATCGGATTCACTGAATAAACTATTGGCTGATGTACATGGAAAAGCAGAATCTAATATGATAGAAACACTTACGATCAGATCGATGAGTAAGGCTATTTATACAACTGATAATATTGGTCATTACGGATTGGCATTTGACCATTATACGCACTTTACTTCTCCTATCAGGAGATATCCTGATGTCATGGCCCATCGTTTGTTACAACACTATTTAGATGGTGGTCAATCTGTCAAAGCTGAAAAATACGAGGAAAAATGTAAACATTCTTCAGAACGGGAATATATGGCCAGTAAAGCTGAAAGAGATTCTATTAAATATATGCAGATAAAATATATGCAGGATCATAATGACCAAGAATTTGTAGGTGTTATTTCTGGTGTGACAGAATGGGGTATTTATATTGAGATCATTGAGAATAAATGTGAAGGAATGGTAAGGATCAAAGATATTACCAGTGACTATTTCATATTTGACGAAAAACAATATGCCCTGATAGGTCAGGCTGATAAAAGGATGTATCAGTTAGGTGATCAGGTCACTGTAACTGTGAAAAATACAGATCTTGAAAGAAAACATCTTGATTTTAATTTGGTAGAAGACTAAAACTGTAACAATTAAAGTTTTCAAAAGTCTTATGATTGGTGTTATTTAACACCAATATGATCTAAAATGGATTTTTGAACAAATAACAATTATAAAATTTAATTCAATGAAAAAATTAGTTTTTACACTTATGCTTATCAGTGCTTTTGGAATGGCTCAGGAAAAGGTCACCATGAATCTCGGTGATTTTCACAGCTTAAAAACTTACAGAGGCCTGCAAGTAGAATTAATTAAGGCAGATGATGCAAAAATTATTATTGATGGTAACCGTTCGTCGGAGGTCACAGTAAAAAACAGTAGTGGAGTTTTAAAGATTTCAATGAGTATAACCCATACTTTTTCGGCTGACGATGTTATGGTATATCTTTATTTTAAAGACAATATTGATGTGATAGATGCCAACGAAGGATCTCATATTTTTTCTGATGAAGTTTTGAAACAGGAAAAAATCACTGCAAAAGCTCAGGAAGCCGGTCGTATTAAACTTGAGATAGATACAGAACAGCTGGATGTTACAGTGGTTACTGGAGGGCAAGTTAATTTGAAGGGAAGTTCAAAAAACCAAAATGTTAAATCCAATACAGGAGGAATTTATAAAGGAGAGAGATTAGAAACTGAATACACTAAGGTCTCATCTTATACAGGCGGAATGGCTGATGTTAAAGCTTCTAAATTAGTTGATGCTAAGGCAAGTACAGGTGGTACAGTCAGTATCATTGGAGAACCAGAAGAAGTAAAGAAAAATGAATCACTTGGCGGATATGTGCGTCAATAGGTATTAATTCAGAATATAAT
>JAGSHF010000201.1 GCA_023954685.1 Flavobacteriaceae bacterium | reverse complement strand
TTTTAATTCAATATCATCATTGATGAATTTTTCTCCTAAGTCAGAGAAAAATGATTTCGACTTAAACTTTACGTTCCACTTAGAGCGATCTATTGTAAATGTTTCACTTGTAATTGAAACGTTATCATCTTCAGTGTTTACCGTAACTGGAAAACTCACATTGTTCTTAGCATCTTTCAATGCTAAATTTCCAGATAGAATTGTTTGTCCGTCTTTAACTTCAAATCCAGTAACTTCAAATCCAGCAGTTGGATAAGTTTCAACTTCAAAAAAATCAGCACTCTTTAAATGTCCTTCAAGTCTTTCACTAGCTTCACTATCTTTTAAAGAGGCCATGTTTATTAAAAAAGTTCCACTTTCAATTGTTTCACCATTCATAGAGAATACGCCACTATCAATCAAAATAGTTCCTGTATGTGATCCGGTTGGTTTGTATCCTGTCCATTCAATAACAGATTCTGTTGGGCTTGCCATATATTTTACTGAAGACGCGGCAGCAGTTGTTGCTGTTTCTACAGCTGTAGTTTCTGCTTCTGCAGCTTTATCTTTACAAGCTACAACGGCTAGACCAATGGATACAATGGTCACGAGGTTTAAAATTTGCTTTTTCATTGTTTAATTTTTTTTATTAGTGTTTCCGCAAAAATACATTTTTGATATCATAGAAGTGTTAAAAATTATTAAAATAATTATAGTGACATTTTGACATTTTAATAATAATGGCAGTACTTTTGCAAACTGAAATTAAAGTAAAACAAATAGCTTAATATACAAATGAGCAAGAAGAAGAATAAAGAAGAAATTATAGAAGAACAGATTGATAATGTAAACGATACTGTTGTTGAAGATACTGAAGAGATATCGGTAGAAGCACAGCTACAAACTGAACTTCAAAATGAAAAAGATAAGTTTTTGCGATTGTTTGCAGAATTTGAGAATTATAAAAAACGAACGACTAAAGAACGCATTGATTTGTTTAAAACCGCAAGTCAGGATGTTATGGTTTCAATGTTGCCAGTCTTGGATGATTTTGAGCGTGCATTAAATCATATTGAAGATGATAAAGAAGCTGAGGATCTTAGAAAAGGCGTTTTATTAATTTATCAAAAGCTATTGTCAACATTGGAACAAAAAGGATTAGCTGTAGTTAAAGTTAAATCTGGAGATGTTTTTAATGCCGATGATCATGAAGCAGTAACGCAAATTCCTGCTCCAAGTAAGAATATGAAAGGTAAGATTATTGATGTGATTGAGAAAGGTTATAAACTTGGTGATCGTGTGATACGTTTCCCTAAAGTAGTGATTGGACAGTAAAACGAAAAACATGGCTAAACAAGATTATTACGAAACACTGGGTGTTACTAAAAGTGCTACAGCAGCAGAAATAAAGAAGGCCTATAGGAAAATGGCACTTAAATTTCATCCGGATAAAAATCCAGATGATAAAGGTGCTGAAGACAAATTTAAGCAAGCTGCCGAAGCTTATGAGGTATTAAGTGATGCCGATAAAAAAGCGCGTTATGATCAATTTGGACATCAAGCTTTTGATGGTTCTGGTGGATTTGGCGGCGGCGGTGGCATGAATATGGATGACATATTCAGTCAATTTGGTGATATCTTTGGCGGCGCTTTTGGCGGTGGCGGAGGTGGATTCTCGGGATTCGGAGGTCAAAGGCAACGTGTTGTAAAAGGGAGTAACCTGAGAATTCGAGTAAAGCTTACTCTTGAAGAAATTGCCAATGGCGTTGAAAAAAAGATTAAAGTAAAGCGTAAAAAACAGGCCAAAGGGACTACTTATAAAACATGTTCTACTTGTAATGGTTCAGGACAAGTAACTAGAATTACAAATACTATTCTGGGGCGTATGCAAACTGCAGCGGCATGTAATACTTGTGGTGGTGCTGGCGAAATGATTGATAAAAAACCTGATGGAGCAGATGCACAGGGTTTAATTGTTAGTGAGGAAACGGTGTCAATAAAAATTCCTGCAGGTGTTGTCGATGGCATGCAACTTAAAGTGTCAGGAAAAGGTAATGAAGCACCAGGAAATGGTGTTTCAGGGGATTTATTGGTAGCCATTCAGGAGGCAGATCATGACAGTTTACAACGTGAAGGAGATAATTTGCATTATGACTTATATGTAAGTCTTCCAGATGCTGTTTTAGGGACCTCTAAAGAAATTGACACGGTAACAGGTAAGGTGAGAATAAAAATTGAGCCAGGTGTTCAATCTGGTAAAATATTACGCTTGCGAGGCAAAGGTATACCAAGTATTAATGGTTATGGCAAGGGAGATTTGTTGGTGCATGTAAATGTTTGGACGCCTAAAACGTTAAACAAGCAGCAAAAAGATTTCTTTGAAACAATGCGTGATGATGAGCATTTTATTCCAAAACCAGAAAGTACAGATAAATCTTTTTTTGAAAAGGTAAAAGATATGTTTTCTTAAATTTTTACCAAGTATGGATGAGAGGTAGGACGTATTTCTTACAACATATCTTCTAGATTTAAGATTTATTTTAATAAAAATCATTATATTTGAGACACCACTAGTTAAAATTAGTGGTAATTTTTCTTTTTCATAGCAATTTTTCCCATCCTTGAATTTTTTAAGGGTGGGTTTTGTTTTTAGAGCATATTTATAATCATTTTTTTATTTTAAAGAGTATTACATGTAACATTTAATATCTTTACCATACTTATCAATTACAAAAAAAACACTAAATGAATACAATATTAGTGGCTGATTCGGTCTCTAAAAATTTTGGAACATTTAAAGCCCTCAATAACGTTTCAATTGAGGTTCCAAAAGGGAGCATATTTGGATTATTAGGACCCAACGGTGCTGGAAAAACTACATTTATTAGAATTGTTAATCAAATCACCATGCCAGATAGTGGTCAAGTTTTGTTAGACGGCAAACCCTTAAAGCCAGATGATATCAGGCATATCGGTTATTTGCCAGAAGAACGTGGTCTTTATAAATCAATGAAGGTAGGGGAACAAGCGCTTTATCTAGCACAACTTAAGGGCATGGAAAAATCTGAAGCTCGAAAGCGTTTAAAATATTGGTTTGAAAAATTGGAAATTGGCGACTGGTGGAACAAGAAAATTCAAGAGTTGTCAAAAGGAATGGCACAAAAAATTCAGTTTATAGTTACGGTTTTACACCAACCAAAGCTTTTAATATTTGATGAGCCTTTTTCGGGATTTGATCCCATAAACGCCAATTTAATAAAGGATGAGATATTGCAATTGAGAGCGGAAGGCGCAACTGTTATTTTTTCAACGCATCGTATGGAATCTGTTGAAGAACTGTGTGATCACATTGCACTTATTCATAAATCGAATAAAATACTGGATGGTAAACTCATTGACATAAAACGTGAGTTTAAAACCAATACTTTTGAAGTTGGTTTAGTGACTCCAGATGAAGTTAAATTAAAACAGGCATTACAAGAAAAATTTGAAATATCTCCGGCTGAATTTAAATCATTGAATGATGACTTAAAGCTTAATATAAAGCTTCAGCCTAATGAAACTTCAAATGATCTTTTGTCTTTTTTGACACAGCAAGCTGAAGTGAATCACTTTAATGAGTTAGTGCCAACAGCGAATGATATTTTTATTCAAACTGTAAAAAATAATTAAGGATGAATCATTTACCATTAATTATAAAAAGAGAATATTTGACGAAGGTGAGAAATAAATCCTTTATCATCATGACTGTTTTGAGTCCAATTATTATGATGGCGCTTTTTGCGGTTGTAGCATATTTGTCTAGCTTAAACAATAATAAGCAACGTACTATTTCAATTCTTGACGAATCAGGATTGGTCTCTCAATGGTTTAAAGACACAGAAAACACAAGTTATAATGTTTTGGAAAATTTATCTCTAGATGAGGCAAAATTACATGTTGAAGCCAAAGGGGAATATGGACTGCTTTACATTGCTGAGGGATCAGATTTAGATGCTGTTGCTAATTCTATTAAATTTTATTCTGAAGATACGCCGTCATTAACTGTTATAGGCGGTTTAGAGAGCAAATTAGAAAAAAAATTAACAGACCTTAAATTACAACAAGGTGGTGTTGATATTGCCAAAATAGAATCCTCAAAAACTTCCATTAACATAGCTCAGGAAAGTTACCTAGGTGAGAAGACTTCAAAGCTAGATAATGTCGTGAAGTTGGCATTTGGAGGTCTAGCAGGGTACCTGTTGTTTATGTTTATTATCATTTATGGTAATATGATAATGCGCAGTGTGATTGAAGAAAAAACAAGTCGTATTATAGAAGTCATAATCTCATCTGTAAAACCTATGCAATTGATGATGGGTAAAATAATTGGCACATCTCTTGCCGGAATAACTCAATTTGTGATTTGGGTTCTTTTGGGTAGTATTTTAATGTTTGTAATATCTTCTATTTTTGGGATAGATATGGCTCAGGTGCAAACACCGCAACAAGAAATGATGGATCAGGCCATGCAATCTGGAGGAACACAAATGCAGATGCAAAATTTATTGAATGCGATTTATAATTTGCCAATCACTAATTTAATCATTGCATTCCTCTTGTTTTTTATTGGTGGCTATTTACTTTATAGCTCGCTTTATGCGTCAATTGGTGCTGCCGTGGATAACGAAACCGACACACAGCAATTTATGCTACCCATATTATTGCCTCTAATTTTAGCAGTATATGTTGGCGTTTTTACAGTTATTGAAGATCCACACGGTACCGTTTCTACGGTCTTTTCATTCATTCCGTTCACATCACCAGTAGTAATGCTTATGCGTATTCCATTTGGTGTACCCATTTGGCAACAATTGGTTGCATTTGTTTTACTTATTGGCACCTTTATGTTTACAGTATGGGTAGCTGCAAAAATCTATCGTGTTGGAATTTTAATGTATGGAAAAAAACCAAGTTACAAGGAACTTTATAAATGGTTAAAATATTAGTATGGAAAAATTAAAATCTATTCTGCAATATGATTTTCCCTTAGGAGGCTCTGTTCATATTACCGTACAATCTATACTGATTGTGCTTGCGATCTTGTTTTTGTCTTCTTATGTGTTAAAGTTGATAAGAAAATTAATCACTAGAAATTTGCCGGAGGCAGATAAGGCCAAATTTGTATCCTTATTTTCATTTGGTCGTTGGTTTATTTATCTTACTATTCTATTAATGACCTTTAATAATATGGGCATTAATGTTACCGCAATATTTGCGGCTTCAGCAGCATTATTAGTTGGTGTAGGTTTTGCTTTGCAAACTTTTTTTCAAGACATAATTTCGGGAGCTTTTATTTTAATAGACCAGTCTGTACATGTAGGAGATATCATAGAGTTGGAAGGCAAAGTGGGCCGTGTAGTCGAGATACGTTTAAGAACGACAAGAGCGGTAACAATAGATAACAAAGTACTGGTAATACCGAATCATTTATATTTAACCAATAGTTTATATAATTGGACAGAAAATGGAACGAAAACTCGAGAAAGTGTTGAAGTAGGGGTTGCTTATGGTAGTGATGTTCAGTTAGTAAAAAAATTATTGTTAGAAGCTGCGAACTCACA
>JAGSHF010000123.1 GCA_023954685.1 Flavobacteriaceae bacterium | reverse complement strand
GGCTTTACGATCTTTTGCAGTAAAAGCTCTTAGGGCATGTTGTACTTTTAAGCCCAGCTGACTGAGTACCGCTTCCGGAACATCGGTTGGGTTTTGAGTCACAAAATACAGGCCTATGCCTTTACTTCTTATCAGTTTAACGATACTTTCAATTTGATTCAATAATGCTTTAGAAGCTTCGTTAAAAATTAAATGCGCTTCATCAATAAATAGGATTAATTCGGGTCGGTCTGCATCACCTTGCTCAGGGAAGTTTTCATAGATTTCGGCTAACAAGCTTAACATAAATGTTGAAAAAAGTTTTGGTTTATCTTGTATATCTGTTAACCTTATGATATTGATATAACCGCGCCCGTTTTCATCTATTCTAGTGAGGTCATCAACATCAAAACTTTTTTCACCAAAAAATAATTCAGCACCTTGCTGCTCCAATTCTATAACTTTTCTCAAAATTGAACCCGTAGAAGCTGTTGAAATACGCCCATACGCATCTTGAAACTCTTGCTTTCCATCATTTGTAGCGTAGTGTAAGACTTTTTTGAAATCTTTTAAATCTAAAAGCGGCAATTTATTATCGTCACAATATTTAAAAATTACGGCTACCACACCCGATTGTGTTTGTGATAAATCTAAAATTCGAGATAATAAAACAGGGCCAAACTCACTTACTGTAGCTCTTAGTTTAACGCCGTTTTGTTCTGATAAGGACATGATTTCTACAGGAAAAGCTTTGGGGTCAAAAGGCAAGCCTATTTTGTCATGACGCTCATCAATTTTTGCATGACCAGGACTAGGTTGTGCTAATCCACTAAGATCTCCTTTTATATCCATGAGCAATACGGGGATGCCTTTCTCACTTAAGTTTTCAGAAATCACTTGTAAAGTTTTGGTCTTTCCAGTACCAGTTGCTCCAGCAATAAGACCATGCCTATTCATGGTTTTTAAGGGCACTTTTACAAAAGCTTCTCTCAGTGTTTCTCCCTCTAGCATGGCAGAGCCCAAAGTAATAAAGTCACCTTTAAAGGTATTTCCTTCATTAATAGTGTTAAAAAAAGTGTCGGCTTTGCTCATCATGAAAATTTTGATAAAAATAGTGTAATTTATATCAATTATGAAATTGCTAATGAATTTCATTTCTATATAAAATAAGATGGCGGCACATCAATTATACGATCTTGATATCTACTTGGTTTACCGCTTTTAGCATGGATAATTATAAAGCCTTTTATTGATAATAGTATGGTTATATGTATCTTTGCACGCTATGACAAGAAGTGAACGACAGGAGTTGATTGATCAAGGGTTATTATTGCCTTTAATGGAAGAGTTTTACACGATTCAGGGTGAAGGTTATCACAAAGGAACAGCAGCTTATTTTGTTAGAATTGGTGGTTGTGATGTGGGGTGCCATTGGTGTGATGTGAAGGAAAGCTGGTTGGCAGAATTACATCCGCCTACAGCAACAAAGAAGATAGTTGATAATGCTGTAAAATATAGCAATACTATTGTTGTAACTGGTGGCGAGCCCTTAACGTGGGACATGGGCCCTTTAACGGCGCAATTAAAAGCCAAAGGGGTACAAACCCATATTGAAACCTCTGGCGCTTATAATTTAACCGGTGAATGGGATTGGATTTGTCTGTCGCCTAAGAAGATGAAATTACCAACCAAAAAAGTCTATGAAAAAGCGCACGAATTAAAATGTATCATCTATAATAAAGACGATTTTAAGTTTGCCGAAGAACAAGCGTCAAAAGTAAATAAAGATTGCATTTTATACTTACAACCTGAGTGGAGCAAACGCGATAAGGTGGTGCCAAAAATTGTAGATTATGTCATGGCTAACCCAAAATGGAAAGTGTCGCTGCAAACACATAAATATTTGAATATACCATAAACAAAAAAAGCCTTGATATCTCAAGGCTTTTTTTACAATCTTAATGTTGTATGATTACATCATTGGTATGGCCATTCTAACTGTTCCCCAACCCATATGCATGGTGTTCTTGTCGTCAAACACTATGGAAAATGCTTCTAGTGATGTTTCAGAAGTTTCAGCTTTAACTTTAAACCGCGCTACGTCATTGGCTTCGTTATAAAAATAACTTCCCCAAACATTTAAATCTGAACTAAATACAATGGTCCATTCTTTTTCACCCGGAATTGCTGATACGGTATACGTTCCTGCTTTTACGGCAGATCCGCCTACAGTCATATCTTTATAAAAAGTAATTTCAGCAGCCTCGTTAGCTCCAAAACGCCATTGTTTTCCGTTTGGTGCCAACTCACTTAATGAGCGTCCATTTAATTGTGGTCTTCCATAAACAATTTTCACGGTTTTGTCTGACACTTTGTAATCATTTGGAAATGAAGCCGCATCCATTGGGCTTTTGTCAAGGGGTGGAAACTCTTGGGCATTTACATGTGTTGTTAATAGCATTACAAAAGCAAATGCAATGGTTGAAAGTAAAGTTGATTTTTTCATATTAAATAAATTGTTTTTAAAATAGTTAATGTTAAAGTCGCAGCGCTTCAATAGACATTACAATGGTGAATCAATATTTTCTGTTAATTGAAGCCTTTGTAAAAATACGATTATATACTAGAACAAAAAAAAAAGCCTTGATTTCTCAAGACTTTTTTAATACCTAAATTTATTTTAGTTCATAGGAATAGCTACGCGCATAGTGCCCCATCCAAAATGCATATGTCCTTTGTTGTCAAATGCAATTGAAAACGCCTCAAGAGCTTCGCTATCTGTTGACGCTTTGCCCATGAATCTAGCAACTTCGCCAGATTCAGCCTTTTTACCCGCATTGCCGCCCCAAGTACCAAGTGTAGAATTCAATATGATTGTCCATTCTTTTTCACCTGGGATAGACGTCATGGTGTAGGTTCCTGCTTTAACAGATTTGCCACCAAGTGTCATGTCCTTAGCAAAAGTGATTTCAGTACCTTCATTAGCACCGGTACGCCAAACTTTTCCATTTGGAGCTAATTTAGCTAAATCTCTTCCTTTTAGTTGAGGTCTGCTATAAATCACTCTTACGGTTTTGTCTTTAGATGAACTCATATCTAATGGGCTTTTGTCTAGTCCTGAGAATTTTTGTGCATTTACGTTTGTTGATAATAGCATCATAAATGCAAACGCAATTGTAGTAAAGATTGTTGATTTTTTCATAATGAGTTTTATTGAGTTTTAAAATTTAAAAATATAGAATAGATTGTTTAAAAATTTAAAGGTTTTGTTAAACTTTACAAATTGCATATTAAATAACGTGGCACAAGTTATATTGTTTATAAATTTAATTAAAATACAATATATTGTCAAAATATGTAATCAATATAATGCATTGTGTTTAATATTTGTTATAATATAATGATGTTTGTGTTATAATATTCAAAATTATATATGTTATGTGCGGTATTGTTTGTGCGTTCGATTTGAAACAGAAAAGTGATTTACTAAGACCTCAAGTTTTAGAAATGGCTAAAACCATTAGACATAGAGGTCCAGATTGGAGTGGCGTTTATAGCGATGATAACGCTATTTTAGCACACGAGCGTTTGGCTATTGTAGATCCTGCATCTGGTAAGCAGCCCCTGTTTAGTGATGATAAAACGCTCATTCTCGCAGCTAATGGAGAAATTTATAACCATCGCGCATTACGCTCTCAATTTCCAGCGTATCATTTTCAAACTGAAAGTGACTGTGAGGTGATACTGGCGCTATATAAAGAAAAAGGGGTAGATTTTGTAGATGAGCTCAATGGTATTTTTGGTTTTGCATTGTATGATGTTGAAAAAGAGGAGTACTTTATTGCACGTGATCATATGGGAATTATTCCACTATATATAGGTTGGGACAAACAGGGCACTTTTTATGTAGCTTCAGAATTAAAGGCTTTAGAAGGTGTTTGCACAAAAATAGAATTGTTTCCTCCAGGACATTATATGAGTAGTAAAGATGGGGAGTTTGTGCAATGGTACAAACGTGATTGGGAAGATTTTAATGCTGTAAAAGATAATAAAACAGAAATCGCAGAAGTACGTCAAGCATTGGAAGATGCTGTACATAGACAATTAATGAGTGATGTACCTTATGGTGTATTGTTATCAGGAGGGTTAGATTCTTCTATTACTTCGGCGATTGCAAAAAAGTATGCCGAACGCCGTATTGAAGCTCATGATAAAGAACAAGCTTGGTGGCCTCAATTGCATAGTTTTTCGGTTGGATTAGAGGGGTCGCCAGATTTGGCAGCTGCTCAAAAAGTGGCTGAGCATATTGGAACAGTTCATCATGAAATAAAGTTTACAATTCAGGAAGGCTTGGATGCTATAAAAGATGTGATTTATCAATTAGAAACCTATGATATTACCACGATACGCGCAAGTACACCAATGTATTTAATAGCAAGAGTGATTAAATCAATGGGCATTAAAATGGTCTTATCTGGTGAAGGTGCCGACGAGTTGTTTGGAGGGTATTTGTATTTCCATAAAGCGCCAAATGCTAAAGAATTTCATGAAGAAACGGTACGTAAATTAAGTAAGTTGCATATGTATGATTGCCTAAGAGCAAATAAAAGTTTAGCGGCTTGGGGCATTGAAGGACGCGTGCCATTTTTAGATAAAGAATTTATGGATGTGGCGATGCGCATTAACCCGCAAGATAAAATGATAAATGGCGAGCGCATGGAAAAATGGGTGTTGCGAAAAGCTTTTGAAGATATGTTGCCAGAAAGTGTTGCCTGGAGACAAAAAGAACAATTTAGTGACGGCGTTGGCTATAGTTGGATTGATACTTTAAAAGAAGTTGTAGAACAACACGTTTCAGACGAGCAATTGGAGAACGCACATTTTAGATTCCCTATTCAAACACCACAAAACAAAGAAGAATATTATTATCGTACTATTTTTGAATCTCATTTTCCAAGTGATACGGCAGCATTGAGTGTACCGCAAGAACCAAGTGTGGCTTGTAGTACAAAAATTGCCCTAGAATGGGATGAAGCGTTTAAAAACATGAACGACCCCTCAGGTAGAGCGGTGGCCAAAGTACATGACGATGCGTATTAATGAAATGCTAAATTTTTAAGATAATAATCTAAGAAAATTTAGCAAATAGAATTAATACCATTCTAAGCAACGGTATCTTTCTAAGGAAATAGCTAATATGGTTGGTTTATTAGTTATTAATTAAGGTTGGCAATTTGCCAGCCTTTTTTATTTAATAGTATTTAGAATTTGAGAATTATAATGATTTTACCCTTGAAACTCCTATATTTACTGTAAGTGACAGATAGGTGACATTTAAATGACGTGCTAAAAACCAATAGCCTGCCGTAGATTTGTGTCATCAAAATAATCAAAATGAAAAGCAAAACATTAAGTGAAAATTTAGTTTACCAGCGAAAGCTAAAAGGATACACTCAAGAAGATCTATCTGATAAAACAACAGTTGGTGTACGTACAATTCAACGCATAGAAAAAGGCGATGTACAACCGCATCTACAAACTGTAAAATTATTGGCCGTTGGTTTGGATGTTGAAGTGGATGAGTTGTTGGTGCTTGATAATCCTAACGAGGAAGTGATTCAACGAAAATGGATGTTATTATTACATGGAACTCCTTTTGTAGGGTTAATCATTCCGTTTGCCAATGTGTTAATTCCTTTGTTTATATGGATAAGTAAAGCCGACGATAATAAAATTTATGATGCGCATGGTAGGGCTGTCATCAATTTTCATTGTACTATAAATGTGTTACTCATAATCTCATTATTGCTCTTTTTTCCGTTTCCAGGCATCAACTTTTTTGGTACGGGTGCCGTGTTTCTTTTTGGCATTATAATGAGTATTAAAAATATTATGTCTGCATTGAGCTCACAAACCTGTTACTACCCTTTGTCAATTCCTTTTTTAAAACCTAAAAAGGGATAATTTTTTAATTTTTAGTATCATATTATGTTAGGATTATTAGTAATAATAATAGTCTCTGGGGTGCTCTTGCGCTTTATTGAGAAAAAGAATATAGAAGTGTTGGGCGTGATTCCAACCAAACAACGAAGCGTACAGTTTTTAATAGGATTTGTATTTATAACGCTCATATGTTTAATAAGTGTTTATGTAGAAACTTTAGTTCTTGATGTGGAATGGATAAGAAATGAAAGCATTAATTATACAGCTATTTTTAACTCTTTTTTCTATCATGTAAGATCTGCATTAACTGAAGATTTGATATTTAGAGGTGCCATACTATATATACTTATTAGCAGGTTGGGAGCGAAATGGGCAATTTTAATTTCAGCGTTGTGTTTTGGCGTGTATCACGTATTTTCTTATGGTATGACGGGAGGAGGAATTATCCCAATCCTTTATGTAGTTCTAGTAACAGGCTTTGTAGGTTATGTTTGGGCCTATACATTTTATAAAACCAAATCTATAATGATGGCTTTAGGATTTCATCTAGGCTATAATTTTTTAATGGCCATGTTTTACCAATCGCCACCTACTGGTGAACTAATTTTTCAAGAATTATCAAAAATTGATTTAAGAGATTGGAATTGGCTTTTTTATAATATCCCAAAAGGGATCTTCCCTTCTTTGATGACATTAATCTTTGTAAAGCAATATGTAAAATATGTATCTAACTCAAACAAGAAAATAATTGATTAGTATGAAATCTTTAATAAATAAATACGCTACCGTTTTTAAGTATCTTTTAGCACTGCTGGTTTTTGGCTTGGCACTTGCAATAAGCACAATATTGAGTAACGGAATTATAAAGCAATATTTTCCTTATATATCTTGTTTGCTCTTGTTTTTAGCGACTTGGTTTTTGTACAAGAAAGAGAATAAATCCCTCGAAGATATTGGACTTAATTTTAGTGTTAAAAACATATCCTTTTTACCGCTTGGTGTTTTAATAGGAGCCATAGCTTTGCTAGGAGCAAAATATCTAAGAGCACTTTATACGGGAGAAACCATTGAGTTAGCGACCTCAATTAATTATACAACGCTCTTGTATGCATTCTATTTTATATTGCCACAAGTTGCTACCGAAGAGTTTTTGTTTAGAGGCTATTTATTTAAGAAAACAATTGAAGTGTCAAATGTAGTTGTAGCGAATGTTGTTTTTTCAATCTTATTTATGCTCATTCATGTGCTTGATGATAGCGTATTAAGTAGTAGAGGCGCTATTATTATGTTGATAATTGCCATTCCTGTTGGGCACTTGTTGTTTGCAACGGCTTTGCTAAAATCTAAGACGTTGTTTTTTCCTATAGGATTGCATTTAGGTAATAATTGGGCGACTAGGCATTTAATTACCAATGGTAATTCTGGTGATAGTATTTTTTACATCCCAAATGGAGCTACGTTTGATGCTTGGATACCATTTATATTAACCATTGTATTATTTAACGGAGTTTTCTTATTGGTGACATTTATAATTTGGAAATGGGATAAAATTATGGCTTTAATAAAGCGTTAGGTTCTAAATAACAATAGTTAAATAAGAGGTTGGCAATTGACTAAACTTTTTTATTTAAAAAAAGTTTATCTTTAAAAACCTAACGTGCCAACATGATTAAATTCTTCAGACGCATTCGTAAATCACTCCTTGTGAAAAACAAAACAGGCGCGTATTTTAAATATGCTCTTGGTGAAATTGTCCTTGTGGTTATAGGCATTTTAATTGCATTGCAAATTAATAATTGGAATGAGAATAGAAAAGAGAATCTTGTTTATCAGAAATTTTTAGTGAAGTTAAAATCTAATTTAAAAGATGATATTAATCTTTATAGAGATGTGAATGGATATAATTCAATGTTAAGCAAGCACTTAGATACGTGTATAACAATTTTAAAAAATTATAATGAGTATACAACAAAAGATTTGCAACCTCATTTAGCATTTATTATAAATTTAGGCCACTTTAGCAGTAATAATTCAGCTTTTATTAATTTGCAATCTACTGGTAAATTGAATATTATAAGCAACGATTCATTATCAGAAAAACTAATTCTATATTATAGAGATATAACGAAACAAGAGAAAGGCGTTGTTGAAGCTACTGATGCCTATAGCAGAAATACATTTGGACCTATGCTGTTAGAGTTTGACTTTAAAAAACCTTCATTAGAGTTTGAATTTAGGCCGTTAAAAGAGTACGCTAAAAACCCTAAAATTGTAAATAGTATTGAATTAAAAGTCAACATGCTTAATACAATAAGTAAAAGATATACTGAACAAATTGATAATGCAGAAAGTATTCTGAAACTTATTAATTCTGAGCTCAAGCATGATTAAGTTCTTTAGACATATTCGTAAATCCTTGCTTATGGAAAACAAAACAGGTAAGTACTTTAAATACGCCATAGGCGAAATTATTCTAGTGGTTATAGGTATTCTTATTGCATTAAGTATTAATAATTGGAATCAAGAACGCTTAAGCAGAAAAATGGAGCAGAATTATGTGAATAGGCTCATTGAAGATTTGGCTTCAGACACCATTATGATGACACAGCAAATAAGACGTTCAAAGATTAGTTTTAAATATGGAACCGCAATTGATTCTATGATACGAATACAAAGTAGGAGGATTGATTTATCAGCTTTTGATGTTATAGATGCCGCCCAGAAAATAGGTAGATTGTGGTTGCCTCAATATAATACCAACACTTACGACGACCTCATTAATACAGGGAATTTAAGCGTAATTTCTGACCCTTTTATTACTGACCGAATTAGAGCCCATTATACAGATTTACCTTATTCGTGGAACGATACGTTTGACCAAAGAAATGAAGAATTGAGACGAATTATGGTCGAGTTGATTCCTCTTAAATTTCATGCGGCTGTCTTAGCTCCAGATAGTATGCCTGAACTTCCAGAACCTGAGACCGTTTTGAGCGATGAAGAGGCAGAAGTTATTTTTAATAATATTATTAATTATCCAAGGATAGACTTTTATGTGAAGAACGTAACTCGTGGTCATATTTTTCACATAGGATTAATGGAAGATGTGAATAAGGCAACAGTAAATCTCATAGAAGTATTAAAATCTTATAACGAATAGGCGCTTAATGAAATTAACCCTTCAGTCAAAGCAATATAAGTTGCTTTTAAAACATCCATTTACCATATCAAGGTCCACTAGAACAACACAAGAAACTATTGTGGTCTCTATATCAGACGGAAATAATACAGGTTATGGAGAAGCCATACCATAT
>JAGSHF010000015.1 GCA_023954685.1 Flavobacteriaceae bacterium | reverse complement strand
TTTTTTACATGGTATAATTCTACACTCATGCATGTTTGGACACATTTAACCGAAGAAGAAGAAGGCCAAACCGGACTAGGAATATATGCAGATGGTATGGTGAAATTAGACAAAATAGTTGGTGAATTAACACAAACCTTAACGGATTTAGGGATTGAAGAAAATACTATTGTTATTTTCGGAACAGATAACGGAGCAGAAATTATTTTCTGGCCAGATGGCGGTATGACACCCTTTAGAGGTGAAAAAGCGACGACTTGGGAAGGTGGATTTAGAGCTCCAGCACTCATAAAATGGCCCTCTAAAATTAAACCTGGTCAAGTAAGTAATGCTATTATTTCTGGTGAAGACTGGCTACCAACATTCTTGGCAGCTGCTGGAGAACCAGATGTAAAGGAAAAACTACTTACAGGACATTCTGCAAATGGTAAAAATTTCAAAGTGCATTTAGATGGTTATAACTTCTTACCTTATTTAACTGGTGAAACTGAAGAAAGTCCTAGAAAAGAAATTTACTATTTTGATGATGACGGAAGTTTAAATGCGTTTCGATATGGAAGATGGAAAATGCATTTTAAAATTCAAGAAAATCATGGTTTTAATGTTTGGCAAAAAAAATACACTGAATTAAGATTTCCAATGTTAATGGATATGTATGGAGATCCTTATGAAAGAGCTCAACATGATTCTGAAGATTATAATCATTGGTTGGCTGATAGAATGTTTTTATTAGTGCCGGCTCAAGCTAAAATCGCTGAGTTTTTAGGAACTTTTAAAGAGTTTCCTCAAAGACAAAAGGTAGGTAGCTTTAGTTTAGATAAAGTTCTGGAACAAATGGAGAGCGCTAAACGCAACTAAAGAAATAATTTCATAGTATTAAAAAAAACCGAATAATCTTTATTCGGTTTTTTTTAATAAATAGTAATCGCTATATATTGATTAAATATTCCTATAAAAATGTAAAATACTCAACTAAGGGAACAGTCTACGTTTTGCGATTTTTAGTAGAATTTGTAAGTTAACATCCTAAGGCAAAAAAAAAATTAATTTGTTTAAAATAACAATTTAAAAATGTTAAATCATTTAAATAAAATATTTAGTCAAAAATCAATATCATCCATAGCACTGTTATTGGTTGCTTCGGTTTTCATTTTTATACTTCCACTTTTCCAAGAAGTTAACATTTGGATAATGGTAATCCTTTTCTCCTCTATTATTTTCCTAGCCACTTTTTCAATATCAGCAAGAATGGTTTACATAGGGCTGGGCGCCATAATCTTGGAAATCTTATCCAAAACCACAGATTTCATTTATCTTCATTATGTCGCTGAATTTGTTTCTAATGTAACGATAATCATCATCGTTGGGTATGTCATTCTTGAAATGATGAAGCGTAAAAAGGTCAATATGTATACGTTAATTGAAGCTATTAATGGTTACTTATTGTTAGGGATTATGTTTATGAGTTTAGTTAGTTTTTGTGATCAGTATATCATTGGCTCATATAAGGGTGTTACAGAAGCAAGTATGGACATTCCCTATTATACTATTATTACATTGACCACCGCAGGTTACGGAGACATCACCCCTACTTTACCTATAGCAAAATCATTATCCATGTTCATTGCTGTTACTGGTCAGTTTTATGTTGCTGTTATTGTTGCTATTATTGTTGGGAAATATTCCAACAATGCTCAAGAATAATAAACTACCTTTAAACCATTCCTATAGATTAAGTGCAATCGTTTTACAATTTGCTTATTACCAACTAGATATTCAACATAGAAATACTTATGAATAGAAGTATTATTTTTAATCTATTTATTTAATTTTATTAACTTTAACTCCTTAATCTTAATAAGATTAGTTAATATTAAACTTTAAATAACACTACTGAAATAGCAAATTATTTTTCCACAATTTGTTATTGAAATTAAGCCAATGTAAAGATGAAAAAAACAGTCCTTTTATTATTTTTTTTAAGCTTATTAGCAGCTTGTAATACAAGCTCAGAAAAAGCACCAGCTGGGGAAGAAAATAAAAAAAACATTGCGGTTACTGACCCACTGCCTTCCTGGAACGATAATGCGTCCAAAAAAGCTATCATGAGTTACGTTGAAGATGTCACTAATAAAAATAGTGCCAACTTTATTCCTATTGGAGACCGTATTTCTACTTTTGATAATGACGGTAACCTATGGTCAGAACAACCTGCGTATTTCCAGTTATTCTTTGCTATCGATAGAATTAAAGCAATGGCAGCTGACAACCCAGAATGGAAAGAAAAACAACCCTTCAAATCAGCAATTGAAGGTGATATGAAAACATTGGCTTCATTTGGAGAGCATGGTTTGTTAGAATTAGTAATGGCTTCACATTCAGGAATGACCACGGCTGATTTTGAAATTATTGTAAAAGATTGGCTGTCTACCGCTGAACATCCTCGTTTTGAAAAACCTTATACCGAATTGGTATACCAACCAATGCTAGAATTATTAAATTATTTAAGAGCCAATGATTTTAAAACGTTTATCGTTTCTGGTGGAGGGGTAGAGTTTATGAGGCCATGGGTGTATGAAGTTTACGGCATTCCTGCTGACCAAGTCGTGGGAAGCAGCATTGCAACCGAATTTGATTATAATGATGGAAATCCTGTTATAAAAAGATTACCAAAATTAGATTTTATTGATGATAAAGAAGGTAAGCCCATAGGGATCCACAAATTTATTGGTAAAAAACCTGTATTTGCCTCTGGTAATTCTGATGGTGATTTACAAATGCTTCAATGGACGGATTCAAATAAATATAAAAGTTTTCAACTCTATTTGCACCATACAGATGCTGAGCGTGAATGGGCTTATGACAGAGATTCGCATATTGGCAAACTTGATAAAGGGTTAGATGAAGCGAATGACAAAGGCTGGACCGTTATTGATATGAAAAATGATTGGAAATTAATTTATCCGTTTGAATTATAAACTAAAAAAGTCTAAATGAAATTATCAAAATATAATGTCCTTGTTTTTATCCCTCTATTTTTTCTTGGTTTACCATTGACTTTCGGGCAAGAAGAAGAAGAAGAGGAGAAAAAACATGCTATTTCCGTTTTAATAAGTCATACCCTTTTAAAAGAAGTTGCCGATGGAGAAAGCAAATGGATAGCCTTGCCGTCTTATGAATTAAATTATACCTACGAATTAACTAAAAAATGGGGTGTAGGCTTACATACTGATTTTATTTTTGAAGAATTTAATGTGGAACATATTTCTGATGGTGACGGCAATCCACTAGAACGAACTACGCCAATTGCTCCAGTTGTTGTTGGTATTTATAAACCATGGAAATATTTAGGTTTTATTGCCGGCTTAGGTGGTGAGTTTGCAAAACAAGAAAATTTTTTTATTCTCAGACTCGGCATTGAATATGGCTATCCAATTCACCAAGACTGGTTATTAGTTGGCGGTTTAACCAATGATATAAAAATTAATGGTTATAATTCATTTTCTCTGGGTATTGGTGTTGCGAGAATGTTTTAAATTGAAACAGTGCTCATTGATTTAACTATCCTTTAAAAATTGAATTAAAACATTTATTTCAATTCATTATTAGTTAATTCATTATGGAAAAACAGTCTTAATTAACAATCATCTTGAAGGCATTTATATTTTTTTGTTTTACTGCGATTTTCATAAGCGCACAGACTCAAGCTCAAGACTCCATAGTGGATCAAGACATTAAGGTTAATAGTCAAATCTGGTTAGATTACAATTTCACAAACGCAATCGACGATGATAAAATACTGCGAACTCAGGCGGGGTTTAGAAAAATTTATCCTAATGTTTATAATCGATTTCTTGTTATATCTACATTAGATATTCCTCATAATAAACCGTTAAAAATATTTAACTTAAAAAATGCTCTGATACATAATTTCCAATTAGGCGCTGGATTAATCTACACACAAAACTATGAAGCTGATGATAACTTAGAGTTTAGATTGGTTCAAGGCACAAAATTTAAAATCCCTTTGCTAAAAGGAATCGTTTTGATCAATTACCTTAGAATTGAAGAACGTTTTCAAACTAAATTTAATGGTTCTGGTTGGCATTCTGGTTTTAGATTTAGATACAAAATCTCAACAATTTTAGATTGGAAAAAACAATTCCTCCCTTTTATTGAAGGGTTTTACATTCCCTTAAGCGTTGAACTCTTCTTTAATTTAAAAAAATCGGACCAATTTAATGATGTGGTCAGAATTGAACCCGGAATAGGGTACAAATTAAAAAATGATTGGAGATTTGAACTGCATGGTATTTTTAATCAAACAAAAAATAGTACCGAAAACGACACAAACACCAGTGATTTCATTATAAGATTACGTGTTTTTAGCGGTAATTCAAATCTATTTTCAAAGAAAAAACCAATACTCCCTGAAGAAGAAAGTGAAAATTAAAACAGCAGAGCATATCTCCTTATTACTTTAAAAGGAGCACCTTACTACCTCATTAAAAAAGTAATGCCCTACTTTTTTAACTCTAGCTTCTCAGCAAAATAATCACAAAAATCTTTCATGGTAGCCGTCATTTTCTCATCTTGAGTGGCTCGATTAAAAGTATCGCTCATAGCCACTAAAGTTTGATGAAAAAATTGCTTCATTTCATCAACTGGCATATCTTTAGTCCATAAATCTATACGAAGGGTTTCTTTCGCTTGATGATCCCATACGGAAAGCATCATGGCTTTGGCCTCTTCGTTATTAATACCCCCATCTTGAGCAGACCATAAGAGTGTTTCTGGTACTCTATTTTCATCCAATTCGACGTTTAATTCTATTTTTGAAGTATGTTGTGCCATTATTTTTTTGGTTTATATTTTGATGCATTAAATATTGTTTCAGCATCCATTTGAAGCATCTCTTGAAAATCTACATTGGTATTTTCCATAAAAGAACGTACTATTTGCCATCCTATATAAATACCTATTCTACCGGGGGATTCGTTATCTAACTCCAAATAAAATTTAGAAAATGGCGCTGGGTTAATAAAACGACTAAGCAGCTTAGTATCTGTACTAAATAGCATTTCATTTTCAACAAAATTAATCCAGATATTACTTTCATTGGCATTAGCCCAGTCCAATTGACTTTTTGTGTATCCTATTTTTTCAGCATCCGTTTTTAAAGGAATCATGATATCTTTATAATACAATTGCTTTCCAAAATAAATCATCTCATCCAAAAATGTTTTCTTTTTTGGTTGAAATATTTCTTTTTCAGCATATTTAGTAGCCAAATCAACAGGGATTTGTGAGCTTCTAAAATTTTGCTTTATATAATTTTGGATGTTGTCATAAAACATATGATCAGCGCCTAAATAGGTGTCTAATGCAATAAGAACAATAGAGTCTGTAACAATAACTTTATTGCGATAGTCTACATCAGAGGTTACCGTTATTACTCTAGGAGGACTAAACGTTTTATTATAAAATTTTAAATGTTTAAATAAGTCATTGATTTCATCTTCTTCCTCTAAAAAGTCTGGATAGACTTTATTTACTTCTTCAAATAACTGTTGTTGCAAAGTGTCTTTAGTACGTGCTATCCAAACGGAATCTGAATAGCGTTTTGAAAACATAAAAGGATATGCTGTTTTTAATTCAAATAGTGTTTCAGGTGTAGATTTCGCAAACAGTTTGTCAAATCTTTCTACAGTGACATCCAAATCAATTTCAGCTATTTCTGCTTCGAGTTTGTTTTCACTTTCGCAAGCAACAATCAGGAAAATAAATACAAATGCTAAAGGAAATGTCTTTAGGAAAAAAGTTCTCATCAAAGTTAAACGCTATTAATTTTTATTAATTATGGTATTGGTTTATTTTTGTTTTGCAAATGTACTATTCTTAGTATAAAAAATAGCAATTCATGCATATAGAAAAAGTTTCAACTCACATTGTTAATTGGTTAAAAGATTATGCTCAAAAAGCAGGTGTAAATGGATTTGTAGTAGGCATCTCGGGAGGGATTGATTCTGCAGTAACCTCAACGCTTTGTGCCCAAACAAAGTTAAAAGTTTTATGTATTGAGATGCCAATTCATCAGGCTGCAAGCCATGTATCTCGTGCACAAGAGCATATTGCTCAACTCAAATCACGTTTTGATAATGTTCAGGATATTCAAGTTAATTTAACCCCTGTTTTTGAAGAATTTAAAACCGAAGTCTCAATGGATGGTGATACTGCCGTTGTGGATATGGCATTAGCAAATACCAGAGCAAGATTAAGAATGACCACTTTATATTATTATGCTGGTCTTAAGGGGTTATTAGTTGCGGGCACTGGAAATAAGGTTGAAGATTTTGGTGTTGGATTTTATACAAAATACGGTGATGGCGGTGTAGATTTAAGTCCTATAGCTGATTTACTAAAATCTGAAGTGTATGACATAGGGACATTTGTGGGTGTGCCTGAAAGCATTATGAAAGCTAAACCTAGTGATGGCCTGTTTGGTGATGCGAGAAGTGACGAAGATCAAATAGGGGCCAACTATGATGAATTAGAATGGGCTATGCAAATGCTAGATCAAGGAAAAACTCTAAATGATTTTACAGGGAGACAGCATGAAGTTTTTAAAATATTTAAACGCTACAACTCTGCAAATAAGCACAAAATGATTCCAATCCCTATTTGTTTGATTCCACCCGAACTCAAATAATTCTTACGAAATATGACAGTTTTTACCGGTTCGCATTGATTTTTTTCTTAAATTTATATGATCTGCTTGGCTGTAATGCACCTAAATTCTACTTATGTCTAGGAGTTCGTATGAGTTTTAATTTAAAATTTAAGTCATGATTAAGGTATTAGTAGCTGACCATCATCCTATTATTAGAACTGGACTCAAAATGTTATTTGAATCCTCACCAGATATACAAGTTATTGGAAGTGTCACAACAGGTCGAGAACTTTTTGATTTTGTAGGACGCACACCGGTTGACGTAGTACTTTCTGAAATTGACTTGCCAGAACTTAATGGCATCACCGCCTTAAGAACATTAAAGAAAGAATATCACGATGTTAAAGTGATTATGTTTAGTGCCCATCCAGAAGAAATTTATGCGGTAAGCACAATAAAAGCAGGAGCGTCTGGCTATTTAACCAAAACGGTAAGTACCCAAACTATAAAAGATGCTGTTCATAAAGTGTATAATGGTGGTATTTATATCAGTAATAATTTGGCACAGCGCTTAGCTTTTGATGAACGTGGAAACAAGCCGAGTAAACTTTACAAAAAACTATCTACCCGGGAAGTTGAAGTATTAAAACTCCTTTCTTCAGGGAGACGAAATAAGGAAATTGCCCAGGAATTAGATATTAATGAGAAAACGGTAAGTACTTATAAAGCCCGATTAATGAAAAAACTAAATGTCACCAATTTGGTTGATCTTATTAATCAAGCGCGACATTTAGAGTTGGGATAATTACAATACCCTATTTAACTTTCTAGAGAGCAACATTTTTAAATTGGAATAATTCAATACATCTTCAAGAATTGCTTTATATTCTCCTGAAACATCTTGGGTTTCTGATTTAAAATCAGATACTTTTTGATCGATTAAAAAACATCGTAAACTTAATATCGTTTCACTCACCAGTTGAGCAACACTTTGCTCCTTCCCTTTCGGAAAAATATTTTTACTTTCCCAGTTGTGTAAATTATAACGCTCGTCATCCATTAAAATCGAGGTGATGTCTGATGCCATATCAGACTCGAGTCGGTTTACAAAACTATCAATAGTAAATTCTGGATTTTGGTTTAGGGCATCTACAATGGTATAGTACAACGTTTTAAAACTAGCATTTGAAAACTCCATTTCATCCTCTTGAAGATCTAAATAAATTTTCTCATAAACTTTGGTTTTTTGCACAACGGGCTCCAAAACTAAATTACCATCCTCAGCTTCTTTTAGCACTAAATCTTCAAAGTCTTCAGTTTTATTACCATATAACAATAAAAGTTCAATGATTTTTCGTTCAAGAATAAATTGCACATCCACTTTCTTAACCGGTGTTTTGTGCTTCACAACATCAAAAGCCTTTTGTTCTTGTTTAATGTGCTTATTAGCGTCTTGAAGTTCTTTTTTACCAATCTGAGCTAACGTACTAAACAAAACTTCTTCACTAATATCCATTATTCTAGCGCATTCTTGCACATAGATTTCTTTTTGAATACGATCCGGAATTTTTGAGATACTATTGACCATATCTCTTATTAATCCAGCTTTTTTTACTGGGTCATTTTGCGCTTCTTCCATCAATAAAGAAGCTTTATAAGCAATAAAATCTTTAGCGTTCTCTTTCAAATATTTATTGAGCTCATCAAAGGTATTCTGCTTAGCAAAACTATCAGGATCTTCGCCATCGGGAAAAGCACAGACTTTTACATTTAAGCCTTGTTCTAAAATTAAATCAATCCCTCTTAGCGAAGCTCTTATTCCGGCAGCATCACCATCAAAAAGTACCGTAATGTTTTTAGTCAGTCTATTTATAAGTCTAATTTGCTCTGGAGTTAATGCTGTACCTGAAGAGGCCACAACATTTTTAATACCCGTTTGATGAAATTGAATAACATCAGTATAACCTTCAACCAAGTAGCAATTATCTTCCTTGGCTATACTTTGTTTCGCATGGTAGATCCCATATAAAATTTTACTTTTGTGATATAAATCACTTTCAGGAGAATTAAGATACTTTGCGGCCTTTTTATCCTGAGATAAAATTCGACCTCCAAATCCTAAAACTCTTCCACTCATACTCTGAATAGGAAACATGACACGACCTTTAAATCGATCAAATCGCTTCTCTCCTTTTACAATGGTCAATCCAGTTTTCTCTAGAAACTCTAATTTGTAGCCTTTCTTTAAGGCTTCATCTGTAAAGGCTTGCCATTCATCTAGAGCATAACCTAAATTGAAGCTTTTAATAGTTTCATCTGTAAAACCACGTTCTTTAAAATAACTAAGGCCTATGGCCTGTCCTTTATCTGTTTTGTATAATACTTTTTGAAAATGTCGACTTGCAAATTCACTCACCAAATACATGCTCTCACGTTCATTCGCTTGTTCTTTGGCTTCATTAGATTGTTCGGTCTCTTCAATCTCTATATTATATTTTTTCGCCAAATATTTTATGGCTTCTGGGTAGGTAAAATGCTCATGTTCCATTAAAAATGAAATGGCAGTCCCGCCTTTACCACTAGAAAAATCTTTCCAAATTTGTTTGACGGGAGATACCATAAAACTTGGCGAACGTTCTTCACTAAAAGGACTTAAGCCTTTATAGTTAGTCCCTGATTTTTTAAGCTGCACAAAATCGCCAATAACCTCCTCTACACGGGCAGCTTCAAACACTTGATCTATGGTTGCTTTTGAAATCACAAAAAAACAGAAAGTTAAAAATAACAGAATCGAGCCCTAAAATTAAGTCATTTATTCCTAATTTTAGTACTTTTAACCCAAAGAAAAATAATTATAATTGTTATGAAAAAATTGATATGTTGCTTAGGATTGGTATGCATTATGCTATGCACAGGATGTAGCAGCAGTGATGATTCAATTCCTAACAACCCAAATCCATTACCGCCGATATTATCAGAAGAAATTGAAGTGTACGAATCTTCATTATTACATAATAATTTAACACTGATAGTAGAAAACGGATCAAATGAGTCGTATTTAATTAATAAAACTGGAGAACGTTTGTTCACTTGGGATTTTGAAGACAAGTTAGGTAATGATTTTGAATTATTTCCTAATGGTAAAAGTCTTGGAATATTTAAATCAGAAAACTCATCATTTGGATTTGGTGGAAAAGGAGGGAAAATTAAAATAATTAATCCTGATAGTTCTATTGACTGGGAATACGAATACAATACAACCAAAAATATTTCGCATCACGATGTAGAATGGTTGCCAAATGGTAATGTATTGTTTTTGGCATGGGAAAAAATTGATGTGACACAAGCTCAGCAATTAGGTATAATTACAACGGATGATATTTTTCCAGAAAAATTAGTAGAAGTTAACCCTATTACTAATGAAATTGTTTGGGAATGGAATAGTTGGGATCATAGTGTACAAGATACTAATAGTAATCTTCCTAACTTTGATAGCGTTTCTTTAAATCCTCAACGAATTGATTTTAGCTATAATATCAGTGAGTCTAGTGGAGATATTATGCATGCTAACGGTATTGATTATGACGCTTCGAAAGATGTAATTTATATAAGTGTTAATTATTACAATGAAGTATGGGTGATTGATCACAGTACTTCTACGGCTGAAGCTTCAGGTGTTTCCGGTGGAAATTATAACAAAGGTGGAGATTTGTTATATCGTTTTGGAAATCCCTTAACTTACAAAAACAACGAAGGAAGCATATTGTTTGACAGAAATCACTTCCCTAATTTAATAGAAGATAATGTACCTGGAACTGGAAATATGCTTATTTATGTCAATGGCGCATCGGTACAGCAATCAACTGTTTATGAACTTGTAATGCCTGATATGTTTAACATGATTCCAAATACCGACAATGAGCCTCAAATTAATTGGAGCTACACTCATGAAGATCTTGGTTTTGATAAAATTTCAGGCGCTGTAAGACTATCTAATGGGAACACGCTTATTACAGAAGGTGATTACGGTCTTTGGGAAATTACACCATCAAAAGAAATCGCATGGAAATACAAAAGTTTAGAAGGAAACATTTGGAGAGCCTATGATTATGATCTAGACCATCCTGCATTACCACTTTTAGGTTTAGATTTTTAAGTAAAAATAAAGAGGAGGTTTAAATTAAACCTCCTTCTTTATAACTAATCCATATCAAAACGTATCCCAAGTGAAATATTATTTTGCTTCACATCTTGATTTTTAAATATTGGTGACAAATCATATTTAACATAAACACCAACAGTATTTATTGCTAAGTAGCCACTAACACCATATATTAACTCAGCAGTATTATACCCGCCTCTTCGTTTATCCTTAACACAGTGACCATTCTCACTATATTTCACTTTCATGAGTGATTCTATGTTGAATCCTCCATAGCCACCAACTCCAAATTTAATCTGTCTTTTTGTGCTATATCTAATATAATTCTTACGTTCAATTTTACGGGAAGGCCCAAACTCAAAATGTACTGGAAAAACCAAATTTGTCATTCTAAATTTTGAAACTTTTACATTATGAGGAAATTCTTCTAGAGTGATATCACCATCTGTATTTACAAAATACATGTTATCCTTTATATTAAGCTTGTTCCATTGAAATGAAAACCCATACTTAAGTCTGATGGCATTAGAATTGTTTAGCAATCTTGTTTTCCAGGCCCAGCCTAATTCCACAAATCCCGAGCCTCCAATTTTATAAGGCGAATCGTCTAATTTTTCACCCTCAATAATAGCATTATTAAATCCTATAGCAAAGACAAAGTCACTCGTTGTACGCCTGTCAAATTTTCTAGGCTTTCGTCTATTCTTACCAATAAATATGGCGCTATCGTCATCATCATCACTACCAAACCTAATGCTAATTGAGTTATCATTAAAATCAGATGCTGAGGCATCTTCATTGCGTTCTAACAGTTCTATTTTATTATCTAAAATAGCAAGTCTATTTTCAATATTTTTAGCATGCTTCTTTGCCGCTTCTTTTTTTAAGCGCTCCGCTTCATTCTCACTTATCTTACCCGATTTTAAGCGCTCTGATATGATTTCTACCTCAGCCTTGAGTAATTCTCTTTCTTCTTTTTCGACTTGTTTTTTATAAGATTTTAAATTTTCTATTTGTTCTAAATTATCTTGATTAGATTCTTGAGCATTAAGTAAAGACATACTTAATATCAGTGACATGAAAATAATTAATTTAGTAATGTTTTGCATAACTGTTCGATTTTAATTGATTAATGATTGATTTTAATTGTTTCTTTCCACCACTGCCGTTTTAACGTTTTTATAGCCCGATGTTAATGCTTTAAGCACACGTTCTCTAAGTGATATGTCTAATTCAGTTTCAATGTCCTGCAGTAATAGGTTAGCATCAACTGCCTTGGCGGATTGGTTATTTGAATTTTGATTTATAATTTCCTTCTGGGCCATCTTAAGTAATGCCTCAATTTCAGCATCAGTTACTGTCGGGTTACTATTCTGTGGCGGTTGTGTTTTGATGACAACGTCATTTACTTTTTGTGTCTCTAATGTAGAATGAAGTGTAGTTTCATTTTTAGACGCATCAACATCTACTTTCGCATTATTTGCCACAACTTCATTTGTGCTTTGCCTTGCCCCTGTCTTCGTATTAATTTGATTATGTTTTAATTCTAATGTGGTTTCAGATAATGTTTTTTTCTCTTTTATATGACTTACTTGAACACCTGTGTTTTTTGGTTGAGTAAGCACTTCTTTCTTACTTGATTCAGCGTCATCAACATTTTGGATGTTTTCTAAAGTTTCGTTTTTTTCAATATCTACAATTTGAGGTGCAAAAACAGGGTTTTCACTAAACTCAAAAACAAAAGTAGATACAAAAGCCAAGCCTATTATACATGCAGCTGCTAAGCCAAGCTTCCAAATTTTATTAGAATTGGGCTTATCATTTTCAATTGCCAATTTGTGCTCCAATTTTTTCCAAGAATCAAAACTAGGCTCTAATTTCCTAGCTTCAAGTTTCTCCTTTATGTTATCCTCAAAATTAGTCGGTACCATTGTGTCTTTTGTTTAAATTTCCTATGCGTTGTTGCAGCATTTTTCTAGCTTTAAATAATTGTGATTTTGATGTGCCTTCTTTAATATTCAGCATTTTCGCAATTTCAAAATGTTTATAGCCTTCTATAGCATACATTACAAATACCATACGATATCCTTCTGGAAGATTATCTATAAGTTCTTGTATTTGCTCAACCTCAAATTCATTTGTTATACTGTTTATTTGTTGATCGTAACCTTCAATTTCATGGGTAGAAAATTCTATCGTATTTTGTTTTCTCAAATATGAAATAGACTCTCTAACCATAATGCGTCTTATCCACCCTTCAAAACTTCCGGCATTATTAAAACTTTCTAATTTAGTAAAGACCTTCAAAAACCCATTGTGCATCACCTCTTCAGCTTGATGAACATCCTTTACATAATATCTGCATACACTTAGCATTTTAGGCGCATGCATCTCAAACAAATTACGCTGTGCTTCACTATTGTTTTTAGCAGCAGCTTTAATAAGTTGTGTTTCGCTTTTGTATAATTGAATGACTTTCAAAAATGGATTCATTTAATCTTCTATTTATAAAGACGCAACATTTTAGCAAAAGGTTGCCTAGCAACCTATTATTTTTTTTGGTAGAGCTATTTTTTTCGATCAATAACATAATCCACCATAAGTTTAAGTGAATTTTTATAATCAGAATCGGGATGTTCTTCAAGAATTGTCATGGCTTCACTTCTAAAGGCCTTCATTTTAGAGACAGCATACTCTAAACCACCATTGTCTTTAACAAAAGCAATCACTTCGTTTACACGTTTTTTGTCTTTATTATGGTTTTTTATGGAATTTATAAGCCAACTTTTTTCCTTTGACGTACACTTATTTAAAACAAATATAAGTGGTAAGGTCATTTTTTGTTCTTTGATGTCAATTCCTGTAGGTTTTCCAATTTTTTCTTGTCCATAGTCAAATAAGTCATCTTTAATTTGAAATGCCATTCCAATGAGTTCGCCAAATTTTCGCATTGTCTCAACCTCATTGCTATTGGGTTTTACAGATGCTGCTCCTAGACTACAACAAGCCGCAATCAATGTGGCTGTCTTTTGTCGAATAATTTCGTAATAGACGGCTTCGGTTATGTCAAGTTTTCTGGCTTTATCCAATTGAAGCAATTCACCCTCTACAATTTCTCTTACTGCAACAGAAATAATTTTAAGCAAATCAAAATCGTTATTATCAATACACATGAGCATCCCTTTTGACAATAAATAATCCCCAACTAAAACTGCAATTTTATTTTTCCATAGGGCATTTATTGAGAAAAACCCTCGCCTTCGGTTACTGTCATCAACCACATCATCATGCACTAAAGAAGCCGTATGAATCAATTCTATGACTGAAGCACCACGATAGGTACGCTCACTAAGTTCTCCGTTATTAACCATCTTTGCTACTAAAAAAACAAACATTGGCCGCATTTGTTTCCCTTTCCTATTGACAAGGTAATGTGTAACCCTATTTAGCAAAGCTACTTTACTAGACATGGCTAGTTGAAACTTTTGCTCGAATAGATCCATTTCATAAGAAATGGGTTGTTTTATTTGCTCAACAATTTTCATACTAAAGTCAAATATAAGCCTTACTCGCAAAATTAGTCCACTTAAAACTTAATTTGAGTACTAATATTGAAGTAAAAAACTGATTTTTAATGAATTATTTTTATTATTTAAACTTCTTTACTAATTTGGATAAGGAAATCAGAAACCAGCTTTTTAAGAAAAAATTACTTTTATAATAATAATTATAGTGGTTATAAACAGCACTTACCATAATAAAACACTAAGGATTATTAAACATTAATGTCAATTGAATAAGAAAGAGCCGCTAAGATCGGCTTTTTGTTCTTTTAATCTATTCTCCGATTCTTTTGTATTTATAAATATAAAAGTTTAAATTTGAGTCAACGAACAACTAATTATGATCCTATGAAAAAAATTACTTTACTAACAGTTGCATTGTTTATTTCTGCAACTTCTTTTGCTCAACTACTCCAAGAAGGGTTTGACGATATAACTGCCCTCGAAGGTGATGGCTGGACGCTGTTGAATGCTAGTACCATTGTTGGTGAAACAACATGGTTTCAAGGATCTGACACTGTATTTCCTGCCTTTATTGGAGCATCAGACTCCTATATTGGAGCAAATTTCAACAGTACTACTGGATCTAATACCATTAGTACTTGGTTAATTACACCGGTATTAAACGTTGAGAATGGTGATCAAATATCTTTTTATACAAGAACAACAGTGGGTAGCCCATTTCCAGACCGATTAGAAGTAAGAATTAGTGAAGCTGGGGCAGGCTCAACAGAACCAACACTTCCAGTTGGTGTAGGTTCATACACGAATGTTTTAACCAGTATAAACCCAAATCTTGATGTTGGTTTTTATCCTGAAGGTTGGACAAATTATAATGTTTCCATCACAGGCTTAACAGGAACAGGCGTAAGAGATGTGAGGATTGCTTTTAGATATTATGTTACTGCCGGAGGTCCTGCTGGAACTAATTCAAATTATATTGGTATTGATGAAGTTTCTGTTAGTTCTACACTTGGAACTTCTGATTTTGAGAAAAATAAGTTTAGTTATTCTTACAACAAAAATATTGACAGATTGAATTTAAAATCTTCAAATATAGCATTAGAAAGTGTAGAAGTATTTAATATTTTAGGACAAAAAGTTCTAAATAGAGCTTTATCAAGTTTTGAAGCAAGCATAGATCTTTCAGCATTTAATGACGGTGTTTATTTGGTTAAAGTTAGGGCTGGTGGGAGCAGTAAAACCATAAAAATGTTAAAGCAATAAAACATAAATTTTTATCTATAAAAAAGCCGCTATTAGTGGCTTTTTTTATGCTTTATTTGCTAACTGTCCACAGGCCGCATCAATATCTTTTCCTCTTGATCGTCTTACGGTAACTGTTATATTATTAGCTTCAAGTTTTGAAACATACATATCAATAGCTTTCGCATTGGCTTGTTGAAAAATACCATCATCAATAGGATTATACTCTATCAAATTCACTTTACTAGGTGCGAATTTACAAAATGCTACTAATGCTTCAACATCTTTTAGTGTGTCGTTTATACCTTCCCAAACTACATACTCATAAGTAATTCTGTTTTTAGTTTTGGCGTACCAATATTCTAAAGCTTCTCGTAAATCTTTTAAAGGAAACGTAGCATTGAATGGCATAATTGAAGTTCTTATTTCATCAATTGCAGAATGTAGTGAAACCGCTAACTTAAACTTCACCTCATCATCCGCCATTTTTCTAATCATCTTAGGCACTCCAGAAGTAGATACAACAATACGCTTTGGAGACATCCCTAAGCCTTCATTCGATGTAATCTTATCAATGGCCTTTAATACATTGTTATAGTTCATTAACGGCTCTCCCATACCCATAAACACAATGTTTGACAAGGGTCTATTGTGATACAATCTACTTTCATTATCTATGGCAACGACTTGGTCATAAATTTCATCAGGATTTAAATTTCGCATCCGTTTTAAACGAGATGTGGCACAGAATTTACAATCTAAGCTACAGCCAACTTGCGAAGATACACATGCCGTTGTACGCGATGCCGTTGGTATAAGAACAGATTCCACAGTTAATCCATCGTGCAATTTTACAGCATTTTTAATCGTACCATCTGTACTACGTTGCATCACATCAACTTTAATGTGATTAATAACAAAGTTGTCTGTAAGCATTCGCCTGGTTTCCTTTGATAAGCTCGTCATAGCGTCAAAGGTATGTGCAGATTTATGCCATAACCATTCGTACACTTGATTCCCACGAAATGCCTTATCCCCTTCGCTCACAAAAAAATCTCTAAGCTGATCCTTGGTTAATGCTCGTATATCTTTTTTTTGTGCTGACATAATTTTGAAAAAGTAATGAAACGAATTACAATTAATTCGTAAAAAAACCCCGATAAATCGAGGTTTATATTTTTTAGATAATTAACATAGCATCGCCATAGCTATAGAATTTATAGCCTTCCTTAATGGCTTCATCATATGCCTTTTTTATGAAATCATGACCTGCGAACGCTGATGCCATCATTAATAAAGTTGACTTAGGTGTATGGAAATTTGTAATCATACAATTCGCAATACTAAATTCATAGGGTGGAAAAATAAACTTATTGGTCCAACCTGTAAACTCATTAAGCGTTCCACTTGATGACACTGAGCTTTCTACTGCACGCATAGCCGTTGTTCCCACAGCACAAATTCGCTTCTTATTTTTCAAAGCTGTATTAATAGTATCTGAAGCGATTCTATTAATTGATATCTCTTCACTATCCATTTTATGCTTAGATAAATCCTCAACCTCTACAGGGTTAAAAGTTCCTAAACCAACATGTAGTGTAATTTCAGCAAAATCAATGCCTTTTATCTCTAACCGCTTTAATAAATGTCTAGAAAAATGCATCCCAGCAGTTGGTGCTGCCACCGCACCTTCATTCTTAGCAAAAATAGTTTGATAGCGTTCTTGATCTTCAGGTTCTACATCCCTTTTGATATACTTAGGTAGTGGCGTTTCTCCCAATTCGTTCAATTTCTTTCTGAATTCATGATAAGATCCATCATATAAAAACCGAAGCGTTCTACCTCTTGAGGTCGTATTGTCAATAACTTCTGCTACCAAGGTATCATCATCACCAAAATAAAGTTTATTTCCAATTCTTATTTTTCTTGCCGGATCAACTAAAACATCCCAAAGGCGTTGTTCTGAATTTAACTCTCTCAACAAGAAAACCTCAATCCTTGCTCCTGTTTTCTCCTTATTTCCAAAAAGACGAGCAGGAAAAACCTTAGTATTATTAAGAATCATCACGTCATCTTCTTCAAAATAATCAATAAGATCTTTAAACTGTTTATGCTCTATGGATTGATCTTTCCTATTTAAAACCATTAATTTAGCCTCATCTCTATGCTCTGTTGGGTATTCAGCTAAAAGTTCTTCTGGAAGTTCAAAGTGAAAATGTGATAATTTCATGTAGTATTATTATTTTTAGAAAGTGGCAAATATACAATCTGAAAGTAGGCCTTGTCAAGTAAATGCGTAATTATTATTAATTGATTCTAAATCCGATGGCTTTTAAGTCATTCCAAAAATCAGGAAAAGATTTCGAAACCACTTTTGCATCATTAATTTGAAACCCTGTTTTCAAAGCTAAAGGAGCAAATGCCATCGCCATTCTATGATCATTATAGGTGTCAATTGCAACCTGAGAATTGAATGGCGAAAACTTTAAAATCTCTAAACTTTCATCAGTAATATTAACCATAGTTCCAAATTTTTCAATCTCTGTTTTTAACGCTACCAAACGGTCCGTTTCTTTAATTTTTAGTGTATGCAATCCAAATAGTTTACATGGAACATTCAAACCAACACATGTTACAGCTATAGTTTGGGCAATGTCTGGTGCATTAACAAGATCTAACTCTACTATAGAATTAACTTCTATTTGTGACTCTTTTTTCAAACACATTGTATTAGCCTTAAACGTAGTACTTACTCCAAATTGCATATAGATTTGAGACAAAACAGCATCGCCTTGCAATGAATTAGGCTTATATGAAGATAATTCTATTTGAGTTCCTATAGGGCCCAAAGCCACTATACTGTAAAAGTAAGAAGCCGATGACCAATCCGATTCTACAGTCAAACTCGATATTAAAATTGGTGATTTTTTTTGTTCAACCTTAATGGTGTTTTTAATAAAACTCGTTTTCACTCCTATTTGATTGAGTAAACTTAGTGTCATTTTAATATAGGGTATTGACGTTATACTGCCATTCAAATGAAGCTCTAATCCATCTTTTAATTTTGGTGCAATTAATAGCAAGGCAGATATGTATTGGCTACTTACATTAGCATCAATACTTACCTTATTCATGATAAGTTTCTGTCCATGAATTCGTAACGGGGGGAAACCCTCATTTTTCTCATACGTTATTCTGGCACCCAATTGTTTTAATGCATCTACTAAGGTCTTTATGGGCCGTTCTTGCATTCTTTCAGAACCCGTGAGCAGTACCTCTCGGCCTTCTTGAGTTGCAAAAAAAGCGGTTAAAAACCGCATAGCCGTACCTGCATGATGAATATCTATGACATTTGTTTGAGACTTCAATCCTTTTTGCATCACGACAGCATCATCAGAGTTTGAAATGTTATTGATTTCTATATCTGAAAATAAGGCTTGTAACAATAATAATCTGTTAGATTCACTTTTTGATCCGGTAACCTTAATTTCAGATTTAAGATTGACGTTTGATTTGAGAAGGCTTAAATTCATTGCTTATTTTAGTTTCTCATTATTGTGATGCCTATCATGATCTCGCTTGGTCTTTATATCCAGCTTTTTATCAAAGGCTTCCTGTAAATTAATTCCGGTTTGGTTAGCCAAACACAATACCACAAACATAACATCCGCTAGTTCTTCGCCTAAGTCTTTATTCTTATCAGATTCTTTTTCGCTCTGTTCGCCGTAGCGTCTAGCTATAATGCGCGCAACCTCTCCTACTTCTTCTGTAAGTTGCGCCATATTGGTTAATTCGTTGAAATACCGAACGCCATGTGCTTTTATCCAATCATCTACGGCTTTTTGAGCATTACTTATTTGCATGACAATATCTATTTATCCATTTTATGATTACAAATATCACTATAAGAGGTAAGAAAACATATTTTATTTCATTCAAAATCACCTAAAACCCTTAATTAGATAAGATTTTTTCAATGCCCATTTGGCAACATTTAAATTGATAAAAAAAGAATAAAATAACGTGTACATCGTTTGATGCCATTACACTTTATCTTTAGTATCAATAACAATAGTTACAGGACCATCATTAAGTAATTCCACTTTCATGTCTGCTCCAAATTCACCCGTTTGCACTTCTTTTAATAAGTCTAATTCTAATTGCTTAACAAAACCTTCATAAATTGAAATTGCAACAGCAGGTCCTGCAGCCTTAATATAGCTTGGCCGGTTGCCCTTTTTTGTACTTGCTTGAAGTGTAAATTGACTTACTACAATTGCCTCGCCTTTAGTCTGTAAAAGCGATAAATTCATCACTCCTTTTTCGTCTTCAAAAATTCGAAGGTTTGCTATTTTGTTTGATAACCATCTAATATCTTCTTGATTATCCTCATTGGTAATGCCTAATAATATCAGTAAGCCCGACTTAATATTTGCAACCTTCATATTATCAATGGTGACACTTGCTTTCAAAACACGTTGTATTACTGCCTTCATTCTTATAATCTAAATACTACCATTCGAGGTTTAAAAACTAACATGATTACTTATTCATTATCATAGACATCCTTACGATAATGCTCTTCTTCCCCTTCTAAAATTTGTAAATAACTTTTATATCTAGAATATGAAATTTCATCATTTTCTAAGGCGTCTTTTACAGCACATTTTGGTTCATGAAGATGTAAGCAATTATGAAATTTACAGTCTTGTTTTAATTTGAAAAATTCCGGAAAATAACCTCCGACTTCCTCTTTATCCATATCAACAACACCAAATCCCTTGATCCCTGGCGTGTCAATAATTTTTGCGTCGAAGCTCAAATCAAACATTTCGGCAAAAGTGGTTGTATGCTGTCCTTGCATATGTTGAGTAGAAATCTCTTTGGTTTTAAGATCTAACCCAGGTTCAATTGCATTTACCAACGTAGATTTCCCCACTCCGGAATGACCAGCAAACATACTTATTTTCCCAACCATTAGTTGCTTAACTTTATCAATATTCTTTTTGGTTTTTGCTGAAATACCGATACACTCATAACCAATATCCCTATACATCGCTGCTAGATATTTAACCTCTAATAAGGTTTCATCATCATAAGTATCTGATTTATTGAATAGCAGCACTGTTTTTATGGAATAAGCTTCAGCCGACACTAAAAAACGATCAATAAAAGTGGTAAAGGTGGGCGGGTTATCGATGGTGATCAACAAAAACACTTGGTCAACATTTGAAGCTATGATATGTGTTTGTTTAGACAAATTTACTGATTTTCTAACCACATAATTCTTACGCTCTTGAATATTATTGATGACACCGGTTTCTGTATTATTATCAGTCTCTAATTCAAAATCTACAACATCTCCAACGGCAATTGGATTTGTGCTTTTTATTCCTTTTAAACGAAATTTTCCTTTTATTCGGCATTGATAAGTTTTACCATTTAAAGTTTTAACGGTATACCAACTTCCAGTAGATTTATAAACGAGTCCTGTCATGCATTACTTTTACAAAATGCAAATTAAGGATTTTATACTTAGAAAACTTTTTTTGTTCTAAAATTAAAACTTCAAAAATTATGAGAAAATTCTTTACAATTTTGACTTTTATAATCCTTATTTCTATAGATTTCAGTGCACAAGTTGAGTATAAAGTAGTAACCAGTGTAGAGTCCATTGTCCCTTCAAGAATAGGGAGGTCTAGACTTATATCAGCAGAAGATGAAAGGAACTATAAAGATTTTTCTTCTGAACGATCTAAGAACAATGAAGAAGATACGAGAAACAAATCCAAGCGAAGAAGCATTAGAGTCAAAAATTTTGAAGAAACTAAGCTTTTAAACTTTTACAATATCGCTGGAATTCGATTTCAAAACATCGTAGCAAATGATGCTATAATTACGTCCAAAATTAATACCATGAGTGATGAAGGTTAGGAATTAGCATTTGTCATCAGCGGCGTAGAAAGTGATGCAGGTAAAGACGATGGTAACGGCATATTCGTAACCCGTTATATTTTTAAAATAAAAAAAAGCGCCATTGGCGCTTTTTTTTTATTGTTTGAATATCTTCTCTTGATGATTAATTGATTCTTGATGAATCGCCTTAAACATGCGAAGTACAAACTCTTCACTTAAGTTGTTTTCTTCGCCTTCCAAAATCATTTTACCGAGAATTTCATTCCATCGTTTCGACTGTAAAACAGCAACATTACTTGCTTTTTTGAGCTTGCCAATACCATCAGAAACTTTCATTCTTTTCCCTAATGTTTCAATAATCTGATGGTCAATAACATCAATTTGTGTTCTTAGGGTATTGATCTTATTATTGTATTCTGCCTCAGCTGAAGTTTCCTTTCTGATTTTTAAATCCTCCATCATTTGTACTAAGCTAGACGGTGTAATTTGTTGAGCAGCATCACTCCATGCATTATCCGGATCATGATGTGTTTCTACCATAAGGCCATCAAAATTTAAATCTAAAGCTGTTTGACATAAATCAAAAATAATATCACGACGCCCAGCAATATGAGAAGGGTCTAAGATAAGTGGTAAATCAGGAAAACGATTTTGTAAATCTATAGGTAATTGCCATTCTGGATTATTACGGTATCTCGTTTTTTCATAAGCAGAAAACCCTCTATGAATAACACCTAAATTTTTAATATCCGCCGTATAAAAACGCTCAACTGCGCCTAACCATAGTGATAAATCTGGATTTACCGGGTTCTTAATCAGCACAGGCTTATCCGTACCTTTTAAAGCATCTGCTATATCCTGAACTATAAATGGGCTTACTGTAGTTCTGGCTCCAATCCAAAGGACATCAACGTCATGTTGTAAAGCTAAATCTACGTGGTTTGCATTGGCAACTTCTGTCGCTATTAACATGCCTGTTTCTTCTTTGGCTTTTTGCAACCATTTTAAGCCTAAGGCGCCAACGCCTTCAAAATTCCCTGGACGTGTTCTTGGTTTCCATATACCGGCCCTTAACACCGTAGCATCAGTGTCTTTTAATTCATGCGCTATGGTTAGCACTTGTTTTTCCGTTTCTGCACTGCACGGTCCAGCTATCACCAATGGGTGATCTAACCCAAAGTTATTTAACCACGTACTAAGTTCTTTTTTGTTTTCCATAATTTCATTATAATTCTAAATATTCAAATTCTGATTACCTGCTATCTTCTACAAAGTACTTCAGCATTTGAAACTTGCTGTTATTGTATTCCGTTTAATATGTCTTTAATATGATTGGTGTTTTTCATGTCATCGTATACCGCTTTAAAATCTTGCTGTTCTATAAAAGATTTGAATTGCGTTAAGTTTTTAATATAATCTTCGAGCGTTTCAATGACATTGCTCTTATTCTGCTTAAAAATTGGCGTCCACATTTCAGGTGAACTTTTTGCCAATCTAACCGTAGATTCAAAACCACTGCCCGCCATATCAAAAATATCACGTTCGTTTTTTTCTTTTTCTATCACCGTTTTACCCAGCATGAATGAACTAATATGTGACAAATGCGAAACATAAGCAATGTGTCTATCATGAGCTTTTGGTTTCATGTAACGCATACGCATGCCAATTGCACCAAACAGCTTTATTGCCTTTTCTTGCAGGTTAAATGCGGTATCCTCAACTTCACAAATTATATTGGTTTTATTCTTAAATAAATCATGAATTGCAGCATTTGGGCCGGAATGTTCGGTCCCAGCAATTGGATGTGTTGCTAAAAAATTCCTTCGCTTGGCATGATCTTTTACCGCCAAACAAATATCTTCTTTGGTTGAACCCACGTCCATAACTAAAGTAGTATCTGAAACCAAATCCAATAAATGAGGCAGCAACTTTACCGTTGCATCAACCGGGATTGCAAGAATTACTAAATCCGCATGAATTACATCTTCCAGTTTTGCAATTTCATCAATGACCTTTAAGGTTTTTGCTTCATTTAAATGCTCCAGATTAGCATCTATCCCATAAATAATTGCATTTGGGTTTTGAGCTTTTATATCTAAAGCTAAACTCCCTCCTATTAATCCAACGCCAATGACATATATCTTATTCATAACTTATTTAATTCTTGCAATTGCTTTTTCTATCACTTCTTCTGATGCGCATAGTGAAAATCTTATATAACCTTCGCCATTACTCCCAAAAATATGCCCAGGAGCAACAAAGACATGATGATTTTTTAATACGGTTTCTACAAATTCTTCAGCTTTAAAAAAAGGCGGTAGCTTTGCCCAAACAAACATCCCCGTAGCGTTGTTATCATAGCTACAGTTTAACGCATCTGCCAATTTCCAAACTAATTTTCGGCGTGATTCATAAACACTATTTAAACTCAAATACCAAAGATTCGAGCACCTTAGGGCTTCTATCGCACCTTTTTGTATCCCATAAAACATACCTGAATCCATATTACTTTTTACTTTAAGAATATTTTGAATATGTTCATTACCTCCCATTACCATACCAACACGCCATCCTGCCATATTAAAAGTTTTACTCAATGAATTCAGTTCTAAGCATACATCCTTGGCACCATTTACACTTAAAATGCTTCTTGGATTATCATTTAAAATAAAACTATAAGGATTATCATTAATTACTAATATTTGATTCCGTTTTGCAAAAGCAACTATGGCATTAAAAAATTTATGGGTGGCCTGAGCACCTGTTGGCATATTAGGGTAATTAATCCACATCAATTTTACTTTACTCAAATCTCGTTTTTCCAGAGCTTCCAAATCTGGCAACCAATCTGACCCCTCATTAAGATCAAAAAATACTGGTTTTGCGCCAAGTAATTTAGTCACCGATTGATATGTTGGATATCCTGGATTAGGAATCAATACTTCATCGCCTTCATTAAGATAAGCCATTGAAATATGCATAATGCCTTCCTTACTCCCCATAAGTGGCAAAACTTCGGTTGATGCACTTAAATTCACCATAAAATGCTCCTTATAAAACCCCGAAACTGCCTCTCTAAATTCTGGCAAACCTTGATAACTCTGATACTTATGAGCATTTTCAAAACTCAAAGATTTCGTCAAGGCCTTAGTCACTTTATGAGGTGGCATCAAATCTGGACTGCCAATACCTAAATTAATTATGGGTTTCCCATTAGCTTTTAACAAAGCTACTTCTCTAAGTTTTTGTGAAAAATAATATTCCTCAACACTTTGTAATCGTTTAGCAGGTTCTATCATAATTTGGTCTTTTTATATTCACCCAATATTTTAAAGTGCTTTGCCATAATTTTCATAATGTCTTTAGCTTTTTTATAATCCTTGTAATCATCAAAAGTTACATCCACAAAAAAAGCATACAACCATGGCGTTTCTATTTTTGGTAAAGATTGAATTTTTGTTAAGTTCAATTTACAATCGCTCATAACATTCAAAATCGCTGCTAAACTTCCACGTTTATGATCAAGTTCAAACTTAAGTGATGCTTTACTAATGTCTGCCTCTGGCCATTCGTGATTATTGCGGTTTACAATAACAAATCGGGTCTCATTATGCTTTATTGTTTGAATGCTTTTTGCTAAAACATCCAGGTTATAAATTTCAGCTGCCAACACGCTAGCTATTGCAGCTACACCGTTTAAGTTTTCTTTTTGAATGCGCTGTGCCACATCAGCCGTATCTTTGTCTTCAACAAGCTTGATGTGTGGATTTTCTTTAAAAAACGCTTTGCATTGCAATAACGCCATAGGATGTGAATACACTTCCTTAATATCTTCAATGGCCTGACCCGGCAAAGCCATGAGGTTATGTTGAATATCCAAATATTGCTCTCCAACAATGTGTAGATTATGATTGTCTATCAGCGCATAATTAGGAATAATTGAACCGGCAATTGAATTTTCTAAAGCCATAATAGCGGCGTCCGTTTCACTGTTTATCAAACTGTCTACGACACGATCAAAAGTCAAACATTCCATCACCTGAACTTGGTCATCAAAATACTTTTGAGACACAATGTGGTGAAACGATCCTTTTACACCTTGTATAGCTACTGTTTTAATCATACTTTCATCCTTTTGACACTCTCTTTTCTGAGAGTTGTTTCATAGGCTTTAAAAGCCTATGAATAAAAAAAGTCCCGATTTTCATCGAGACTTATATAAAATTTATTAACTATAAATTACACATATAACGTCTCCATCCTTTTGCTAAAAAAGAAATAAAACCAGTTATAATATGTAGAATTAGTTGTGGCGTTCATCATTATGTTGGCTAAAGTAAATAATAAATTGAAAAAACAAAATCTTATAAACTTTTTTTTCATGAATACGTTTCGGAAATACTTATTTTTACGAAAAATGAAATAATACATGTCTATTATTGTTGATAACGTAACGAAAATCTATGGTAATCAAAAAGCATTAAACAATGTTTCTTTTGAAGTAGGCAAACCTGAGGTTGTTGGTTTTTTAGGACCAAATGGCGCTGGAAAGTCTACCATGATGAAAATCTTAACAACCTATTTAACTGCATCTGATGGTAAAGCTTCGGTTAATGGAAATGATATTTCCATCAATGCCAAAGCCGTACAGCGAAGTGTTGGCTATCTCCCAGAACACAACCCGCTTTATTTAGATATGTATGTGCGAGAATATTTAAGTTTTAATGCCAAAATATATAACGTTTCAAAAGCGAGAATTGAAGAGGTCATTGAATTGACCGGATTAATTCCGGAAGCAAATAAAACCATAGAACAACTGTCTAAAGGGTATCGTCAACGTGTTGGTCTAGCCAATGCCTTGCTTCACAATCCTGATGTTTTAATATTAGATGAACCCACTACTGGCCTAGATCCCAACCAACTTGTTGATATTAGGAACCTTATTAAAAGTATCGGCGAGGAAAAAACTGTGTTTTTGTCGACCCATATTATGCAAGAAGTTGAGGCCATGTGCGATCGTGTCATTATTATTAACAAAGGAGAAATTGTAGCAGATAAAACCTTGAAAGCATTAAGGGAGGGTCAAGAGCAAATAGTTGTCGTAGAATTTGATTTTCGCGTTGAAGATGCGTTTCTGAAAAAATTACCAAAGGTAGTAGACGTCATAAATACGCATGATTTTGTCTATGAAATTACTTTCTCTATTGAAGAAGATATGCGCTCTTATGTATTTGATTTTGCGCAAGACAACGATTTAAAGATCTTAAGGCTCAATCAAAAAAATGCGAGTTTGGAAAGTTTATTTAGAGAGTTAACGAGTTAGTCCACCTATTGATTATTGAAAAATAAGCTTCCCAGTATAAAACTGATCTACATTAACTACTGACGGTTCATTAACTGAAATTAAATTTCCTGTACCGCGGAGCTCTCCAGTTAAACTCTGTAATGGATGTACAAACATATCATTACTCCCTCTATGAAAAACCTCAATGTGTTTTGCAAATAGCGCTTCTCCTTGAAAACGTCCATCCCCTGCATAAAATCCAATAAACAGAGCTTCGGTTTCTCCTGTCAAATAAAATGAAGACACATTATTTGAATTTATTCTTAATTCTCGAGATTGCACTTCTAAATTAAAATCTCCAACGGCAAAACTATCTGGTGAATTAAAATCTTCAGCAGTTAAATTTAAATTAGGGAAATTTAATACGCCTCTTGACGACACTGTATATTGTGATGAATTTCTTATTTCTGTTAGAATAGGTGTTGTAACATAAACCTTTGTGCCTATGTAATCCCTAAACAAATTGCAACCATTATTATCAGTAATTTTTAATTCATTACCATTTACTATGACTTCTATATCACGCATTAGGTTTTTACCAGTCTCTACAATAATTTGATAAGTAGAACCTTCACTAACAATAAGT
>JAGSHF010000091.1 GCA_023954685.1 Flavobacteriaceae bacterium | reverse complement strand
ATGAAAAAAAAGATATTTAAATTTCTTAAAATCATTTCGGTAATCTTTCTTCTATTCTTATTAGTTATAATATCTGCTGTTCTAAGGCCAATGCCAAAATTAAACCTACCTAAAAAGTTTGATACAGTCTTAATACAATCTGTAAAAATAATTGACGTGAAATCGGGAGGCATTTTAGAAAATCGAGATATTCTTATAAAAAATAACATTATTCATGCAATCGATACTTCTGGCATACTAAAAGCAAATTCAACTTCTTTGATTATTAATGGCTCTGGTAAATATATAATACCAGGTCTGTGGGATATGCACACGCATTCAAATCAACATTCAGAATGGCTTCATCATCCACTTTATATTGCGAATGGAGTTACAGGTATTCGAGATATGTCAGGACAACTCAACAAAAGAGATAGTTATTGGGTTGGCAGTAAAGAACGCTTAGAGTGGAATGCAGAATTAAGCAATAATAATCGAATAACTCCAAGATATGTTTTACAAAGTAGTTACCAAATTGATGGGGCTTCATCTGTCCCTGAAGGCTTTCCTGAATTTTTTAAGCTACAGAAAGATGAACAAATTGATTCTCTTTTAAGCTTTTACAAAAATGAAAAAGTAGATTTCATCAAAGTTTATCAACAAATACAGCCACATATCTATAAAAGATTGGCTTTAGCTACCCCAAAATATGGATTGCATCTTGCAGGCCACAAACCAATGTTTATAAGTCTTGAAGATGCCATTTTATTAGGGCAAAGAAGTTTTGAACACGGACGTATTTTTATGTTTGAGTCTTTTCCTAAAGCTGATAGTTTACGAAATCCCAAAAACTGGAAAGTGTTCTTTTCGAAATCAAAAGCATCAATGGTTGAAGATTTCAATCCAAATACAGCGATTAAATTAATGACCTTAATGAAAGAAAATAATGCGTATTGGACACCAACTCTTCAAACCCTGAAATTCGAGGCATTTGCACATAAATCTACATTTATAGACAATCCTAACTTACAATATGTTACTTCTATACGAAAAGACTTATGGTGGGGCATTGATGCTAGAAATAACAAGAAAAAGAATTTATCTGAAGAAGGAAATGGATTAAGTACAGATTTTTATAACGCGGTAAAAAAACAAATTAAAATGGCCAATGATATTGGCGTACCAATTATGACGGGAACAGATGTGACAGATTCCTATACTTTTGCTGGGTTTAGTATGCATGATGAATTACAAGATTTAACAAAAAGCGGTTTATCGAACCTTGAGGCTTTGCAAAGTGCGACTATTATTCCAGCAAAGTTTGTTGGAAAAGATAAAGATTATGGAACAATTGAAAATGGAAAAATTGCAGATTTAATTATTTTAGATAAAAACCCTTTAGAAAATATTACCAGTTCTAAAACAATTAATGGAGTTATCATGAATGGAATTTATTATGATTCTGATAAAATAGATGAACTAAAAGACTTTACGCAATCGGTTTCTTCAAGTTTTCATATGAACGTTAAAGTTCTTTATAGCCTCATAAGTAGTCCTCTGGTTAGAGTACAGTTTGCTGATTAAAACATTTACCAACAACGTGTATAATTAATTGCTAGTACTCGCCTACTTGGAAATTCCTTCGGAATTTCCTCTGGTTCGTTCAATTTTACTAACTGAGTTCTAGCCAACGGAACTAACCATACACGAACACGTTGTAGCTAATTGTCACTCCTACTTTTTTCTTGTCCTTAAGTTTTAATTTATAATAAAACTTAAATAACAATGAAAAGAAACTTGATATGTATTCTACTTTTAATACCCTTGTGATAAATTGGTTAATTTTCTAGCCAATTAAATAATAATTGATACTTTATTCTATTGTATTAATTATGTCGTCTTTCTTTAAAATCTTAAAAAAATTATAAGGTTTATTGTAATATAATTAATCATATATGCAATTCACCACATTTTTATTACAGCTCATTACATTTCATTTTTCAGAACTGAATTCCTCATATACTTTTGCAGCTTAAAACATATAAAATGGAAAATAGATCAACAGTTAAAAAAATAATTTTGGGATTCGTTATAGTAGCAACTACGCTATTAAATCCATCAAAAGTTCTAGGGCAAAACAGCCACAACTTTAAATGGCCAGAAAGTAAAATTACACCAATTTTTAAAGAGTTTATAAAAGCTTATAATACAAATAACCTTAAAAAGTTAGAAGCTTTTACTACTAAACACTATGAGAAAGACTTTAAAAAAGCAGCTGCATATTGGCCAAGTGTATTTGCAGAATATGGACAGATAGAACCTTATGCTATAAAAACAAGCTGGTCTAATAAAAACAGATTGGCTATATGGTTTCAAGGTAAGCATACTAAAAACTGGGTAATTATTATGCTGAGAATGAATGCAGACAATACCAAAATTGTTGGAAAATCAAGAATGGACGGCACTCGTCCTGCTGGCAATTTACCTCCATACAAATCAATTTCATCAAAAGAAATGAAACCTCATTTAAAAAAGTATTTAAAAAAGTTACACAAGCTAGACTTCTTCTCAGGATCAGTATTAGTCGCAAAGGGCAACACAATTTTGTTTGAAGAAACGTATGGAGATAATAACAAGAAAAGGAATACCCAAAACAATGCAAACACCTCTTTTAATATTGCATCAACTACCAAAACATTTACAGGTGTTGCTATTGCAAAATTAGCAGATCAAGGAAAATTAAAATTTAAAGATCCAATAAGTAAATTCATTCCAGAATATCCTAAGGATATTGCCAATCAGGTAACCATTCATCATTTATTAACGCACACTTCTGGTATAGAGTTAGATGATTATGAACCGTTTAACAGAGACAATGACAAAGCAAGAAACCTTGAAGAAGCTTTAACAGCACAAATAACTCATATTGACTCGTTAAATGAAGGCAGAAGAAAGAATTTTAAAGTGTTAAACAAATATGATTACTCAAATGAAGAATATGTATTGTTGGGTCTTATTATTGAAAGAGTTAGTGGCATGTCTTATAGTAAATTTATAGAGCAGCATATTTTTAAGCCACTTAAAATGAACAACTCTTTTGCTGATATGGATAAATTATCAGCACGTAAAAATAAAGCGATTGGGTACACCTATAAAGATGAAAACACAAATTATGTTGGTGGTATCAGAAAAGAAAATGGTGGTGTTGGTAATTATTTAGCTCCAGATGGTGGTATTTATTCAAACACTAGAGATTTGTATACGTATTTTAAAGCCATTAATAATCATACGCTTGTTAACAAAGAAACCCAACAGTTACTTTTTAAAAAACATGCTAAGTTTTTTAGTTTTAAAGATGAAAGTAGATATTATGGTTATGGTTTTCAAATCAACCATATTGGTAAAGCAGTAACCATTGGACATGGAGGCGTAAGAAATGGAGTAGGAAGCCGTTTTGAGTATTACCCTAAAGAAGATTATTATGTAATTGTATTAAGTAATTATGGGTCTATGGCTGGTAGTGCTGTTGCAGCACATATTAAAGATTTAATTGAACCAAATGATTAATGACTTTCTCCTTCTCAAATGCATTACAGATAATAAAACTAGCTACAACAACATGTATAATTAATTGCTTGTTTACTACCGACTAACGAACATTCCTGCGGAATATTCTATGTGTGATTTATTTACTAAATTAGTTGCTTAACCACGCAACTAACCATACACAAGACCGTTGTGCATTATTAAACAAATGTAATAGAAGGTAAAAAAACTATGGGATTGATACTAAAAAATTAAAAACACTATTTAACTTAATATAATTATCTCATAATGCAAAGACTAATTCTAGTATTCATTGTTTTCCTTTTTCTTGGTTGTTCGAGAAAAGATTTTATCGACATGAATGATGTATACATAAAAGATAACGTTGCGTATTTGATAAAAGATAATTCTCTTGTTAATGGGAAAGTTAGAAGTTATGGAACTTGGAAAAAACCAGGAGTAACAGCTATATTTAATGGAAAAAAAGTCAAATATGAAGGTTATTATTCTAATGGATTGAAAGATTATAAATGGTTGAATTTTGAACCCGATAAATCATTACAGGAAGGAAGAGTAACATATATAAAGAAGATTAAAGAGATTTGGAATGTTGGAGAGCTTTTAAAAATTGAATATTATGATGCTTCAGAAAATATTTTGGAGACAAAGTATTATAACGGTTCTGGATGTTCAAATACTGCTACTTTTAATACCAATTATTTAGTTCAAAATGATTCAAGTACCGACATAATATTAACTATAGATAATGGCGTTCAGAGACAAATCAAGCGCAAATCAAATTGGTTTATAAGTAATACTAATCATTGTGATAGTATTGTAATTCCCTCAAAAAACAATACTTTCAAGAGTCTTCAAATTCACAAAGGAGATGCTCAGAACAATTTAATTCTGATATACGAACATGAAAAAATTCTAGATAGCATGTGGAATTTAAATGAAAAATCAAACAATGAATTTGAATACACCTTAATTATAACGGATGATTTGTTTGATTAAATATTTTATTCATTACAAAAATAACTATGCACAACACAATGTATAATTCATTGCTAGCACTCGCCTACTTACGAAAATCCTCCCAGATTTTCTATTCGGTTTGTATTTGCTAAATTAGTTGCTTTAAACACGTAACAAACCATATACAAACACGTTGCAAGTAATTCAAATACATACTGTTTTATTTGATATTTAATATATTTCACGTAACTTAAGTGCTTATAAAACAACCAAATGAAAACTAACAGAATTAAAAAGTACGCAAAAAACAAGATTACTCTTGCCTTTGTTTTTTTAGCAATCGGTTTGAATGCTCAGAGTAATGGTCTTTCTGATACAGCAACAGAAACTTCTTTTTCCACAACTATTGATAATAAAGATTTGAAATGGTTACCCGCTCCTGATTTCTTTCCAAATTGTTCCTTTACAATACTTCATGGAGATATATCTAAACCTAATTTGGATTTTTTCTTTAAAATAGAACCTAATACAAAAGTTGTGAATCACACACATAATTCCCCTGAACGAATGGTTTTAATTTCAGGAGATTTGGAGGTTCAATACCAAGGAGAAAAACCTGTGATTTTAAAAGCTGGAACTTATGCTTATGGTCCATCAGGAAAACCACATAAAGCAAAATGCCTAGATAATGGCCCTTGCGTTTTATTTGTCGCTATGGTCGACCCTTTTGATGCAGTGCCTATTAGTAAAAAAGAATAAGTTAGATTTAGAAATCAATATCCTTAAAAAGAACTACTACTTGCAACAACCTCTATAATTAATTGCTAATAGTGTTTAAAGCCTGCCTCGGAAATCCTAGCATATTTCCTAGCTCCTGCCCTTTTTGTTATCTTAGTTGCTCACGCAACTAACCAAATACAAACCGCTGTGTACAATGCCTGAAAAGTAAATTAATTGAATAAATCCAACAATTATGAATTTAAAAAAATCATTTCTTATTGCACTTGTTATAAGTGTAATCGGACTTGCTTGCTGGGAAATATACTGGAGGTCACATGGGAAATATCCAACTCTAAATGACGATAAATCTCTTTGGGCAATGCACAGAGCAGATATTGAAACTGCAACTAAAGATGATGTCGTCATTTTTGGATCATCAAGAGCTTATTTTGATTTACAATTAAGTGAATGGGAAAAATGGACTGGTATAAAACCAATTCAATTGTCCTCAACGGGCTCCACGCCTTTACCGTCATTTCATGACTTGGTAAACAATACTAATTTTAATGGAACTGTTATCATTGGTGTAACACCCGGGCTCGTTTTTTCAACAACCTATCCTTTTGCAGAACCATGGCAAAGAATACAATCAAAAGTTGATCATTTTCATAATAGAACTTATGCACAGCGCATCAATTATAAGCTCTCTGTTCTTTTACAACAAAATTTAGTGTTTATGTCTGGTGATGAAGAACTATGGGCAGATGATATTGATTTAAAAGCTTTATTAAGGCGGATCAACATGAAATCGAGAACTAAAGATCCTATTATGCCTCCATTCTATTATTTTGGTGATGTTTCCATAGAAAGAAACATGTCAATGACTGCTCGAACAGCCAAAGACACGACTTTTGCTAATAAGATTATTGACGTTTGGAAATATTATGGTGGTGGAGCTCATCCACCTGATAAAGAAAATACGATGGCATTCCTTTTGGAAGATGTCAATAAATTTAAAGAAAAAGGTGGCAATCTAATTTTAGTAAGGTGTCCTTCAAGTGGTGGAACACGTATTGGAGAAAACATGGGTTTACCTAGAGCTGAGTATTGGGATGATCTAGTTAAAAAAGCAAACGTAAAATCGTATCACTTTGAAGATTATGATCAGTTAAAAGATTTAACGTGTCCAGAAGAATCACATTTAAGTAAAGAAGATGCCAACTATTTTACTCGTGAATTGATTAAAATCATGCTAGAAGATGGAGCAATCACCAACCTTAAAACCAACTAATTATGTTATTTAACTCATTAATTTTCGTTGTGTTTTTGGTTATTGTTTTGGCAGTTTATTATTCAAAACTATTTAATTGGACCAATAAAAAAAGAATGTTGCTTTTTGCAAGTTATGTGTTCTATGGGCTTTGGAATCCCCCTTTAGTTATTTTACTTTGGATTTCTACTGTTGTAGATTGGACAGCAGGAAAGCGCTTAGCAGTAGAAGAAAATGAACGCAAAAGAAAATTCTGGTTGCTCTTAAGCATGTTTGTTAATCTAGGTTTTTTGGGATTTTTTAAATATGGAGATTTTCTTTTAGAAAATTTTGTAACCATTGTAAATTTATTTGGTTTAGATTATAATGCCAGACCAATGGATATTATTCTGCCAATGGGAATTTCGTTTTACACTTTCCAAACCATGTCTTACACCATAGATATTTACAAAAGAAAAATAAAACCAGCCAGAACCTTTTTAGATTTTGCTTTATATGTAACTTTCTTTCCTCAACTCGTTGCAGGGCCTATTGTAAGAGCTAAAGATTTAATCACACAATTTTATGAGGAAAAAAAAGCAACTTACAATCAATTTGTTTGGGGAATCTTTTTATTAACCATTGGTCTTTTTCAAAAAGTAGTATTAGCAGACACCTTACTTTCTGGAGTAGCTGATGACGTGTTTGGTTCTTCTAAATTATTACATGGTATTGATGCTTGGACAGGAACATTAGCTTTCTCTGGGCAAATCTTTTTCGACTTTGCAGGTTACTCAACTTGTGCTATTGGTATTGCTTTAATGCTTGGTATTATTTTACCAGACAACTTTAGGTATCCCTATGCATCATTAGGGTTCTCCGATTTATGGAACAGGTGGCATATTTCTTTATCAAGTTGGTTACGAGACTATTTGTATATTCCTTTAGGAGGCAATCGTCATGGTATTACTAGAATGTACGTCGCTTTAATGCTCACCATGCTATTAGGTGGTCTTTGGCATGGCGCAGCATGGACATTTATGGTTTGGGGCGGATTACATGGTACTTACTTGATTTTAGAAAAATTGCAAAAAAAATATTTACCCTTTAAAATAACTAAATGGAATGGCATTTTTTTAGCATTCATCACTTTTTCATGTGTTAATATTACTTGGGTGTTTTTTAGAGCCAGAGAATTTGATACGGCATGGAATATGATAAAATCTATGTTTTATATGCAACACGATGGTGAAAAAATTCTTGATTCCTTTAGCGTAGTTAAAGTATGCATTGTAATTGGTATTCTATTTTTGTGTCATTGGATTATGCGAAACACCTCTATGAAAGAAGTATCACAAAAAACATCGCCTTGGGTTTTAGGTATTGTTTGGGCAATTCTATTTTTTTTAATCTCAATCGCACAAGGCAATGGTGAACAGTTTATTTATTTTCAGTTTTAATGACAAAGGACTGATTAAAAGAGATTAGTTTATGATTATTACATAAGTAAACACTATGTAGAACAACGTGCTTAAAACATTGGTATTATAAGATTTCCGAGAAATTTGGGTGTGTGTGTTTGCGAAGACCGACAAATTTTTAAATTTGGCTTTTAAGATTGATAAGATAAAAACAAAATATAAATTCGACTCTATGTTTATCCGAAAAGTTAGCGTCTTTTTAAACGCTACGTTTCATGCACAAACCGTTGTGCTTCATTATGACAAACCTCTAACCAATGATAAAATTCTTTAGATTATCGAAACTTAATTTTACTTTGCAAAATCAAATGTCCAGTGGACATTTGGTAGAGATAGCCGCTTGCGGAAAAAATAGAAACCTGAAATATGATTAAGTTCTTTAGACGAATCAGATACGACCTCATGGAGAAAAATAAAACAGGAAAGTATTTAAAGTATGCTATTGGAGAGATTATCCTAGTTGTTATTGGAATTTTGATTGCACTTTCAATAAATAATTGGAATGAGACCAAGAAACAAGAACAGCGTGCAATTATTTATGCCAATAAAATTATTAATGATATAGAAACCGATTTAAAAAACGTTGATAGCTTAGTAGTAATTGGCCAGCGTAATATTAAAGAAATCGAAAACTACTTTAATTACTTTGAAAATCAAGACCCAGTAGATATAAGTGCGCTTATTGATTCATGCTCTCATGTTATAAAAGATGTTATGCGTAAATACAGGTATACACCAAATAACCATACTTTTAAAGATATGCAAGCCTCTGGGAATTCAACATTATTAAGTGAAGATCAGAAACAAGCTTTAGTAACGCTGTCAAATACGCAGGATTTTTATTTAATTGTCTTTGAAAAAAACATCTCTAGTATTATTGAGTTTGAAAGACAAATGAAGGCTTATATAGATTCCGATTTATCTCAAAGTAATTTTTTTGAAAGAATTAATGTAACTCAAAATGAAAATGATTTAGTGCAAGGTTTACTGTTTCAACATAATTCATTAACCTCATATTCGCAATTATATGAATATACATTAAAATTAAAAAAACGAATTTCAGAGGAATCCAATTTTGCGTTAATAACGCTGAAAAATTAATGCTTAAATTATGAATATTTCTTAGCATGTCGTTAATAAATAATTAATGAATTAGCATCATAGAATAATGATAAAAATAACGAAAGCACAACACCGTGTATAATTAATTGCTACGGAATTTCCTCGCAGAAAATTCACTTGAATTAATTAACTTCGTAGTACGTCGGAAAATCACAACTGATTTTCCGTAACTAACTATACACCAACCGTGGTAAAACATTTTGACCAACCATTGAACAATGATAAAATTCTTTCGACTATTCGAACTCAATTTTGCCTTTGCAAAATCAAAGCTCTTGAAGAGGTTTGGTGAGGATACAATTGGTAACTAAAATTCTGATGTTTTGATAAAGTTTTTCAGAAAAATACGCTACGACCTTATGAAAAAAAATAAAACTGGAAAGTATTTAAAATATGCCATTGGTGAAATAGTATTAGTTGTTGTTGGAATCTTAATAGCCTTACAAGTAAATGACTGGAATGAGGATAGAAAAGCTCTTCAGAATGAAAAAAATATTTATTCCAATATTATTGAAGATTTAAAAAGAGATAAAACCCTTCTTCAATACGAGCTTTCTCATGCAAAGGAGCACCAGAAAGTGCACTATAGAATTTTTTACGAATTTATGGGTGATAGTGTTTATGATGAAAACTTTCAATACGATTATATGATCATACCTATCACTTTTCATTCGCATTTACAAGAAAATCATTTTGGTGTATCAAAATCAATTACAGATAAAGATTTGACAAAGTCAATCAATACGTATTTTAGAGCACTTCGTGCGGTGGAAGAATCTATAAATGAGCATAATTCAGATATAAAAAATGAGATCGTCAATTACTTTGCAGAAAAAGGGGTTTTTGACGTAAAGAATGCATTTAACCAAGAGGGAGGCTGGGAAAGAAATCCTCAAAAACAAATATTACTGCATGAAAAATTGATTCAGTTACAAAATGACAATTATTTTCAAGGATTTCTAGTAAATCAAAGAATGTGGACTCAAGTAATAATTGAAAGAATTGAAAATCAGTTGGATTTGAATGATCAGCTGGTTCGTATGTTGGAAGAGAAGTTATAAATAACAAAAGGCTAACAACATGCAAAATCAATTGCTTAACGCTGTTTAATTATTACCGAGAAAATTCTAGCGAATTTCCTCTACGCTGTTTCTTTTTGCTATCTTAGTACTTACAGCAACTAATCATACACAAATACGTTGAGTGTATTTTTAGATCAACTAATATGTACTTAAAAATAGAATTTATGAGCAATATTTTTAGAACCCTATTAATCATTATGGTAATGACTGCTACTGTTACAGTAGCCCACGGTCAAAAAAAACTAGACCAACAAGCTATTACAGATTTACAAAAAACACCTAAATATGCTTTTGTACTTACTACGGAAAGGCATTTTAAGGGGGTGCTAAGTATGTATGATTTGCTCATTGAAAATGGTGTTTTAATAGAGGATTACGAGATTGTGGTCAAAGGTAAGGTGGTTACCCAATTGGTAAAAAAATCTGAACTGGAAGAGTTTTTCCAAAAATATAAGGGAAAAGTCAAGGTAAGTGTATGCAGCGTTGCCATGGCAAAATTAGGCGTAGCGGAAGAGACGCTTTTTGAAGGTCTCAATGTTACTCCCACGGCCTCGGTACGAATGCTTCAATTACAAGCAAATGGTTACAATACTTTGACTTACTAGTTAGCCGGATTTCTTTGGTTACCCTATGGTATGGGTTATTAACCAATTGGAAAATATAATCAGTATATAAAAACGATTTCAAAAAGAATAGAAAGCGGAGATTATAAAACGCCAGACAAAAACGTGTAAAGCTGCTTGTTTGTAACCCTCGAAACACTAACTTTAATTTTCTAGCTGACACGTACTATCATAAATGTGGCTGCGAATTTTTGTATCTTCGTTATCAAGGCCGAACTGCCTTTAGCAGGTCGTTGTACTTCATTATTATCACACGTACGGAATTAAATAATTGTTATAACTTTCGAGAAACCGCTGACCAATGATAAAATTCTTTAGAAAAATTAGACAAATAATGCTGACTGAAAACAAGTTCAGTAAATATTTGCTCTATGCATTAGGAGAAATAATTCTTGTAGTTATTGGAATATTAATTGCACTTCAAATTAATAATTGGAATCAGAATAGACAAGAACGAGATGTGGAAAAAACTGTCCTTGCGCAGTTAAAAGAAGATTACCTATCCAACCTCTCCCAACTCGAACAAAAAATGGAAATCAGAACCGCCGTGATTAATGCTGCGCTGTCCATACTCGAGTCAACAGACCATCCTCAGCAGGTAATCCGTGATAGTTTAATCGCTGACCTAACTGTCCTATTAATTGACCCAACTTTTGATCCTATAGAAAATGACCTCAGCAGTACTGGGGATTTGAGGCTCATCACCAACAATGAGCTAAAGCACTTGCTCTCTACATGGACTGCTGATATTATTGCGGTCCGCGAAATTGAACAGGACTGGTCAACCATAGTGTATGAACAACTGCAATCGGTGTTCTCAGGCTTGGGTATTTCAAGAGATCTGGCTAATCATTTCATTAATCACCTGGAACTGGAATGGCAATTGGAAAAGGGGGTGCATTTAAAAAAAATCGCCATAGGGAGTGCTCGTCAAGGGGCCTCTGTTGAAGAAATTGCTAAAAGCAAAGAATTGGAGAGTCTCGTTTCTTTTGCAATTACCTATAATTCGGCTGCAAATCTGGAGTCCGAAACCTTGCGCAAACATATTAAACAAATTATTAGCCTGATAGAAAGTGAGATCAAGAAATAAATCAAGGGGTTAAAAAATTTAAAAGATAATGAATTAATAACTTTGAAAAGTGAACGATAGCGCAATAACGTTTATAGTTTATTGGGTCTCATTTGCCTCACGAAAAATCCACGCTTCTGAATTATGAGCTTGTGATTATTTGCTAACTTAGTGCAATCGAAACGAAATCATAGGCAAATACGCGAGGTAAAATCTTAATAAATAATTAAAAGATGAATTTATTGAACAGACTTTATCAAATTTTTCTATCTGAATACACGAAAAGACGTATTGAAAGAACGATACTATATGTTGCATTATTAAGTTTTTTCATTCACTTATTATTAATATACCTTACCAGATTCAACATCATTAGTTTTCTTTCCGAATCGGCATTAATTGAAAATCCAATATCTGCCATTT
>JAGSHF010000162.1 GCA_023954685.1 Flavobacteriaceae bacterium | reverse complement strand
TGCTTTATATTAAGGCATCATTTGTATTTCTATAAAAAAGTGTTATCTATGTACTTCGTTCATAGATAGGGTCATTATCAAAGAATTTTATTTTCTCTTGAAAATAAAATATAAAAAAATTATGATCGTGTTTAAGATATAAAGTAAATTTATATACTTTTTAAACCAACTTTTTAACAAGAAAAAAGATTCAATTTAAATTAACATATGAAAAAACAAGTTTATATAGGGATGACCGCAGATGTAATGCATCCTGGCTTAATAAATATTATTGAGCAAGGTTCAAAATATGGAGATGTTATCATCGGTCTACTTACAGACAAGGCAATTGGAGAATATAAAAGGCTTCCGTATTTAAATTATGAGCAAAGAGAATCTGTTGTAAAAAACATTAAAGGCGTTGTAAAGGTTGTTCCTCAAAATGATTGGAATTATGTTCCTAATTTATTAGAATACAAACCAGACTTTATGCTTCACGGTGATGACTGGGCTAACGGAACTCAAAAACAATTTAGAGATCTCGCTTTTCAAGCCATGAATGAAATTGGAGGCGAAGTCATAGAAATTCCATATACAAAAGGACTAAATTCTTCAGATTTTATAGAAAGTATTAAAAGTATTGGCACTACTCCCGAAATAAGGCTAAAAACATTAAAAAGATTAATTAACTCAAAACCCATTGTTAGAATACTCGAATCACATAGTGGTTTAACAGGGCTAATAGTAGAAAAGACTGTTGTTGAGAAAGCAGGTAAAAAGATTGAGTTTGATGGCATGTGGTCAAGTAGTCTTACAGATTCTACTTCTAAGGGAAAACCAGATATTGAAGCCGTTGATATCACAACACGAATGCATGGTTTAACAGATATATTAGAATGTACCACTAAACCGATTATTTATGATGGTGATACAGGTGGCAAAATTGAGCATTTTGAATTTACCGTGAGAACTTTAGAGCGTAATGGAATTTCTGCCGTTATAATTGAAGATAAAGTGGGTCTTAAAAAGAATTCTTTATTTGGCACTTCAGTACCACAAACTCAAGACACCATTGAAGGGTTTTCTAATAAAATAAGAGCCGGAAAACATGCACAGATTACCGAAGATTTTATGATTATTGCTCGTATTGAAAGCTTAATTTTAGGTAAAAGTGTTAACGATGCATTAGAAAGAGCTAGAGCTTATGTTATTGCTGGTGCCGACGGTGTGATGATTCATAGTAAAGAAAAATCGGGAGAAGAAATAATTCAATTCTGTAAGCACTTTAGGGCTGAAGACAAAACCACTCCAATAATTGTAGTACCATCAACTTATAATCACATAAAAGAAGATGAATTTATTGATTTGGGTGTCAATATTGTAATCTATGCGAATCACTTGTTAAGAGCCTCTTATCCTGCTATGTTTAATGTTGCTAAACAAATATTAACAGACGGCAGATCATTAGAGGCTAGTAAAGATTGTATGTCTATTAAAGATATATTAGAACTAATTCCAGGAACTAAATAACCCGTTTATGATAAGTCCAAAAAAATGTTTTAATGTCCTTAAAGAGCATAACATAAACTTCTTTACCGGTATTCCAGATTCATCCTTAAAACCATTCACATCGTATATTACCGATAACACTAATAAGTACAATAATGTTATTGCGGCTAATGAAGGTGCTTGTATTGCTTTAGCTTTAGGATATTATTTGGCTACAAATGAAATTCCTTTCGTGTACATGCAAAATTCTGGCTTAGGTAATGCTGTAAATCCTTTGCTGTCCTTAGCTGATAAAAAAGTATACAAAACACCAATGCTTCTAATGATTGGCTGGAGAGGTGAACCCGGTATAAAAGACGAACCACAGCATATAAAACAAGGAGAAGTTACATTGACCATGCTTGAAAATATGGAAATTCCATATGTGATTTTAAATGAAAATGAGAATATTGCAATTAAACAATTGCAGACAATTATTGCCGATACTAAAGAGAAATCTATACCACATGCAATTGTTGCAAAACGTGTTTTATTTGAATCGTATACCTTGCAAACTAAAATATCTTCAGATTATGAAATGTCTCGGGAAGATGCCCTAAAAATAGTAGTAGATTCTTTAGAAGATGATGCCATAGCGGTAGCAACAACAGGTAAACTATCCAGAGAATTATTTGAGTACAGAGAGGCAAAAGGACAAACACATGATAAAGATTTCTTAACTGTAGGTGGAATGGGGCATAGTTCTTCTATTGCCTTAGGCATTGCATTAGCAAAAAAGAACAGAAGCGTTTATTGCTTAGACGGTGATGGTTCTATATTAATGCACACCGGAGCTTTAGCAACAATTGGAAATTTAGCGCCAAAAAATTATTTTCATATTATTTTTAACAATGGTGCTCATGAATCTGTTGGAGGTCAACCTACTGTTGGTTTTGATATTGACTTTCTAAAGATCGCAGATGCTTTTCTTTATAAAAATAGAAAAACGGTTACAAATAAAAAGGAATTACTAGATGCATTATATGAGTTAAACGGCGTTGAGGGGCCTATCCTATTAGAAATAAAGGTTTGTATTAATTCTAGAAAAGACTTGGGAAGGCCAACAATAAACCCCATTGACAATAAAGTTAATTTTATGAAAAATCTAAAGAAATAATATTAAATGAGCCTGAATAAACAAGAGAGTTTAAGAATAATGGTTGATATGTCCGCTACTCTAATTCATCATGGGCATATCCGATTACTTAAAAAAGCAAAGAATTGCATTGAAGACAAAAATGTGATTTTAGTAGTTGGTTTGACCACAGACGATGAAATAAAATCTCATAAAGGATATACGCCAGAATTAACTTTTGAAGAACGCAAGGAAGTTCTAGAATCGATTGTTTATGTAGATGAAGTTGTTCCCACCAATTGGTTAATCACCGAAGATACAATTTCAAAATACAATATAGATTTCTTAGTTCATGGTAGTGATAATGCTAATGATATAAAAAATATAATAGAATTCCCTAGAACGGATGGCGTTTCTAGTGAAGCATTAAGAGAAAGGGCTTTGTCTTCTATTATTCAAAAGCGAAATAGTAATAAACCAATGTATACACCTGGCCCATCCAACTTGTCTATTCATAATGTTCTAGACATAAAAGGTGTTTTCGGGAGAGACGACAACGAGTATACTGAAATAGAAAATACAGTGTTAAAAAACATATTAAATCTTACTGGTCATGATCACATTGTAAGATTACAAGGTTCTGCCACTACGGCAATTGATGTTGCATTATCTAATTTTGTGTTAGGACACATTCTCATTGTTGTTTCGGGATATTATAGCCAGCGTTTAATAGAGATTTATAGGCTTAAATTAGAACAACTTCCCCAAAAAACTTCTATTACCGTTATTTCGTATGATGACATTGAAAAGGAATTAAAAAAGGACAGACAATTTGATTGGATAGCAACGTCATATACCGAAACTGCGGATGGGTTTTTATCAGACATTCATTTATTGCATCAACTTAAAAAAATTAAAAACGCCAAATTGTTTTTGGATGCTACCGCTTCAATCAATTTAGAAGATCATCATGAACTGGCCGATGCCTGCGCATTTAGTTCATGCAAAGGCTTAGGAGGTTTAACTGGTGCGGGATTCATCACTTACAACGAAGGTTGTTTGATTAACAATACTGATAAAAAAATAGCCTGGTCGTTAGACATTTATACATACATAAATAAAATGACCACAGGGCCTTACCATGCTATTTGTTCTTTATATACTATTTCTAAGAACTTTAATAGCATTAAAAATAATGTACAAAAAAGCAAACAACTTTTTTTGAAAACACATTCCAATAGAATCGTTAGAAATAACAAAAGCCAACCAAATTTATGCACTCTCGTATATGCGAATGAGATTTCATCAGAAAAAGGAATTTTATATAAACCCAGAGCCGTTCAAAAAGGGCAAGTCGTTATTTGTCATTTAGGAGATATGTTCACAGCACATAATTTAGTAGGTGATTTGTACAACAATTTATTAATGAAGTAATTAGGTTTTACTTTGAATATACGCCTTGTAAGGTATCGTAAAAAATGAGTCTCATTTGGGGGTGCTTTTTTTATACTAAGGTTTTAATACACATACACATTTTCTACGCACCCATTTTCGAAAGTAAAAATTGCATTAATTCATTAAAAAATTATTATCTTTGCCGCTTGAAAGAAAAGCTTTCAACATACATAAAAATCATTTAAAACAATATTGGAATGTATTTAACAAAAGAAGCAAAAGAGGAAATCTTTAAAAAACACGGTAAAGATGCAAAGAACACAGGTTCTGCTGAAGGACAAATTGCATTATTTACAGCAAGAATTAATCACTTAACTGAGCACTTAAAAAACAATCGTAAAGATTTTAATACTGAGCGTTCATTAGTAAAATTAGTAGGAAAAAGAAGAAGCTTACTAGATTACTTAGCAAAGAAAGATATTTTAAGATATCGTGCAATTGTGAAAGAATTAGGATTAAGAAAATAATTAAAAAGAGGCTTCGCGCCTCTTTTTTTGCTTTATATCAACTCATACGTAAGAGTCTAACAGTCGTAAATAAGAAGCTAATTACAGTTTTTCATTGGTCTCACAACAACTACACACAACAACACAACGACCATTGTTTAATTCGAATTAAAAAAATTTATGATTCCAAAAGTATTTAGAGAGGTCATTGACCTTGGTGATGGTAGAGAAATTTCTATCGAAACCGGAAAATTAGCAAAACAAGCTCATGGTAGCGTTGTTGTGCAATCAGGAAAATGTATGTTATTATGTACAGTTGTTTCCAATTACGAACAAAAAGATCTTGGTTTTCTGCCTTTAACGGTGGATTACCGCGAAAAATTTGCTGCTGCAGGTCGTTATCCTGGAGGTTTCTTCAAAAGAGAAGCAAGACCAAGTGACGGTGAAGTATTAACAATGCGTTTAGTGGATCGTGTACTACGTCCATTATTTCCAAAAGATTATACTGCAGAAACGCAAGTGATGATTCAATTAATGTCTCATGATGCAGATGTTATGCCAGACGCTATGGCTGGATTAGCCGCTTCTGCTGCTATTCAATTATCAGATTTCCCTTTTGAATGTGCTATCTCTGAAGCTAGAGTTGGTCGTGTAAATGGTGAATTTGTAATCAATCCAACACCCGCACAATTAGAAGAATCTGATTTAGATATGATGATTGGAGCTTCTGCCGATTCAGTAATGATGGTAGAAGGTGAAATGGATGAAATTTCTGAAGAAGAAATGGCGGATGCCATTAAGTTTGCTCATGAAGCGATTAAAGTACAATGTGCCGCTCAACTGCGATTAGCTGAAGCATTTGGAAAGAAAGACGTTCGTGAATATGAAGGCGAGAGAGAAGAAGAAGATTTAGCCAAGAAAATTCATGATATGGCTTATGATAAAGTGTATGCTATTGCTAAAGCTGGATCTGCTAAACATGAAAGAAGTGCTGCATTTCAACAAATAAAAGAAGACATTAAAGCAACTTTTTCTGAAGAAGAAACAGAAGATTATGGTGGTTTAATTTCTGATTATTATCGTAAAGCTGAAAAAGCTGCCATTAGAGATTTAACCTTAAATGAAGGATTGCGTTTAGATGGTCGTAAGACTGACGAGATTAGACCAATCTGGTGTGAAGTAGATTATTTACCATCAACACATGGTTCGTCAATCTTTACACGTGGAGAAACTCAAGCATTAGCTACGGTAACTTTAGGAACATCTAGAGATGCTAATCAAATAGATATGCCCTCTAAAGAAGGTGAAGAGCGTTTCTATCTACATTATAACTTCCCTCCTTTTTGTACAGGTGAAGCTAGACCAATTCGTGGAACATCTCGTAGAGAAGTTGGACATGGTAATTTAGCACAACGTGCATTAAAAGGCATGATTCCTGAAGATTGTCCTTATACAGTAAGAGTTGTATCAGAAGTATTAGAATCTAACGGTTCGTCTTCTATGGCAACTGTATGTTCTGGCACAATGGCATTAATGGATGCTGGAGTTCAAATGACAAAACCAGTTTCTGGTATTGCTATGGGATTAATCTCTGATGCTGCTTCTGGAAACTATGCTGTATTATCTGATATTTTAGGTGATGAAGATCATTTAGGAGATATGGATTTTAAAGTGACGGGGACTGCAGATGGTATCACAGCTTGTCAAATGGATATTAAAGTAAAAGGATTATCATATGAGATTTTAGTGAATGCACTTAAACAAGCTCGTGCTGGTCGTTTACATATCTTAGAAAAATTGACTGACACTATTGCTGCTCCTAACGCAGATGTAAAAGAGCATGCACCTACAATGGTAACGAGACGTGTACCAAACGAATTCATTGGCGCCTTAATTGGACCTGGTGGAAAAGTGATTCAGGAAATGCAAAAAGAAACTGAGACTACTATCGTTATTAACGAAGATCCAGTTACTGAAGAAGGTATTGTTGAAATATTAGGTGTTGGTAAAACAGGTATTGAGGCTGTAATGGCTAAAATTGATGCTATTTTATTCAAACCTACAGTTGGTAGCGTATATGAAGTAAAAGTAATCAAAATGTTAGATTTTGGTGCTGTAGTTGAATATTTGGAAGCTCCAGGTAACGAAGTGTTATTACACGTTAGTGAATTAGCTTGGGAACGTACTGAAAATGTTTCTGACGTGGTCAACATGGGTGATGTATTTGATGTGAAGTACTTTGGTATAGATTCTAGAACTCGTAAAGAGAAAGTGTCTCGTAAAGCTATTTTGCCAAAACCAGAAGGTTATGTTGCAAGACCACCGAGAGATGATAAACGTTCTGGCGGACGTGACAATCGCGGTAGAGATAATAGAGGTCGTGATAATCGTGGTAGAGATAATCGACGCGATGACAGAAAACCAAGAGAAGATAAGCAAGATTAAGTTGATATAACTCCTAACAAAACCCCGAATAGAGGAAACTCTATTCGGGGTTTTTCATTTCATAACATTATCTATTTTCACCTATTTACTAAAATTCAAAATTTTTTTCATAAATAAAACAAAAAAACATCCAAAATTATGTTCACCTCGTAAATGAACTGTTATCATTTTTTTAATAGAACTTTAAAACAGCTTATGAGCACTATAGAACTTACTTTAAACATTTTAAAGTATAATTTTGACAGAATTAAAGAAGACTTTCTTTTTCCATTTA
>JAGSHF010000161.1 GCA_023954685.1 Flavobacteriaceae bacterium | reverse complement strand
TAAGGCATACCGAAAGTGTGATTTATACAATGGTAAATGGTAGACTCTATGACACCGAAACCATGAATGAAATTGGGAACCACGAACAAGAAAGGACTCCGTTTTATTGGGAAAATAATAAATATAATGGCGCATTTCCTTGGCATGAAGAAAGTCAGAGTTTTACACGAGAAACCTGCGGTTGTAATATTGGATCACATTAAATTCTACGGAAAAGAGTTCTAGGTTTTCTGTTTCTTTTTCTTAGCGGCTGGAAATAATACATTGTTTAAAATAAGGCGATAACCAGGTGATGTTGGATGTAAATCCAACTCAGTTTTTGGATCGCCCACTCTGTGCGTATAATCTTCTGGATCATGACCGCCATAAAACGTAAAGAATCCTTTGCCTTTAATACCATGGATATATTTGGCTTCACCATTGGTTTTGTTTTCGCCCAAAACCAGAACATTTGATTTGATTTCTTCTCGGGTAAAAGCGGTAGTTTGCCCCATAAAACCCTTAACTAGAGCCGTATGATTTTGATTAAGCATTGTTGGAACCGGGTCCCATTTTGCTGAAAAATCCATTAGTGTAAAATAATCTGTAGTTTTAGGAATTCGACGCTTCTGCGTCATATCTATTGATGAAAATTCATAGACATTTGGACTACGTTCTAATATAAAATCTGTGAACGCAAAGGTTTTGCTATAATCAATTTTATTTTGATAATTAGCATCACTACCATCACCATCAAACATGGGTTCGCAAATATCAATGCCTTCCGCGGATAATGCAATATCAAAACTATCCGTTGCACTACACATGGCAAACATAAAACCTCCACCTACTACATAATCCTTTATTTTTAGCGACACATCAAGTTTTGATTCAGAAACTTTAGCATAACCTAATTTAGCGGCTAGGGCTTCAGCTGATTTTTTCTCTTCTATATACCAAGAAGCACTTCTATAACTTCGATAAAACTTACCAAATTGGCCTGTAAAATCTTCATGATGTAAATGCAACCAATCAAAAAGCAAGAGGCCATCATTTAATACGTCCTCATCATAAACTGTCTCATAAGGAATTTCGGCATAAGTTAACACCATGGTCACGGCATCATCCCAAGGTTGTTTCCCGTTAGGTGTATAAACGGCAATCTTTGGTGCTTTCTCCAACACCACAGCTTCCATGTTTTGACTAGGGCTACTAATTTCTTCTAGAATACTTTCAGCTTTAGAATCGCTTATCACCTCAAAAGTTACCCCTCTAATTTGACATTCTTTTTGAATTTCTTCAAAATCTGGCAACAAAAAAGCACCACCTCTATAATTGAGCAACCATTTTACTTTTTGTTGCTTTTCTAGCGTCCAATAGGTGATTCCATAGGCTTTTAAATGATTTTTTTGCCCTTCTGCATCCATTGGAATAAGAATGTATGATGCAAATACATTGGCAGATACGAATAATAGAATAATGAGGATTAACTTTTTCACAGTTGAAATATACTCAAAAATTAGTCCTCATAATTGGATTTAAATAATATTTAACCAATTGAACCTCTTATTGTCTTCCCGACAGCATTTTTGCCATAGTTTGTGTACCAGGAAATTGTTCTAATATTATTTTAATAAAAACCGTAATAGGAATGGCCATAATTAATCCAGGAATTCCCCAAATAAACCCCCAAAGCATCAACATAACCAAAACGGTGATCACATTTAAAGAAAAAGATTTCCCCATAAATATTGGTTCTAAAATAGCACCAATTAAAACCTGAACTCCTGTTATTGATAAAATGAAAAAGAACAGCGTACTCGTTGGATCTAGCTCAATAAATGCAAATATAGATAATACGATAACTGTAATTACGGAGCCTACCATTTGTACAAAATTGATTACAAAGGCAAATAACCCCCAAAAAATTGGGAAGCTAACATCAAAAAACAAACAAGCTAAACCAGTACCAATACCTGTTGCTAAGCTGACTAAAAATTTAACTTCAATAAACTTAATAAGGTCTTTTTCAATTTTCATAAATGTTTTTACCGATGCATGTTTATGCTTAAAAATAGTGTTATTTAAAAGCTGCTGCACATTAATTGATTCTGCCAACCATAATACTATAAAAAAAGTAGTCATTAATAAACCTGTCACCAATTTTCTAATGTAATCAAAGGTTGGAACAATAGCATCGCCTTTAAAAAATTGAGATAATAAATCCTGTTTACTATCCAATTTATATCCAAAAGTTTCTTGAATGGAGGCCATTAGCGCTAAAAACTTATCTTCAGCTTTATCAAAAAACCCAGAACCCGAATTTAGAATTTGCTTACTTGACAATTGTATAAGTTCTATTCCTATTTTTAATCCTATAAAGATAAGCAGTATCACGATCACTATACCCACCAATTTTGGTACCTTTTTTTTACTTAACCATCTCATAATTGGCAAAAACAACAAGGCAATAAACATTGAAAATATGAGTGGAATGAATATAAACGAAAGTATATTCAATAAATAGAATACTAATGGCACAACAATTATTAGTAAGAGTAAATTTGTGGTTTTTAATTTATCCATGATGAAGCATTCTATAAGAATTTAAATATTAAAACGGTACGTCATTATCATCTTCGGGTGTTCCGAAAGCATCATTAGTAGACGGAAATTTATCTGGTGCAAAGGTATTGTCATTGGCAGCTGCATTCATTTTTGAATGAAATTCACCAAATGGCGTATCAAAATCATCTAAATTATCAAACTTACCAAGATGACCAATAAACTTTAAACGAATGTTTTCCAAACCACCATTCCTGTGCTTTGCTATAATAAATTCTGCTTGTCCTTCAGTTGGTGAACGCTCTTCATCATCCCATTCGTCAATCTTATAATATTCCGGTCTGTAAATAAAACTTACAATATCGGCATCTTGCTCAATCGCACCAGATTCACGTAAATCAGATAGTAAAGGGCGTTTACTACCTCCTCTTGTTTCCACTGCACGCGATAATTGAGACAGTGCAATTACTGGGACACTTAATTCCTTAGCTAAGGCTTTTAAGTTTCTAGAAATCATAGAAATTTCTTGTTCACGATTCCCTCCATGACTACTACCGCCGGTCATCAATTGCAAATAATCAATAACTATCAGTTTAATGCCATGTTGAGAGGCCAAACGTCTTGCTTTCGCACGTAAGTCAAAAATAGATAAAGATGGCGTATCATCAATAAACAAGGGTGCTTTTTCTAAAGCTTTCACTTTTACATTAAGTTGTTCCCACTCGTGCTTTTCAAGTTTTCCTGTTCTTAGTTTTTCAGAAGACAATCCAGTTTCAGAAGAAATAAGCCGCGTTATCAATTGTACTGAAGCCATCTCCAAAGAGAAAAATGCTACGGGAATGTTTTGATTGACTGCAATATTTCTTGCCATAGACAAGGTTAAAGCCGTTTTTCCCATACCTGGACGTGCGGCAACAATAATTAAATCACTTTCTTGCCATCCAGAAGTTAGCTTATCCAACTTATCAAATCCTGATGGTATGCCACTTAAGCCTTCTTTATTCGAAATCTCTTCAATTTTTTTCTTTGCTTGAATTACCAATTCTTGCGCCGTTTCAGAAGATTTCTTTATGTTTCCTTGAGTAACCTCATAAAGTTTGGACTCTGCTTTGTCCAATAAATCAAAGACATCTTTGGTTTCGTCATAAGAATCTTCAATAATTTCGTTGGAAATTTTAATTAAACTACGCTGAATAAATTTTTGTAAAATAATTCGTGCATGAAATTCAATATGTGCGGAAGATGAGACTTTTTGAGTAAGCGATATCAAATAGAAATCTCCACCAGCAGCTTCCAAACGCCGTTCTTTTTTTAACTGACTAGAAACCGTAAGTAAATCTATTGGCTCACTGCCTTCAAACAATTTGAAAATAGCCTCAAAAATATATTGATGTGCTACTTTATAAAATGCATCCGGACTTAAGATATCAATAACTTCATCAACCCCTTTTTTGTCAATCATCATAGCCCCTAACACCACTTCCTCCAAATCTAATGCTTGTGGTGGTATTTTGCCTTTTTCAAGACTAATAATGGTGCTCTTATCTACTTTTAGTCCTTGTACAGGGTTTGGTTGCTTCATTTAGTTATTGTAATTAAATATATCTTAAAATTCGGATAATTTGTCAAAAATCAATCCGTGTAATGGGCCATTTTAGGGACAACGAAAGTAACTCTTTTGTATTGACTTTAAACTTAAATAAGATACAACATTGTTCACTAAGAATCAACAATTTAATTGTTAATAAGTCCGTAATTTTGTTAATAGCGCTAAAAAAATCCGAAGTCAGAAACTTCGGATAATTTGAATTCGTGATTTATAATTGATTAGTCCTTATATACACCCATTTGTGCATATTTATCCATGCGCTGTTTTACCAATTCTTTTGGTGATAAGTTCTTAAATTCTTCAAAAGATTTTGCAATGGCGTTTTTAACAGTTTCGAACGTTTTATCTCTATCTTTATGAGCGCCACCTAATGGTTCTTTAACTATTTCATCAACCAATTTCATCTTCTTCATGTCTTTGGCCGTTAATTTTAATGCTTCAGCAGCTTTCTCTTTAAATTCCCAACTGCGCCATAAAATTGAAGAACATGATTCTGGTGAAATCACCGAATACCATGTGTTTTCTAGCATTAATACTTTATCACCTACTCCAATTCCCAAAGCTCCACCAGACGCCCCTTCACCAATAATAACGGTAATAATAGGTACTTTAAGACGTGTCATTTCTAAAATATTTCTTGCAATAGCTTCTCCTTGCCCACGTTCTTCAGCTTCCAATCCAGGATATGCACCAGGTGTGTCAATTAAAGTCACAACGGGGATTCCAAATTTCTCAGCAGATTTCATTAAACGCAATGCTTTTCTATAACCTTCTGGATTAGCCATTCCAAAATTACGATACTGACGTGTCTTTGTGTTATAACCTTTTTGTTGACCAATAAACATATAGCTTTGATCTCCAATTTTTCCCAAACCACCAATCATAGCTTTATCATCCTTGAAGCTTCTATCGCCGTGAAGCTCTAAAAAACTATCACCAAAGATGGCATTTATATAATCTAAAGTATAAGGTCTATTAGGATGACGTGACATTTGAACACGCTGCCAAGGTGTAAGATTTTTGTAAATCTCCTTTTTTGCTTCAGCCAATTTCTTTTCAATTTGTTGACATGTTTCAGTAACATCAACATTGCTTTCTTCTCCAATTAACTGGCATTTTTGAAGTTGATCTTCAAGTTCTTTTATTGGGAGCTCAAATTCTAAATATTCCATAGAAATTTAAGTTTAGTTTTTATCGTTAGAGGACAAAATTACACATTTTTTTTCGGTTTGAATTTGAAATAAAATGAAATAATTTAAAGGCCAATTAACTTTAAGGATTCTGTCTCTAAAAGATTTTGATTTATTTAAAATTATAATGAGAGCAACTGTTCTAAAAATAGATTCAAAAAAATAAGTACGTATATCGACAAAGTAGCTAGACTTGATCAGAATATTGACTACTTACTTTAAAAATTTAGATGAATTTAAAGTTATCGTTTGGCATTATACAATAAGTAGATGGCTACAAGGCCAAAGATCACATTTGGAAACCAAACAGCTATTATTGGCGGGAAATCTGATTGCTCAGCCATCACTCCAAATATTTTATCAAAAAACACGAAAATCATAGCAATAAAAACGCCAAAGGCAAGATTAAAGCCCATACCTCCTCTTCGTTTTATAGAAGATACCGCAACGGCTATTATGGTTAATATGTATACAGAAACCGGTAAACTCCACTTTTTATATTGAACCACTTGATATCTTCCAATATTAGATGACCCTCTTGATTTTTCTTTCTCAATAAAATCAATTAGAGCGCCATAGGTTAATGTTTCCGCAACATATTTTAAAGGTGTTAAATCTTCCAACTCAAAATTAAATATGGTGTCTTTTCTATTTTTCCTCTCGATAATATCATTGTGCTCCCCTACTATTCGCTTTACATAACCCGTTAATCTAAACACGCTATCTTTTGCAACATATCTAATGTTATTGGCAGAAATCTTATAAATTAATTCATTATCTATTACGTGTTCTAAGGTAAAACTGTTTCCTACATTATTTACGGGATCAAAACTACTGACATATATAAAATCATTTTCATTGATCTGCCTATAAATATTTTGCGTTTCCTTGTCTTTACGATTCCCTTTTAAGTACTTATAAGAGAATTGATTATAACCTTGACTCGCAATTGGATTAATATACATCCCTAAAAGCAGTGCAATTAAAGCAATCAACGTAGCACCAATTAAATAAGGTCTAAGAAAACGGCCAAATGAAACACCTGAACTTAAAAACGCCACAATTTCTGTATTGTTTGCGAGTTTGGAGGTAAACCAAATCACCGATAAAAATAAAAACAAAGGAAATAGCAGATTGGTAAAATATATGGAAAAGTTCAAATAATACTCTGCAACAGCCGCAAACGGCACTTTATTCGCCAAAATCTTATCAATTTTTTCAGCGATATTGACCGTAATCGCAATTGGTATAAACAACACGAGCATCATACAAAAAGTAATGATGTAACGTTTTAAAATATACCAATCTAAAATTTTCATCTGTTATAAATAATAAATGCTCTAAACCTAGAAATTTGTTTTACAAACGTTTGTCCATTTGTTTAACCATGTGGTCTTTCCATGTTCTAAAATCTCCAGCTAAGATATGTTTTCTTGCCTCTCTTGTCAACCATAAATAAAACCCTAAATTATGTATGGTAGCAATTTGTTTTCCTAACAATTCATTGACAGAGAACAAATGTTTTAAATACGCTTTAGAATATTCGGTATCTACAAATGTTATGGCCATTTCATCAATAGGAGAAAAATCATCTTCCCATTTCTTATTCTTAATATTGATAGTGCCATGAGCGGTAAACAACATCCCATTTCTTGCATTTCTTGTAGGCATAACACAGTCAAACATATCAATGCCAAGCGCAATGTTTTCCAATATGTTTATTGGTGTTCCAACACCCATTAAATACCGTGGCTTATCCTCTGGTAACACCTCACACACCACTTCTGTCATGGCATACATTTCTTCGGCTGGCTCACCCACAGAAAGCCCTCCAATGGCATTACCAACAGCGCCCGCATTTGCGATGTATTCAGCAGACTGTCGTCTCAAATCTTTATAAGTACT
>JAGSHF010000108.1 GCA_023954685.1 Flavobacteriaceae bacterium | reverse complement strand
TCGGAATATTATCACTTTTGGTGTTTTTTAAGGTTAGACACAATTAAAAAAGCGCTTCTATCCAAACGCTTTTAAAAAATCAAAAAAAAATCAAATTTAATAACTCCTAAATTAAATAGTATGAAAAATACTATCTTCTAAAAATCATAAATTCGGTTTGTTTCGCTTTTTACTTGTATTTAAATGATCAATGGAAATCAAAAAGATTGCTTTAAATATCGAAGGTTGTTAAATTCAAAATTAAAACTTGGTTGGTTGGTTGTCTTAAATTAGTTTCCTAAACCTTTAATATTCAACAGCTAAATAATGTAACTTAACATTTACAACTAGCACATTGCACATTCTATAAAAATCACCCACAAACCGATTTACTTTGTTAGTTAGTTTTTATTAGATATCTCCAAATTTAAATAAGAAGTGCTTATCATCGTTTGTCTATTTCAGTCAAGTTTGCCTATTATGAAATTATTTCTATAGCCACAGTATTGTAGGTTTCGCTCGGATTATAGCCAAACTTTTTTTTAAAAATTCTACTAAAATGAGCTAGATCTTCGTAACCTAAATCCATATAAATTTTAGAAATTGGTAACGCTGTAAGCTGCATTTGAAACCGTGCGTAATGTATACGCTGATCTTGCAACCATTTGTAAGGTGACATTCCTAGTTTTTTACGTGCCAGCCTAAAGAAAGAAGAAGTACTTACGCCATATGTTTTAGCCAGTTCATCTTGATTTATATTTTTAGTTATATGCTCATATAAAAAACTTAAAAACGGGTCGTTTCTTGACAAAATATTTGGATTTAAATCTTCAGCTGCTACGGCGTCAATACTAGTTTTAAAAGCGGCAAACAATTCTGCTAGCTCTTCACTGTTAAAAGCTTTTTTTAATTTAAAATGAGTTTTAAGTATATGGATACTATTGGATACCTTTTTTGTAGATATAGTAAGGTGTTCTATTGCTGATTTATGAAAGCCTTTTTCGTTTTGATTTTGAGAAAAATTAAAACAGGATGCTGGTAAAATTGCACCGTAAGACACAAAATTTCCAGATTCAATACTTAATTGACGCTGTATCTTATAATCTGAAAATCTAGGTGTAATAAAACAAGAGCCCTCGGGTAAATGCAATTCTTCGTTTGCATTAAATAAAGTCAAACTGCCTTTATGAATATAAGTCAGTAAATCAACAGCAGTAAATGCCGAGTACGCTTCCGTATTTGTAGTTTTCATTTTTAAAGCAACGGGGGTATTCCTATGCTGAATAATTTGAAGTATACGTGCGTCTTTAGATTCAACTTCTTTTACCATTTCACAAATTATAGGGACTATTTATAAAGGTACAAACTTTCAACAAAACTAATCAAAAACTAAATATCAAGCTTAACACTATCTGATATATAAGACTACCAATTAGTGTTCTTAAAATCTTCAGCACCATCGATGATACTTTCTACAATTTCTGGGTTTAGCAAAGTGCTTGTATCTCCTAAATTTGCCACATCATTATGTGCAATTTTTCTCAAAATACGACGCATAATTTTACCTGACCTTGTTTTTGGTAGGCCTTCAGTAAATTGAATTCTATCTAGCTTTGCAATTGGTCCTATATGTTCTGTAATAATTTGATTGATTTCTTTACGTAAATTATCATGATTTCTAGATTCACCGGTATCTTTTAAAGTGACATATCCATATAATGCAGAGCCCTTAACATCATGAGGATACCCCACAATTGCAGATTCCGCAACTGCTGGATGTTCATTAATAGCATCTTCTATTGGTGCCGTACCTAAGTTGTGCCCAGATACAATAATAACATCATCTACACGGCCTGTAATACGGTAATAACCCACTTCATCACGTAAGGCACCATCACCAGTGAAATACATGTTTTTAAAGGCCGAAAAATAAGTGTCTTTATAACGTTGATGATTCCCCCAAATGGTACGTGCTATGCTTGGCCAAGGGTATTTAATACACAATCGGCCTTCCACTTGGTTCCCTATGAGTTCTTTGCCTTGTTCGTCCATCAAGCAAGGCTGAATACCAATAAATGGCAAGGTGGCATAGGTAGGTTTTGTTGGCGTTACATATGGTATTGGTGTTATCATGATGCCTCCTGTTTCCGTTTGCCACCAGGAATCAATTATTGGGCTTTTTCGCTTACCAACATTGTCATTATACCAATGCCATGCCTCTTCATTGATGGGTTCTCCAACAGAGCCTAGAACTTTAAGAGAGGACAAATCATACTTTTCTACCAATGCTACGCCTTGTTTTGCCAATGCACGAATAGCTGTTGGCGCTGTGTAAAACTGATTGACTTTATGTTTTTCCACAATGTCCCAAAATCGACCAAAATCTGGATAGCTTGGCACCCCTTCAAACATGAGTGTGGTAGCACCATTTGCTAATGGGCCATAAACAATATAAGAGTGCCCTGTGATCCAACCAATATCGGCGGTACACCAATACACATCATTTTCTCTATATTGAAATGCGTTTTTAAACGTATAAGCCGTATACACCATATATCCCCCTGTGGTATGCACCATTCCTTTAGGTTTACCTGTGGATCCTGAGGTATATAGAATAAACAAAGGGTCTTCAGCATCCATGATTTCTGCTTTTCCTTCAACGGAAGCCTTATCTAATAAAGGCTGTAACCATTGGTCTCTACCTGGCTCCATGTGAATATCAGATTGAATGCGTTTGGCTACTAATACGGTTTCTACATCTGGACATTGCGTTAAGGCTTCATCTACTATGCCTTTTAAATCTATTGTTTTAGCACCACGGAAAGATCCATCAGCAGTAATCACCATTTTACAATCACAATCATTAATTCGTGTTGCCAATGCTGTGGATGAAAACCCTGCAAAAACAACGGAATGAATGGCTCCAATGCGTGCACATGCCAAAATGGAAATCGCTAATTCTGGAATCATGGGCACATAGATGCATACACGATCGCCTTTTTTAATGCCTTGAGATTTCAGAACATTAGCAAATTGATTGACACGTTCATACAATTGTTTGTAGGTAATATGTTCGGCAGGAGCCTCTGGATTATTAGGCTCAAACAATATAGCTGTTTTATGACCACGAGTCGCCAAATGCCGATCTAAGCAGTTTTCAGTAATATTCAATTGAGCGCCTTTAAACCATTTTATTTCTGGTTTGGAAAAATCCCATTCCAATACCTTGTCCCATTTTTTTCGCCAAATGAAATGCTCTTCCGCAATTTCTTCCCAAAATTGTTCTGGATTTCTTACTGATTTTCTATAAACTTGGTAGTATTCTTCTAAATGCTTGATGTGGTAATTACTCATAAAAATTTGCTTTATAGTCTTGCCAAAATTATGTCACCTAAAATATAAAAATATTTAAGATTTCGATTCTTTTTTTCGACTGACAACTTAAATTCTTCTACGGAAGACTTATGACTTAATAAAAGAGATTCGTTTTTATAATTTAATGTTCTGATGCTTCTGCCGCCCCACTTGGGATTCTAATATTTTCAACTATTTCTTGAACCTCTAGAGGAGGCGCCTTAGTGAATTTCATAATGACTATTGAAACCACAAAATTAATAACCATTGCAACGGCTCTAAAGCCTTCCGGTGAAATACCAAACCACCATTCTTCTTGACTTGGAATTGTATCATCTAGCCAACCAAACTTAAATTTAATGATGTAGAACAGCATCATCAAAATACCCACTACCATTCCTGCAATAGCACCTTCTTTATTCATACGTTTATAGAATATTCCCAACACTATAGCCGGGAAAAACGAAGCTGCGGCTAAACCAAAAGCTAATGCCACCACTGCCGCTACGAAATCTGGCGGATAAATACCAAAATAGCCCGCAACACAAACGGCTCCAACAGCTGATAATCGTGCTGCAATTAATTCGCCTTTTTCTGAAATATTTGGATTGTATACTTTCTTAATTAAATCATGAGATACAGATGCCGAAATGACCAATAGCAAGCCTGCTGCTGTAGATAAAGCTGCTGCCAATCCACCTGCCGCTACTAGAGCAATGACCCAATTGGGTAAATTTGCAATTTCAGGATTGGCTAATACCATAATATCACGATCCACAACCAATTCATTTTGTGTTTCATCAGCTAGGTATTGAATGAGGCCGTCGTTATTCTTATCTGTAAAGGTTATTAGCCCTGTTGTTTCCCATTTTTTAAACCATTGCGGTACCTCTTTATATGGTTGATTAGAAGCCGTTTCAATCATATTCGTTCTTGCAAATACCGCAACTGCTGGCGCAGTGGTATATAATACTGCTATCAATAATAAAGCAATACCGGCAGATTTGCGAGCATCCTTCACGCGTTTCACTGTAAAAAATCTAACAATTACATGTGGTAATCCTGCCGTACCGACCATTAAGGCCAAAGTAATAGCAAACACATCAATGACCGATTTTGTCCCTTCGGTATAAGCATTAAACCCAAGTTCGGCACTGAGTCCGTCTAATTTATCTAAAAGAAATGTACCAGAACCATCTGCCAGCGTACTTCCAAAACCTAATTGTGGTATGGGGTTTCCCGTCATTTGAATGGAAATAAAAATAGCCGGTACCATAAAGGCAAAAATCAAAACACAATATTGGGCAACTTGCGTATAGGTAATCCCTTTCATACCACCCAAAACGGCATAAAACAAAACAATGAGCATACCTATTATAACTCCAGTAGTTATATCAACCTCTAAGAAGCGAGAAAAAACAATACCCACACCGCGCATTTGTCCTGCTACATAGGTGAAAGATACCAATAATGCACAAATGACAGCCACAATTCGGGCCGTATCTGAATAATAGCGATCGCCTATAAAATCTGGCACCGTAAATTTTCCAAATTTCCTCAAATAGGGTGCTAATAACAACGCTAGTAGTACATAGCCCCCTGTCCAGCCCATTAAATACACAGCACCATCATAGCCTGCAAATGAGATAATTCCTGCCATGCCAATAAAAGAGGCTGCACTCATCCAATCGGCTGCGGTTGCCATGCCATTGGCCCAAGGTGATACGCCGCCGCCAGCAACATAAAACTCTTTGGTTGAACTGGCTCGAGACCAAATGGCAATCCCAATGTATATAGCGAAAGTAACCCCCACTAGAATATACGTCCAGTTTTGAACACTCATGGCTTCAATGACGAGTAGTTTATGCATCATAACCATATTTTTTATCCAATTTATTCATGAGTCTCACATAGACAAAAATGAGCACTACAAACACATATATAGAGCCTTGTTGTGCAAACCAAAAGCCAAGTTTAAATCCACCAACTCTAATAGTATCCAGTTCATCTTTAAGTATAATTCCAGCACCATATGATACTATAAACCATATAGTTAACAGGGCCAAAACATATCTTATATTTTCTTTCCAGTAGGCTTTTGCTTTATCTTGCTTGGTCATGCCTTATTTTCTTTTAATCGTTTTTTATAAGCGCCCAGTTCTTTCACCACTTTTGGTGCTAAAATTATTGTAGACAACATCGTAGGAATTGCCATAAGGGCGAATACGCCATCAATCAGATTGATCATTGCACTTAAAGAAGTGGTCGCCCCAAGTATGATACTCACAATATAAATGTAATTATAGTAGTGTTTTTTATCAGCACCTATTAAAAAAGACATGCATTTAGTACCGTAATAGGAATAAGAAAACAATGAAGAAATACTAAATACGGCGATACAAATTAAAAGTAAATATTTACCAAAGCCTGGCATAGCTTCCCCAAAAGCAGATGCTGTTAAGCTCACACCATTATTAGATGTCGTTTCCCAAACCCCGGTTACCAAAATGGCTAAAGCCGTAAGCGTACAAACCACTAAAGTATCTATTGCAGGTCCTAACATGGCCACAAGTCCTTCACGAACCGGTTCATCCGTTTTAGCTGCACCATGTGCCAAAGGCGCTGTACCTAATCCCGCTTCGTTAGAAAACGCACCACGTTTTATACCGTGTAAAATTAAAGCGCCTACCACACCTCCCAAAAAGGTTTCATCTTTAGGGAAATAATTGGCAGTAAAGGCATCCGTAAAAATCATTGCTAGGTACTTTGGTACCACATCAATGTAAACCACTAAAATAACAACTACAGAAACAAAGTATAGCAAAACCATGGATGGTACCATTTTAGATGCCGTTTTACTAATTCTGCCTATACCTCCTAAAATTACAATACTCGTAATAACAACCAATACGATGCCTATAATTAAATTCGTACTAAATCCTACTTCAACACCGTTTGGTGCTAATAGTATGTCATTAATGGCTTGCGTTAATTGATTCACATTAAATACGGGGAGTGCACCTATCATACAGCAAAAACTAAACATCATTGCTAGTGGTTTCCATGATTTTCCTAAGCCTTCCATGATAAAATACATTGGTCCGCCTTGCAAATCACCAGCACTATCTTTCCCTCTAAACATAATAGCCAAAGTAGATGTGAAAAATTTAGTAGACATCCCAACCACAGCACTCACCCACATCCAAAAAACAGCGCCCGGTCCACCAATAGAAATGGCGACCGCAACTCCAGCAATATTACCCATTCCAATTGTAGATGACAATGCCGTTGTTAAAGCTTGAAAATGACTTATTTGCCCGGGGTCATTAGGGTCATCATACTTTCCTCGTAACACCTGAATGGCGTGTCCTAGCATTAAAAATGGTGCAAATTTTGAACGGATAAGTAAGTAAAGGCCACCTCCAATAAGTAGAATAAGCAAGGGTAATCCCCAAACTGCGCTAGAAAAAGCTTCAGTTAGCTGATTTAGTTGTTCCATATAATTTTAGTTAGTTGAAGTTATAAATGTAAGAAAGATGAATGACTCTAGGCCATATTTTTTTATTTCTTCCAAAAATGAAATGCATCACATTGACTAATAAATTATTATATACTAACTTCGTCATAATACAATTAATAATTACCAACTTAAATCACAAATTCAACCATGAGACTATTTTTATCTGCCCTCGTTTTGTTAATTAGTATGAATACGTTTGGACAAGAAGCCCATAGAAGATGGCGCAAAATGAATCAAGTTAGAAATGATAAATTTGATTTAGTCTTGCCTGAAGCCATGCGCAACAATAATATTGACATGTGGATTGTCACCAATCGTGAGGGTAATTTTGATCCCTTATATGCTGATATGGGCGAAGGCTATGTAGGTTCAACAGGATATTATATTTTTACTGATAACGGTGGAGATCGCATTGAACGTGCGTGTTTAGGTATTGATGGGTATTTATTAAAAGAAGGCGGGAGTTATGACTATTTTGGCTCGGCTGATGAACTCAAAGATTATGTCACCAGTAGAAATCCTAAAAAGATTGGACTTAACATTTCAAAACATATGGGAGGTGCTGACGGCCTTACCCATTCTGCCTATGTAGAACTTACTGAAATCTTGGGTGAAACTTACCAATCCCGATTTGTTTCAGCTGAAAAATTAGTTTCCGATTTTAGATCTCAACGTGTTGCCAGTGAAATTGCCATTTATGGTGAAGCGGGTGAATTATCTTATACCATAGCCGAACGCGCATTATCTAATGAAGTGATAACGCCAGGCATTACAACACTTGAGGATGTTGCTTGGTGGATGAAAGAACAGCAATTTAAAAATAATTTAGGCTCTTCTTTTGGAATGCCTTCTGTGTATATCACAGGCCCTAACGGTGTAGAAGCAACGTCTTCCAATCGTATTATTCAACGTGGTGACGTGCTCATGATAGATTGGGGTGTGGGCTTAATGAATATGTATACTGATATGAAACGTGTTGCTTATGTGCTTAAAGAAGGTGAGATAGCCGTACCTCCAGGGATTCAAAATGCTTTTGATCAAGGCGTAAAAGTAAGAGATATTATAAAAAAAACAATTAAGCCTGGTGTCACCGCTCAAAAAGCCGAAGATGCCATTTACAAAGCACTTACGGATGCTGGGTTTAATAAAATGGAAGGCTTTAATAAAAACACTGATAATGATAAAACCGATGTTATTATTGGTTGCCATTCTGTTGGTAATTGGGGGCACGGCATAGGACCATCCATTGCGTTTTTTAACCCCATAAGATTAGGTTATCAACTCCAACCATCTAACCTTATTTCCATAGAGTTATTTGCCTATACTAAAGTACCAGAATGGGGTGGTAAAAAGTTAAGAGTACCCCTAGAGGATGATGCCGTGATTACATCACGTGGCATAGAATGGTTATATCCAATAAACCCAAGAGTTTTGCTTATAAAATAGCTTGGCTTTTTAAGTATTAATAGCGGTTGAAAGGCTTCGTTATTGTATTAAAACTCGCACATTAATACTATTGCTTTACATTATTTTAAGATTGTGTAAATTTGTTAGGTACCGTGCAACAACTCATGTTAAAAAATAAATCAAATGAAATATTACTATAAATTATTAGGTATTACAATGCTTGTCATTAGCTTAACCGCTTGTGAAAAGCAAAATCCTAATTTAAATAAAACCGGAAATGATGAATTAGAATCATTAGAGTTAGATCATAAAATCAATCAAAATTTAATGCAATATGCAGATATCATTTATATCCCTATTTATTCCGATATTTATATAAATGCACAAAACCCAAACAGCTTATTAAGTGCTACGTTAAGTATAAGAAACACGAGCACGTCTGACTCGCTTTTTGTGTCAACCATAGATTATTTTAATACCGCAGGCACCTTAGTAAGAAATTATTTAAATAACCCCATTAGTTTACCACCAATGGGCACTGTAAATTATGTTGTAGAGAAAGATGATACTGCTGGTGGTTCAGGCGCTAATTTTATTGTGACCTTAAGTGCAAAGCATAACGGTGTAAAACCACTGATACAAGCCATTATGATAGGTGAAAATGGTAATAATCAAGGTTTTGCTTTTTCTACAGATGGCTATTCCATAAAAAGTAATACTACAAACAACTAATGTTTCTTAATTTTATTATGATGAGCTATGGCATACGATGACTATTTAGCGGATAGAATAAGACGTATTCTCAACGAGAAGCACAAGCCTTTTGACGAGCTTAAAATGATGGGTGGTTTATGTTTTAAAGTCAATCATAAAATGCTTTGCGGCATTCATATTGACAAAAAATATGGCGATAGTTTGCTTATGGCGCGTATAGGTGAATTGGCTTATGACACTGAAATAAAAAACGAACATTGCCTTCCTATGGATTTTACAGGCCGGCCTATGCGTGGTTATATGTTTGTGACGCCAGGAGGTTTTGATTCTGAAGATGATTTATCATACTATATAGACCTGTGCTTGGCATTTAACCCTATGGCCAAGGCAAGTGCTTCAAAACGAAAAAAATGATTTTAATAACGCTATCGCGATCGCTTTTATGAGGGCTATCAAATTAAGCATTGCTGTATTTAAAAAAGGCAATCAAGTACACTATTAACCACTAGCAAAAGATGATTTACTCAACATAATTTAAATTTTTGCCTGATACGTATATAATTCATAATACCTGCCTTCACTAGCAATCAATTGGTCATGCGTACCACGTTCCACAATATGACCGGCTTCAATAACTAAAATTTGATCTGCTTTTCTAATCGTACTTAAGCGGTGTGCAATAACAATAGTGGTTCTGTTTTTAATTAATTCGGCCAAACTTTTTTGTATTAAGGCTTCGCTTTCTGTATCTAAGCTAGAAGTTGCTTCGTCTAAAATAATAATGTTAGGATTCGCTAAAATAGCACGAGCAATAGCCAAGCGTTGGCGTTGCCCACCCGAGAGTTTCACGCCTCTTTCTCCAATTAAAGTTTCAAGCCCAGCATCAAATCTATCCGTAAACTCATTAACGTAAGCCGCTTTTACTGCATTTTGTAATTCTGTTTCTGTAGCATTTGGTCTAGGAAACATGATGTTTTCACGAATCGTACCTTCAAATAAAAATTCATCCTGTAAAACCACTCCCAAATATTGACGATAGCTGCTTAATTTAACTTGCGCCAAATCTTGTTTATCAATGGTGACCGTTCCAGATGTTGGTGTTAAAAATGTTGCCGATAATCCAGCAATTGTAGATTTCCCAGAACCCGAACTCCCTACTAAAGCGGTTACAGAACCTGCTGGTGCTTTAAAGTTAATATGATGTAACACTTCTTTTCCTTCTTCATAAGAAAACGAAACATCATTAAATTCAATATCCCCTTTTATGGTACTTAACTGGATGTTTCTATCTAAGTTATCTTCTTCAGCAGTCATATTCATGAGTTCTTCAGTTCTATCCAAGCCTGCTAAAGCCTCAGTTAATTGACTTCCAATATTGCTCATTTGTACAATAGGCGCAATCATAAAACCTAAGATTAAAGTGAAGAATAAAAAATCACCCATTGTCATTTCTCCTAGGATCATGTAATAACCACCAATACCCATAATTCCTGTTGTAGCAACCCCTATTAAAAATGTAGAAGAACTGGTCATAAATGCCGTTGCGGTTAAACTTTTTTTCACGTTTTGATACAATCTATCCACGCCTTTTTCAAAAACAATATTTTCTTGTACCTCAGCATTAAATGCTTTAATAACACGAACCCCGGCAAGTGTTTCTGTTAATCTACCTGTAACTTGGGC
>JAGSHF010000005.1 GCA_023954685.1 Flavobacteriaceae bacterium | reverse complement strand
GTGAAAAAAGGAGAAAACGTTATTGTTTCAAAAACTTTTTCAAAAGTATATGGCATGGCAGGAATGCGTATTGGTTACCTCATTGCTAAACCAGAACTTGCAAGCATCATAAGGGCAAATGTTGTGGCCATGAGTAATGTATATGCTATAGAAGGGGCTAAAGCAGCCTTAATGGATGACGAATTCTATAAGTTTTCAATTCAAAAAAACAAAGAAGCAAAAGACATCATTTATAAAACCTTAAATCATCTTGGGCTTGAATATATTAAATCCAGCACCAATTTTGTTTTCTTCAAATCTGGTAAAAACATAGACGATTTAGGAAAGCAAATGTTAACTAAAGGCGTACGCATTGGACGAGCTTTTCCTCCATTTTTTGACTGGTGTAGAATTAGTACCGGAACTCTAGAAGAAGTACAACTGTTTTCCAAAGCTCTGATATCTTGTTATTCTTAAATAAAAAAAGCATTAGGTTATTTTAAAAAAAACTTCCTAATGCTTTAACATTGTTGATTAATAGCAAGTCAAATATAGAAGCCTTAATTTGAGGTGTGTTATAATTTCGATGAGCATCATAATTAAATAGACCAACTGATTCATTTTGCGCATTTAGTCGATTAAGTCACTGTTTTGAAATGTTTTATAAGAGCTTTTTCGATTTTTACATGCTATGGATTATAATGAGCTAAGTCGTATTCTATTCAGACCTATGCATTGAAAATTACTTGAGATATATTATTTTTAAGCCGAGAACGAGACACAAAGCAAAGCTCTAGCATGTTTCTTTAAAAGAGTAGCAAGGCTCACATTTTTTCAATAAGTTCAATAATAGCTTACCTAAAATACGACTTTGATGTGATGGACATCCGGTTAATGCATTAATTCGTTGTTAAAAAAGCTGAACTATTACTAATACTATTAACCACGCTGTTTATATGGCATACAATTGAGAATTTACTGCAAAGAACAATGAATTTAGTATAATTAGTACTGATCTAAACCTCAGGCGCTAAAATATTAAATGAGGAAACTTAGAACTAAGTGCTTTCTGTTTTATTTCCAAATTTTTAAGAAATTTTAAATGTGCTGCAGAATTTGGAGCAAATGGTCGATGCAGTAAACCTCTTTGAATCACATCAACATCTTCCATTGTTTTACGCGCCTCTTCAGAAACCCAAACTGCTATAAACTTCTCCCATATATAATTTACGGCCGTTTTGTTTGGATGAATCATATCCTCATTATAAAACCTATAATCTCTTAACTCATCCATCATTATTTCAAATGACGGGAAATAGAAATGTCTAATTCTAGGCTCAATAACTTGATGAATAGCAGCAACTAAATGTGCCTTGCTTCTAGTGTTCTCAACAAAACCATCTTTTATGTGTCTTATGGGAGATACCGTAAATATGATGGAAACCGAATTATTTACATTTCTTATTAAGGCTATTATGGATAGTAAAATCTCCTCTATCTCATCAACTGATAATAATTCCTTTGCGAACTTTTTTTGTGGTACTTTATGACAATTAGCAACAATCAAATCGTCTTCTATTAAACGATAAACCCAAGCCGTTCCTAAAGTAAAGACAATATGTGTTGCTTTTTTCAATTCTTGACTCGTTGATTCTATTTGAGCATTTAAATTGGTCAACAATTGATTCTTACTACTTGCGTTTAATTCCGAATGTGCATCAAAACAATGCCATTGTTCATTATGCTGAAAAATATCGCTTTCCGAGTACTGCTTTTCATTAACCGCATTAGCAATCAAATTTTCAATGGCAAGCGGATGAAATAGATTGCCGAAAGGATTGTAATTGTTCTGAAATTTAAAATATTCCAGTTTTTCTCCTATATTTTCTACAAAACAAGAACCCAATAATAATATCCTAGATGCATAATCAATTTGATTTTGTCGTTCAGGAATTAGAGGTAATTTAGTTTGTAGCTTCATGACTCTCTGGTTCTAAAAAGCAGTAATAGTGTTAGTTGATATATTTTTTTGCTTGGACTAAAGCTTCTGCAATACCATCTGGTTTTTTACCTCCTGCGGTTGCAAAGAACGGTTGTCCGCCTCCACCACCTTGTATGTATTTTCCTAATTCACGTACAACTTGTCCAGCATTCAAATCTCTTGACGTAACAAGTTCCTTAGAAATATAGCAGGTTAAATATGCTTTCCCTTCAGACTCAGTGCCTACAACTAGAAATAAATTATCGATTTTACTTCCTAAATCATTTGCTAAATTCTTAACGCTATTTTGATCGATATCCATTTTTTTTGCTAAATAGTTAACCCCATTAATTAACTCCGTTTCAGCTACCAATCCAGCAGCAGCATTTTTAGCTTTTTCTTTTAATAACAGATCTATTTGCTTTTTAAGCTTACTGTTCTCTTCTATTAAATTTAATACTGTTTCAGCCGGTTTTTTAGAATTTTTCACCAACTCCTTAATTTGGAATACGACTCTATTATTCTCAGAAAATTGAGTTTTCATGGCATCACCAGTAATGGCTTCTATTCTTCTAATCCCAGAAGCAATGGCACTTTCTGTTTGAATTCTAAAATACCAAAGATCACTTGTATTTTGTACGTGAGTACCTCCGCATAGTTCAACAGACTTACCAAATTGAATAGCTCTTACTGTGTCTCCGTATTTTTCACCAAATAAGGCCATTGCCCCTTTGGCTTCCGCGGTTGTCTTTGGTATATTTCTAAACTCCTGTAATGGTATTTTATTTTCAATTCTAGCATTTACAAAATCTTCAACATAGGTAAGTTCATCAACAGTTAACTTTGAAAAATGAGAAAAATCAAATCGCAAATGTTTAGAATGTACTGCCGATCCTTTTTGTTCCACATGCTCTCCTAACACCTCTCTTAAAGCTTGATGCAATAAATGTGTAGCGGTATGGTTACATGCCGTTCTAAAGCGCTGTTTTTCATCAACAACTACATTAAAAGTTTCTCCAGGATCTTTAGGAAGTGATTTTGCAAAATGAATGATTAAATTATTTTCTTTTTTTGTGTCCACAATGTAAACAGTGCTGCCATCACTTTTTTCTAAATAACCTTTATCCCCAACTTGTCCCCCACCTTCAGGATAAAAAGGTGTCATATTAAATACAAGTTGATACATGTCTCCATCTTTTTTTGAAGACACTTTCCGATAGCGTGTTATTTTGACTTTAGCCGAAAGTGTGTCATAACCAATAAATTCTTCTTCATCATCATCTTCATATAAAATTACCCAATCATCAGTTTCAACGACCGATGCAGCCTTAGACCTTTCTTTTTGTTTTTTAAGCTCAATTTCAAATTCTTTCTCATTTAGAGTCATTTCTTTTTCAGAAAGAATTAATGCCGTTAAATCTATTGGAAAACCATATGTATCAAACAACTCAAAAGCTTTTTTACCCGAAACTTCTGACCCTTGCGTGTTTTTGATAATGCCATCTAATAATACCAACCCTTGATCTAAAGTTCTTAAAAAAGAATTCTCCTCTTCTTTTATTACATTAGTAATCAATTGTCTTTGGACTTTTAATTCAGGGAAATAAGCACCCATTTGCTTGGTTAGCACCACCACCAATTTATAAATAAACGGTTCTTTAGTATTTAAAAAAGTAAAACCATAACGAACAGCTCTTCTTAAAATCCTTCGAATCACATAACCAGCACCCGTGTTTGAAGGCAATTGGCCATCAGCAATGGCAAACGCAACGGCTCTCACATGATCCGCAATAACTCGAATTGCAATATCTACATCTTCGTTTTTACCATAATCAGTATTAGTAACAGTCTCAACTTCACGAATTAAAGGCATAAAAACATCAGTGTCATAATTAGATTGAACACCCTGTAAAACCATACACAACCGCTCAAACCCCATCCCTGTATCAACATGTTGGTTTGGCAATTTTTCTAAAGACCCATTTGCCTTTCTATTGAATTCCATAAAGACCAAATTCCAAATCTCTACAACTTGAGGATGATCTCTATTCACTAATTCCCTTCCCGAAACTTCAGCTTTTTCCTTCGCCGATCTGATGTCCACATGAATTTCAGAACAAGGTCCACAAGGTCCTTGAGCGCCCATTTCCCAAAAATTATCATTTTTATTACCACTAATTATTCGATCCTCCGGGATTAACTCCTTCCATAAATCAAATGCCTCCTGGTCAAATGATAATGCATCTTCTTTTGACCCTTCAAATACACTTACATACAAACAATTTTTATCAACTTTCAAGACTTCAGTTAAAAACTCCCAAGCCCAAGAAATAGCTTCCTTTTTAAAATAATCTCCAAAACTCCAGTTTCCTAGCATTTCGAACATTGTATGATGATAGGTATCTTTACCAACTTCCTCTAAATCATTATGTTTACCTGATACACGTAAGCATTTTTGAGAATCGGAAATACGACTATTCTTAGGTTTTGCATTCCCCAAAAAGTATTCTTTAAAAGGCGCCATACCAGAATTCACAAACATTAATGTTGGATCATTCTTCAATACCATAGGCGCTGATGGTACAATTTGATGTTGCTTTTCTTTAAAAAATTCTAAGAATTTATTTCGAATGTCTTGAGATTTCATATGAGTTGTCTAACCTAGTTTCTGTTAAATTGCCTAAAAGTGTGAAACAATTTATATATTTGTTCGTTTGCTATTAAAATCTTTTGAAAAGATATTATGCTGCAAAAATAGTATAAATTAGATTATGAGTAAGGTAAAATATTATTACGATTCCGAAACTTTGTCTTATCGCAAAATAGAGCGTAAAAAACGAAAAACAGCTACCTATGTTTTAATGTTTTTATCGGCTGCGAGCTTGTTTGGTTTTCTATTTGTATTTATTGCTGGCCAGTATTTTGAATCTCCCAAAGAAAAAGCGCTCACTCGAGAATTACAAAACTTGCAATTGCAGTATGAAATCCTTGACAAGAAAATGGATGAAGCAGTCGTTGTTTTAACCAATATTGAAGAACGTGACAACGCCATTTACCGCCTTTATTTTGAAGCTAACCCTATTCCAGAAGAACAACGGAGGGCTGGATTTGGTGGCATAAACAGATATAAAGATTTAGAAGGATATGACAATTCAAACCTTGTCATTGAAGCTAATCGTCGTATAGACATTATTCAAAAACAAATTGTAGTACAATCCAAATCACTAGATGAAATAGCGGTTTTGGCAAAAAACAAAGAAAAGTTTCTAGAAGCAATTCCGGCAATTCAACCTGTAAAAAATGAAGATCTAACACGAATGGCTTCAGGTTTTGGCAGACGTACGGATCCTTTCACCAAAGCACGAAAGATGCATCGAGGTATGGACTTTACAGCGCCTCGAGGTACGCCAATATATGCTGCGGGTGATGGTGTAGTAAAACGTGCAGATGCAGGTTCCTCGGGCTATGGAAGGCACATTCGTATAGATCATGGTTATGGCTATTTAAGCCTGTACGCACATTTATATAAGTATAATGTCAAAAAAAATCAGAAAGTAAAACGAGGAGATATTATTGGTTTTGTTGGTAGTACAGGACGATCAGAAGCGCCTCATTTACATTATGAAATTTGGAAAGATGGCATACGCATCAATCCTATTAATTTCTATTATGGTAACTTGTCAGCTAAAGAATTTAACGAGCTTCTTGCTAAGGCGACATTAGAAAACCAATCTCTCGATTAATATGCATTTAGAACTCCCAGAAAAAAGATATTATGGCATTGGCGAAGTCGCCAAAGCTTTCAATGTGAATGCGTCCTTAATTAGGTTTTGGGAAAAAGAATTTGACGTCATAAAGCCGAAAAAAAATGCCAAAGGTAATCGTAAATTCACGCCTGACGACATTAAAAATCTTAAGTTTATTTACCACCTGGTAAAAGAACGAGGCTTTACACTTGAAGGCGCAAAAACACATTTAAAAGAAGAAAAGAAAAAAACGCTAAGTAACTTTGAGATTATAAGTAAATTAGAGGATGTTAAAGATCAACTGATTAAAATAAAAAATCATTTGTAACATTTTTAAGTTTTTTCCAACTTATCTATAGTATAATTAAAAATTCATAAACACTAATAAATATATCAATTATGAAAAAATGGTTACCATTAATTATTATTGCAATAATAGCAGTAGGATTATATTCTTGGGGAAAGGGCTTTAATAATACGGCGGTTGGTTACGAAGCTGATGCTAAAACACAGTGGGCCAATGTAGAAAGTTCATATCAACGTCGTGCTGATTTAATTCCAAACTTAGTCTCAACTGTTAAAGGTTATGCCGAGCATGAAAAAGAAACCCTAGAGGGTGTAATTAATGCAAGAGCTCAAGCAACAAAAACTACAATTGATCCGAGTAATTTGACTGCAGAAAACATGGCTCAATTCCAACAAGCTCAACAAGGTTTGAGCGGCGCTTTATCAAGACTATTGGTTACGGTAGAACGTTATCCTGATTTAAAAGCGGATAAAAGTTTTTTGGAGCTTCAATCTCAATTGGAAGGCACAGAAAACAGAATTAATGTTGAACGAAACCGATTTAATGATGTTGTAAATATTTATGATAAGCATATTAAAAAATTTCCAGGAATGCTTCTTGCAGGGTTATTTGGATTTGATGAAATGCCAAGATATCAAAGCGCACCAGGAAGTGAAAACGCTCCTAAAGTAGAATTCTAAAAAATATTACATGTCAAAGTTAGAAGATTTTCTTTCAGAAGAAGATGAAAGAGAAATCGTTAATGCCATACGCATAGCAGAAAGTAAGACATCTGGTGAGATTAGGGTTCATATTGAATCTTCATGCAAAGATAATTTTGAATCTCATGTTTTAGAAGTTTTTCATCAATTAAAGATGGATAATACCAAGCTTCAAAATGGTGTGTTGATTTATATAGCCATAAATAATAAGGCATTTGCTATTTATGGTGACAAAGGGATTAACGCAGTTGTAGAAAATAACTTTTGGGATAGCACTAAAGAAACCATGCAGAATCACTTTAAAAAAGGAGAATACAAAGAAGGCATCATAGAAGGCGTTCTCAGTGCAGGTAAAGAACTAACCCAATATTTTCCTTGGGATCATTTAGACACTAATGAATTATCTAACGAAATTTCAAAGGCTTAATGAAAAAAGTTTTAAAACCCTTCTTGGCATTTCTCATTGTATTTGTGAGTATAAATAGTGCTTATGCGCAGTTTAAAATTCCTGAAAAACCAGATTTTCAAACGAGCGTCTATGATTATATCAACCTGCTCTCATCTTCTGAAAAAAGCAATCTAGAAGAAAAACTAATTCGCTATTCCGATTCTACATCAACTCAAATTGTTATCGCCATAATTAGTTCTACCGAAGGCGAAAATATCAATTTTCTAGGTGCAAATTGGGGTGAAAAATGGGGGATTGGTCAAGAAAAAGAGGACAATGGCATATTAATTCTATTAGCCAGAGATGACCGAAGAATTGCAATTAACACAGGGTACGGCGTAGAGCATTTACTCACGGATGCTATGTCTAAACGAATCATTGAACGAGAAATAATTCCATATTTCAAACAAAATGATTACCCCGGCGGTTTAAATCGTGGTGCTGATGCTATTTTTGAAGTCTTAACTGGTGAATTTGAATCTGGTGGAAATCGCACTAATTCAGATGGATTCCCTATCGGCGTTATTGTATTTCTTATCGTCATGTTTGTTATTTTTATTATAGCCATATCAAAAAACCGACGCGGCAAAGGCAATGGCGGAGGCAATAGCGGCACCAAGCGAGAAGGCCTTGACATACTTGAAGCCATTATTTTGAGCAACATGGGACGTGGTAGTTATAGACGCTCAAGTGGTGGCGGTCTCTTTGGAGGCGGCTCCGGAGGTGGAAGTTTTGGCGGTGGTGGTTTTGGTGGAGGCTTCGGCGGCGGCGGTTTTGGCGGCGGCGGCGCGTCAGGAGGCTGGTAAACTTATGCTACTCCTTATTCCAACTCGAAAAATTCAATATTTAATGCATAAAAAATACACCTTGACCATCGGTTTTTCCCTTATTACCTAAAGTATTAAATTTCCAACTAAACGTCAGCATAAAATAACGCTCCAATACCGTACTTTCAGAATCTTGAATAAAGTTTTGATTAGCAACTCTTCTTGCGTTAGTGTTTTGATTCAATAGATCATACACCTTTAAGGTTAGGGTGGCTTTATCTTTCAAGAAAGAGTATGCCAACGTAGAGTTCCAAAACCAAGAACTTTTTTGAAATCCATCAGAGACATTAGGATTATAATTATAAGCAATATCATTTTGCCATTCAAAATGTTTAGGCAAATAGGTAGTGGTTCTCAAATTCAGGTTATGGGTTAAAAACTTGGTATCTTCAAACTCATTAATATCATAATCGTTTCTACTAAAAGTCACTCTGTATTGCGGTCTAAATTCCATAACATCTTTCCAAGTATATGTCATTGTTATTCTTGGCGTAACACTATTAACTTTACTGGCATATTCAACATCATTATTGAAATTGATGTTTTTACTGGTACGGAATGAAACTCCGCCACTATAGCGCATGGTTTGTACAGAATCAATCTTAACCTTCTTACTGTAACTTCCACTAACGAAAGCATCATAAGCCCCATTCACATTAGCAAATGTGGTAAGTCGAACAAGATCTTCATTAACCGTTGACTTAGTAACCACTTGGTTGTTCCTAACGTTAAAATTAACATGACTATAAAATCCAGTTCCCTTTTGAAAATCATAAGCATTATATCCACCATAAAACCCATGGTTGTTAGATGGCTCTAAACTTGGATTACCAACAACAATATTTAGTGGGTCTGACACATCAGCAAACGGCTGCAATTGAGATATAGTAGGTGGTGAATTAGTTAAATTATAGCCACCATAAACAGAGGATTTAGGGCTAAACCTATAATTGAGATAGGAGCTTAATTCAAGTGCCTTAAAATCGCGTGTCAGGCTTAAATTAGGTCTTAAATAATCAATATTCTCCATAGTTCTAAAAACGTAACTAGATTTTATATTGAAATTCCATTTCTCTTTATTTAATCCAAATTTTATGCTGGGTGTATTCCTGCTATTCTTAAAGAAAAAATCAGAGCTTAATAAAAGATTAAAATCGGTATAACCTTCATCAACTGCATTATAATCAAAGGTGTTCTCTTTACTTTCGCTAATATCGCTTCTATAATTAAATCCAAAATCCAAATACATTTCCTTACTCTTTAACGGTAGCCTATATGTTGCTGTAGCAGATGTGTTTTTATAATCTAAATCACCGTCTTTATATTGATCCCGCAAAATATCATCCGGATTATCACCAAAAATATTCACTTCAGAAAGAAGATAGTCGTCAGTATCCGTTTTTCTAATTTCATTATCCAGATTGAACTTTAAAAACGCCCCGTTATTACCAAATCGTTTTGTTAAGGCCAACTCATTTGTGAAATTAGTGGTCTCACTTTCTACAAAAGATGACGATAAAGATTGATTTGTTAAAACACCCAATTCATCTCTCGAAGTTTCAAATTTATCAAACTCGGTTGAGCTGTTATTTTTTCTGAAAGATGGCGTGGTATTGATTAGAAAAGTAGAATCTATTTCAACATCAAGACCAATATTAGCACTGTGGGATTTGTTTTCATTATATGATGTAGAATTTGATTCTGTAAAATATCTAGAATCTGGTAAAATATTCTCACGCCTTACTAATTCTTCATTTTCAGAATCACTCTCTGCATAAAAATAATCTGCCGAAACATCAACGAGCTCTCCTATTTTATCGGCATAATTCAAGCCCGCATTTTTTGATGTCGTAATACCTTGTCCGCCACCAAAAGATCGACCATCAATAGTAAACGAACCATTACCATTAAACGACATGCTCGATCCTCTACCAAACATCTTTTGAATTTCACCAAAGCTAAACCCTGGAGAATTGGTATTATTCCCACCAGCTAAAACACTAATGCGTCTATCGTTATCAAATTGATTCACCATTCCGGCAAATTCATAACGTTCATCGGTACCACCACCTCCTGCAACACGCCCAAAGACCCCTTTATTATTTTCTTCCTTTATAGTAAGATTAATGGTCTTCTCATCCTGATTTCCTTTTTCACCAGCATATGCTTCAGATTTTGTTTTTGTATCCGTAATTTGAACCTTTTCAATAATATCTTTAGTCAAATTTCTCGTGGTAATTGTTGGGTCATTTCCAAAGAATGGCTTTCCGTTAACCAGAATTTTATTAACATCTTTACCATTTACTGTAATCTTTCCAGTTTCATCAACCTCAACCCCAGGCAATTGCTTTAAAAGATCTTCAACATTAGCATCCTTCTTAGTTTTAAACGATTTTACATTGAATTCTAAGGTGTCTTTCTTAATTGTGATTGGTGCACGCGACTTCACCAAAACTTCGTCTAACGCATTGGTATCGGTGATCATGTTTATTGGATCTAAATTTATCTCTGAAGAATTAAGATCTATTGATTGTGCAAATGTTTTATACCCAACAAATGATATATAAAGGTTGAGGTGTTTATCTGCTGTTTTGTTTTCCAAAACAAACTTACCATCTTTATCAGCAATAGTATAAGTCACTAAAGTGCTATCTTGAATACGTTCTAAATAGACTGTAGCAGCTTCTAACGGCCTTTTAGTTTCTTCTGAAAATACAGATCCAGAAATGATAAAGTTTTTTTCTTGGGCAATAGTTACACTAAAGATAAATAGCGCTAATACTAGCGTGAAATTCTTCATTTTCAGATTGATCGATGAGTTTACGAAAACGAATATACCATCCATTTCGTATGAATTTTCTTAAGAAAATGATAAATTTTTACAAAGTAATCTCCAAAATAATTTTTGAAACTTATTTCTTTCGCATATAAACACTCACTGGTACGCCATGAAAATTAAAATGTTCACGAAGTTTATTTTCTAAGAAACGCTTATAAGGATCACGAACATATTGAGGTAAATTACAGAAAAATGCAAATTGCGGCTGTGGTGTAGGCAATTGCATAATATATTTAATTTTTACAAATTTCCCTTTATATGCAGGCGGAGGGTATTTTTCTATAACTGGTAGTAAAACATCATTGAGCTGACTTGTTTTAATCTTTTTACTTCGATTCTGATAAACCTCTACAGCCGTTTCGATTGCCTTAAAAATACGCTGCTTGGTTATCGTGGAAATAAAAATAATGGGGACGTCAGTGAATGGTTCTATTTGTTTACGAATATATTTTTCAAATTCTCTTGGCGTCTTATGATCTTTTTCAACCAAATCCCATTTATTCACTAGAATCACAATTCCTTTTCGATTGCGCTCAGCCAACCAAAAGATATTTTGAACTTGTCCATCAAATCCTCTAGTTGCATCCAAAACCAATAAACAAACATCGGCATGTTCAATTGCACGAACACTTCGCATAACTGAATAAAACTCAAGATCTTCTTTAACTTTAGATTTCCTTCTAATCCCAGCTGTATCTATGAGGTTGAACTCAAAGCCAAAACGATTATATTTAGTATCAATTGAGTCGCGAGTAGTTCCTGCAATATCAGTTACAATATAGCGATCTTCACCAATCAACGTATTAATAAACGACGATTTCCCTGCATTGGGGCGACCAACAACCGCAAAGCGCGGTAAATCTTCCTCAATAACTTCTTCCCTTTCTGGCAACGCTTCAATTAATGCATCTAGCAAGTCACCCGTACCACTTCCATTTGTACTAGCAATGGTGTAATACTCACCCAAACCTAATGCGTAAAACTCAACGGCATCAGCTGCACGTTTAGAATTATCAACTTTATTAACGACTAATAAAACCGGTTTATCTACTTTTCTAAGCAATTTAGCAACATCCTCATCCATGCCAGTGACTCCAGACTCTACATCTACCATAAAAAGGATAGCATCTGCTTCATCGATAGCTAATTCTACTTGTTTATCTATTTCCGCTTCAAAAATATCATCACTACCCTTAACATAACCTCCTGTATCAATAAGAGAAAACTCTTTGCCATTCCAATCGCTCTTTCCATAATGGCGATCACGTGTCACCCCACTTACAGAATCAACGATAGCCTCTCTACGTTGTATTAAACGATTAAAAAATGTTGATTTCCCAACATTTGGTCTTCCTACTATAGCTACTATATTACTCATACTTAAACAAATTCGCTGCAAAGGTAGTGTTTCCTATCTGAAAAAAAATCTTAAATTGGTCTCTTTATTATAATCAGCATGCATTTAAGTAATGAGATAGTTTTAAGACCACGCTTTAAATTTATAGTGGATCAGGACAATGAATTTCTTTTAGATCTTTTTGAGAAAACAAAAAGCACACAATCGGAATATATTGTTACTCGAATAGACGATCATGTTTTCATTAAATTCCCTAAACAAAAACAACAATTTTGGTCACCACAGTTACATTTAGAAATAAATAAAAACGAAAACGATAAAAGCAGTACCATATATGGTTTATTCGGCCCAAGCCCTACCGTGTGGACAATGTTTATGTTTTTTCATTTTATCGTTATTGGATTGTTTTTAGGATTTGGTGTATGGACATATACCAATTGGTCATTAGATAATGAATATAGCCTACAATTATTTACAACACTCTTTATGATTGTTGTTTGGTGTGTACTCTATTTTGGCGGGAGTATTGGTAAAAAAAGCGGCATGGATGAAATGCACTCACTTCATCATTTCATGAGAGATACTCTGAGAAGTCACAACATACATTCAGAAGAATAAGCTTATTTTTGATTGTATCCAAAGCGTTTAAGCTGACGCTGATCATTACGCCAATTCTTATTTACTTTTACATACAATTCCAAATGAATTTGTTTACCGAAGAATTTCTCTAAATCTTTACGAGCTTCCACACCTACACGTTTTAAGGCGGTTCCTTTGTGCCCAATGAGTATGCCTTTTTGAGTTTCGCGCTCTACCATAATAACAGATCGGATGCGAATGATGTTTTCTTCTTCAAAGAATTCCTCTGTATCCACTTCAACAGCATAAGGAATCTCCTTTTTATAATGCATTAATATTTTTTCCCGAATATTTTCATTTACAAAAAACCGCTCAGGTTTATCTGTAAGTTGATCTTTAGGATAGAACGCCGGTGATTCCGGTAGTAATTCCAAAATTCTATTAAAAACTTCCTTGACATTAAATCCTTCCAGTGCTGAAATAGGAAAAAACTCTGCATTTGGCACTTTACTTTGCCATAAACCCGCTTGCGCTTCTAATTGTTCTTGATTAGAAGTATCAATTTTATTTAACAGCAGTAAAACCGGAATTTTCGAATTTGTAATTTTATTAAAAAACACTTCATCTTTTAATTCCTTCTCTCCTATTTCTACCATGTAAATCAAGACATCAGCATCTTCAAAGGCAGATTTAACGAAATCCATCATGGATGATTGTAATTCATATGCTGGTTTGATAATACCTGGTGTATCTGATAGTACAACCTGAAAATCTTCGCCGTTTACGATGCCTAAAATACGATGTCGTGTTGTTTGTGCCTTAGAGGTTATAATTGATAACTTCTCGCCAACAAAGGCATTCATCAACGTTGATTTTCCAACATTGGGGTTCCCAATAATATTTACAAAACCTGCTTTATGCATTCCATTTCTTATTAAGTTGCAAAATTACAATTTTGATTTGTTAAAACCCCTATGAGTAAGAATTACTTAGCTTAGAAAGACAAAGCCCATTAAAATACTTGGTTAAAATCCGAAAGTATCTTCAAACCATCCGAAAAATTTCCTCATAGGCTTATTATCATTTAATCTATATCCAAGATAAACGCTAAAAACATTGGTATCGCTAGAAAAATCTTCTTGTAGGTTGTTAGAGGCATTATAATTTCTATAATCATAAGACAACCCAAAAAACCATCGGTAACTATTATAGCCAATATTTAAACCAGAACTAAATAAAAGAGAAACATTATTAAAAGTTTCATCTTTTTTAATGTTGCTTTCATAATTATAGCGCGAGATATTATATCCAATACCAGGATGCGCACCAACTGTTGCAAACCATTTTTTATGATAAACAAAAGTGTATAAATATCCCAATTGCGCCAGAAAATCAAAGCTATTTATGGTTTTCGTACTCCCTGTTGATTCGAATGTCATTATATTAGGCTTGAAAACGCTAAAAGCATATCTTATTCGAGGAACCAAACTACCTGCACTTTGCAATTGGCGTTCCGTTTGCGCATAATGTGCGCGATAAGAAAAGTTATTGTTAGCAATATAAAATGTACTCCCTTCAATAGTAGAAATACTGGTATTCGCATAGGTCGGAGCATCAGTTACTCCATTATCGTTAAAAAATCCTTTGTTATAAGAAAACCCGAGTTCTTGACGCCATTGATCTGAATAAAAGAAATTTAAACTAACACTATAAGATTCGCTTTTTTCAAGTTCTTCAAGATTTTTAGTATCCAATAAAAAACTAGGCGTAAAACTAATTCCTATCGCTAAAAACTTATAATCTGCACTAAAGCCTAACTGATATTTTGCTGCTGGCCTTAAATCTACAGGCAATTTTGAAACCCCACTTGTATACTCTAATCTCGAAAGATTTGTGGTGATCATTGTTCTTAAAATAATGTTTTCAAAGTAATTTACTCTATAATTAGGATCATAACCTTTTAACTCGGCATGTTTACGTTGCATTTCTTCATCATAAGGCCTCATTTTTTGGGCTTCAACATTCTGTCTTACAATGACTAAAAAAAGTACGAATACTAAGAATCTCATGAAACTTAAAAGATTTACAAATTGAAAGTTAACAAAAAAGAGATACATTTTTTGATTGAACATGTATCAAACAACATCTTTGGTAAAAATATGACGCTATTGTAAGAATAGTTCCTTTTTGATCATACTTTCTATTCCATTTTTAAAAACATCTCAAAAATCAATCATTTTTTATATCTTTCATTTTCAAAACCAACTTATATTTCAAACATAATGACAGATCAAGAAATTGCCAAAGACATTCAACTACAACACATTAGTAAAATTGCAGAAAAATTAGGATTAAATGTAGATGACATAGACATGTATGGAAAATACAAAGCTAAATTACCACATTCTGTCATTAACAAAGAAAAACTCCAAAAAAGCAACTTGATTTTAGTTACAGCAATTTCACCAACTCCTGCAGGAGAAGGAAAAACAACCATGTCAATTGGACTCTCTGAAGGGCTCAATCAGTTAGGAAAACAGACTACAGTAGTGCTCAGAGAGCCATCTCTTGGGCCCGTTTTTGGAATTAAAGGTGGTGCAACTGGTGGCGGTTATTCACAAGTACTGCCTATGGAAGATATCAACTTACATTTTACAGGTGATTTTGCGGCTATTGAGAAAGCACACAATCTATTATCTGCAGTCATTGACAATAATATTCAAAGTAAAACCAATTCTGTAGGGTTAGATCCCAGAACGGTGACATGGAAACGTGTCATGGACATGAATGATCGTTCGCTACGTAACATTGTGATTGGTTTGGGAGGTACGACATCTGGTATCCCTCGTGAAACAGGTTTTGACATTACTGCAGCTTCAGAAATTATGGCTATTTTATGTTTGTGTGATGATTTAGAAAACTTAAAAGAACGACTTGGCAATATTTTCATTGGCTATACTAAAGACAGGACCCCCATATATTGTAAAGATCTAAAAGTACAAGGGGCTATGGCCGCCTTATTAAAAGAAGCCATTAAACCTAATTTAGTTCAAACCATTGAAGGCAACCCCGCCATTATTCATGGGGGGCCATTTGCAAATATTGCACAGGGAACCAATTCTGTTATTGCCACAAGAATGGGGATGTCTTTATCCGATTATACAGTTACAGAAGCAGGTTTCGGAGCGGACTTAGGCGCTGAAAAATTTCTTGATATTAAATGTCAGAGTGCAGGCCTATCGCCAAAAGCTGTGGTTTTAACTACAACTATAAGAGCACTAAAATATCATGGCGGTGCCGATTTAAAAAATCTAACCCAAGAAAATGTAGATGCCCTTAAGAAAGGATTACCAAATCTTGAAAAACACATTGAGAATGTAAAACAATTTGGGATTACACCCGTAATTTCTATCAATAAATTTGTCACAGATTCTGATGCTGAAGTTGCTGTTATTCGTGAGTTTGCTAAGATTAATAATATTAGAGTTGCCCTTGCAGAAGTCTGGGCGAAAGGCGGTAAAGGCGCTTTAGAATTAGCACAACATGTTGTAGATATTGTTGAAGAAGGTACTTCAAACTTCAAACCTTTGTATGATTGGAACATGAGTGTAGAAGACAAGATTGAAACTATCGCCACCAAAATATACGGTGCTGATGGTATAGAATATTCTGCGTTGGCTAAAAAAAACTTACGAACTATTGCTAGCCTTGGTCTTGAAAATCTACCGATTTGCATGGCTAAAACACAGAAATCTTTATCAGACGATCCAAAATTATTAGGACGACCAACAGGTTTTACCATTACCATTCGTGAAATTGAAATTGCGGCTGGAGCAGGATTTTTAGTTCCTATTACCGGAGCTATGATGCGTATGCCAGGACTCCCAGCACATCCCGCTTCAGAAAACATTAACATTGATAATGACGGGAATATTTCTGGGCTATTTTAGGTATCTTTGAGAAATATACAAATTCATGAGTCAATTCATAAATGAATTAAAGAGACGTAATGTAATAAAAGCATCAATTGCTTATGTTGTTGTTGCTTGGATTTTGTTGCAGGCCGTTTCCATTATTCTTCCAATTGTTAATGCTCCTGAATGGGTTTTAAAAATGTTCACATTCTTTTTAGCCATTGGTTTCCCTATTTGGGTAATCTTCTCATGGGTTTACGAGGTCACACCTGAAGGTTTAAAGAAAACAGCTCAAGTTAGTAAAAATCAATCCGTAACTACCACTACCAACAAACGTCTAAACATTTTAATATTAGTCGGATTGGTTATAGCAATTATCGTAAACTTTTTTAATAAGCCAACTTTTGACACCTCCAATAATTCCATTGAATCGGCGAATGTCCAAAATTCAATTGCTGTTTTATACTTTGATGATATTAGTTCAGGTGGAGATACTGAATGGTTTTGCGATGGCGTGACTGAAGACATTTTAACCAACTTATCTAAAATTAAGGAATTAACCGTTATATCTAAAACTTCTACAAAACGTTATAAAAATACAGACAAATCAATCCCTGAAATTGCAGCAGAATTGGGTGTTTCCTATATTGTTGAAGGAAGCGTCAGAAGACATGAAGACAAAGTTATCATTACAGCACAACTCATAGATGCTAACGATAAACATATTTGGGCTCAAAATTATAATGACAATTTTAAAGAAGTTTTTAAAATACAACAAGATGTTTCTCAAAAAATTGCTTATCAATTAAAAATTGCAATTAGTCCAGAAGTAGAAAAGGAAATAAACAAACTTCCAACTAATAATTTGGAGGCTTATAACTTAGTCTTAAAAGGACGAAGTTTTGCTGAAAAAGCTACTGAAGAAGACAATGTCATAAGCATAAATTTATTTAAAGAAGCAATCGCTTTAGATTCAAATTATGCTGATGCTTATGCTGAATTAGCTTACGTTATCCTTTTGGACATGTATATAAAAAGAGATAAATCTCTTAATGATCAATTTATTGAAGAAGCAACAAAGCAAAATGACATTGCCTTAGAATTAGATCCAAATTCTGTTAGAGCCAATTCTACTAAAGGGTTGATTATGACTGAGTCTTATGATGAAGAAATTAGATTACAATCAGAAAAATATTTTGAAAAAGCTTTGTCTTTAAATCCTAACGATGATGTTTCTCATTTAGAGTTTTCTATTTTTTATGATAACATTAAAAAAGATAACGTCAAAGCGCTACATCATGCTCGAAAAGCCTTTGAATTAAATCCTTTTTCAGCAGATGCAATTATGTCTTTTACTATGTCACTTATAGAAAATGGCCATTTTGATGAAGCTGAAAAAGTAACCAAGAGTAATAGTGATAAAATTCCTGATGATTTCACAAAAAATTTAGTTAGTATTATGGTTATTAATAAAGCTAGATTCTTACTTGAAAATAATGGAGATTATATTAAGTCTGTTCAAGTATATAATGATGCGATAAACAAATATCCATTAAATGCAGATTTATATTTTAGAAAAGCCCTTTTTTACGATACCTATTTAAATGATGATAAAAATTATGTGACCTTTAGTAAAAAAGCTGTAGAAATTGATTCGACAAGTGAATATATTGTAGCGGGTTATTATAATGCACTTTTAGAAGATAAACAATTTAATAAAGCTAAAGAATTTAGCAACTCTTCTATTTATTTAGAGGCCGTAGCTAACGAACGCAAGCTACAACAACAGTTTATGTACTTTTATCACCAAAAACAAAATAAAAAAGCTCTTGAAATATTAAAAGATTCTGTTATTGAAAATGATTTTAATAGTAAGCTCTTATTATTTTCACAAATGGGAGATAAAGAAAAAGTATCAAAAATTTTAAAGGGTAATAAAGTAAATTCAACACAAAAAGCATATGTTTTTGCCCATTTAAAAGAACGCGATTCCTTATACTATTACCTCAATAAGGATAATATAAATGCAGCAAATGTAAATAGTCGTAGGGAATTTGACCGCTACCGTAAAGAAATGCGCTATATTGAATTCATGAAAAAAAATCATTTACCCATTATTAATGGTATTAATAATTAAGGTTTGGTACTAACTATGAAATCACTTTCTATACTGCAAAATTCAAAGTATCATTCTAATTATTATAACTTACAAATTCCAAGGCGAACCAACATTCATCATTACAGAAAACCGTCTAATTTAGATAATAACAGATTACTCCTTTACTAGTTTCGCTTACTTCTGAAAATCCTTCTTACCGAAGTAATGAATTTACTCCCATTTGCTATGTTAAGAATAAACACAACTAACCCTAACCAGCACTTCTATTAATGGTCTATTAAAAACCATAAAATTTGTTTAAATGAAATTATAAATGTATTTTTGTCTAACTTTTAACTTAAAAAGTTAAACAAAAATATTATGGGAAAGAAAAAGACTATTTCTAAACAAGATCTTATTTCATTTTACATGGAATATGTTTTAGAAAACAACCAAAAGCCTCAATCAGTATACATTTTTTCAAAGACTTATAATTTTGATGAGTCTTTATTTTATAAGCATTACGGTACGCTTAATGCTGTTGAACCAGATATTTTTATGGAGTTTTTCAATAGCACGCTAACCGTTCTTGGTAAAAGTGAAGAATATTTAGAATATGATGCCAGACACAAATTATTAAGTTTTTATTTTACGTTTTTCGAAAATTTAACTGCGAATCGTAGTTACGTGATTTATGCCTTATCAGAACATAAAAACGGTCTCAAAAGTTTAAAACTACTAAATGGTTTAAAAAAATCCTTTACGAAATACATCCAACACTTAAAGATTGAACTTATTCAAACTAATCAAGAGTCATTTGATAAATTTCAAGAAAAAGGACTCCAAGAAAGTGCTTGGATTCAAATGCTACTGACACTTAAGTTTTGGATGGACGATGCATCACCTGGTTTTGAAAAAACCGATGTATTTATTGAAAAATCAGTAAACACAACGTTTGACCTTATTGATGTCGCTCCATTAAAAAGCCTTATAGACTTTGGAAAATTTATTTTCAAAGAAAAAATAAAAATGTCCTAAATTCAAACTATGAAGACCATAGACAAAATACCAACTTCAAAACTGCAACGCGCATCAAAAATGGTGTCAACTGGCGCTAAAGTTGGTGTCAACTACTTAAAATATTACGGTGATAAAATAACCAAAACAGAACTTGAGGCTAAAGAACGACTCAATGAAAATAATGCTTCCGACATATACGATGGCTTAAAGCAACTTAAAGGAAGTGCCTTAAAGGTTGCTCAAATGTTGAGTATGGAAAAAAGCATTATGCCTCGCGCTTATGTTGAAAAATTTTCTCTGGCACAATTTTCAGTACCACCACTATCACCCCCTTTAGTTATTAAAACCTTTAAAAAATATTTTGGCAAACATCCAAATGATCTTTTTGATTCTTTTGATGCCACTTCGGTCAACGCCGCCAGTATAGGCCAAGTTCACTTAGCAGAAAAGGATGGTAAAAAGTTAGCTGTGAAAATTCAATATCCAGGTGTTGCAGAAAGTATTTCATCAGATTTAGCCATGGTAAAACCTATTGCTATGAGTATGTTCAACATAAAAGGTGATGGTTCTGATAAATATTTCAAAGAAGTTGAAAATAAATTAGTGGAGGAGACAGATTATGTACTTGAAATTGAACAAAGCCAAGAAATATCAAAAGCCTGTTCTCATATTTCTAATCTAAAGTTTCCTAAATATTATAAGAAATGGTCGTCGGAACGGATCATAACTATGGATTATATGAAAGGTGACCACCTATCTGAGTTCGCTGTAAATAACGAAGATCAACATTTATCTAATAAAATTGGTCAAGCGCTATGGGACTTTTACATGTACCAAATTCATATTTTGAAAAAAGTTCATGCAGATCCACATCCTGGAAATTTTTTAATTTCAAAAGAAGGCAATTTAATTGCTTTAGATTTTGGGTGTATGAAATCAATCCCTAATGAATTCTACATTCCTTATTTTGAATTAGCCAATAAGGAAAACATTTCCAACAAAGCTCTTTTTACTGAAAAAATGTATGAATTAGAGATATTAAAATCAGACGATAGTCAGGAAGAAATTGCGTTTTTTACAGAAATGTTTCATGAAATGCTAAGCCTATTTACACAGCCTTTACATGAAGATGTTTTTGATTTTTCAAACCCAGATTTCTTTAGCAAAATTGCTGATTTAGGAGAAAAGTACTCCAAAAACACCCAGCTTCGTAAAATGAATGGCAATAGAGGTTCTAAACATTTCATCTACATGAATCGTTCATTCTTTGGCCTTTATAACCTTATGTTTGATTTAAAAGCGGCCGACATCAAAATCAAAAACATTCCCTTTTTATCGTTATGACGGCAAGAGAACTCGATAGAATAATAGAAATGGCGTGGGAAGACCGAACCCCTTTTGAAGCTATTTTATTTCAATTTAAATTAGCAGAATCTGATGTCATTAAAATCATGCGAAAAGAACTCAAACCAAGTTCATTCAAATTATGGCGGAAACGTGTTAATAGCGGTGTAAGCAAAAAGCATTTAAAAAAACGTAATGACCAAATATCGCGCTTCAAATGTTCTCGCCAACGCTCAATTTCTAATAATAAAATTTCAAAGCGATAGCATTTGCTATTCATTAGAACGTGTGGACCAGGATAAAACAATCCACAAACAGCATCCGACCAATAAATATTCTTTAGAAAACAAAGTTGCCTGAGATTGGATGACAAAAGAAACATTCCTAATCTTATCCTGCTAATCGTAAGATTGCTAAAGCGAGATAAGAATGAAAAGGATAATATAAGCTAGTAGAGATATGAGAGTAAATGATAATGATATTAACAATTTAGAACGAAAATATAGGCTCAACCTTATCAATTCTATTACTGGTATTAAACCAGCCAATTTAATAGGAACTCGTTCTCTGGATGGTAAAGATAATGTTGCTATTTTTTCATCAGTAGTGCATTTAGGTTCACATCCAGCACAGTTAGGTTTTGTATTGCGTCCACAATCGTTAAACCCTAGGGATACTTACGCCAATATTTTAGACACCAACCACTACACTATAAATAGTATTACAGATAATTTTACAAAAAATGCGCATTACACATCGGCTAAACTAGATAAAAACGATTCCGAATTTGACAAAATGAATATTGATAAAACTTTTATTGATGATTTTCATGCGCCTTTTGTGTCCTTAAGTCCTATCAAAATTGGCATGAAATATTTCCAGAGTGTGCCATTGCCAAATGGATGCGTGCTTATAATTGGGTCCGTAATTTTACTAGATATCCCAGATGACAGCATTAACCCATTAGGGCAAATTGATTTAGTTAGCTTGCAATCTACAGGAGTTTCAGGGCTTAACAGTTATCATAGTTTAATTAAATTAGCTACCTATCCGTATGTTCGCATAAATAAATTACCGGATTTCAAATAAGAAAAACGGAGTGACCTTCCAAATGAGACCTAGTTTGTTATCGCTTTTTGCAATAGACATTTAAAAAATCACTCTAAATATTGTAACTTACAAGCTCTAACACAAACCAACATGAGATCACAATTTTCTTATTTTTTTTCAATTGCATTTGCATTTCTTTTACTTAGTTCTTGTTCTGATAAAACTAAAGAATCCGCAACCTTAATTATTTATGGCGGAACTATATATACCGTAGATTCAAATCAAGAAACTATTGAAGCAGTAGCTATTAAGGACAATACAATACTCTTTGCTGGAAATTTGGAGGAAGCTGAAAATTTCAAAAACGAGCAAACTGAACTTATTGACCTTAAAGGAAAAACGATGACTCCAGGTTTAATTGAAGGACATGGTCATTTTATGGGATTGGGTTATAATGAGCTTGAACTAGATTTAATGGACACTAAAAGTTATCAAGATATAATAAATGCAGTAGCCGAACGTGTTAAAGATGCTGAACCAGGTGAATGGATTACTGGACGAGGTTGGCATCAAAGTAAATGGGACAGTGTGCCAGAATATACTGTAAAAGGTTTTCAAACGCATCATAGCCTAAGTGAAGTCTCTCCAGATAATCCAGTGTATTTACGTCACGCTAGTGGCCATGCTGGTTTTGCAAACGCCAAAGCGATGGAAATTGCTGGTTTACAATCATTATCTGCAGAGGGTATTAAAACCTATGAAATTGAAGGAGGTGAAGTTATTGTAGATGAATTTGGCAGACCAACTGGAATTTTCAGTGAACGTGCACAATCATTAATTGGCAAGCACATCCCTGAAAACACGCCAGAATCTGACACTCAAGCTTTTAATTTAGCGGTTGAAGCCTGTCACAAAAATGGTATTACAGGTTTCCACGATGCTGGAATTGGAAGAGGTACAATAGCTCTGTACGATAGTATGAAAGCTGAAGGCAAAATGAATATTCGAATCTATGCCATGTTAACCGGTAATGATGAACAACTTCTTAATGAGTGGTACGAAAAAGGTCCAAATATAGATCCTAATCATAGATTTACAATTCGATCTGTAAAATTAAATTGCGATGGTGCATTAGGAAATCGAGGTGCTTGGCTTCTTGAAGCCTATACAGATAGACCAGATCATTTCGGTCTTGAAACGCTTCCAATGGAAATGGTAGATAAAACTGCTCGTAATGGGCTTCAAAACGGATTTCAGGTTTGTTCACATGCGATAGGCGATCGCGCAAATAGAGAAATATTAGATCGCTATGAATCCGCTTTAAATGAATTATCTATGTTAGGTGCGGATCATAGATTCCGAATAGAACACGCTCAACATATACATCCTGAAGATATTCCTCGATTTGCAGAATTACAAGTAATACCTGCCATGCAAGCAGTTCATATGTCATCCGACAGACCTTGGGCTATTGACCGTTTAGGAGAAAAACGTATTAAGGAAGGGGCTTATATGTGGCAAGCTTTATTGCGAAGCGGAATTCCTATTATAAATGGAACAGATGTTCCCGTGGAGCCATTAAATCCAATTGCTAGTTTTTATGCCAGCGTCAGTAGAAAAACATTAAAAGGCACACCTGAAGGAGGCTATGAACCAGAGCAAAAAATGACTAGAGCACAAGCATTAAAGTCATACACTTTAGATGCAGCATATGGTGCATTTGAGGAGGACATAAAAGGGTCTATAAGCGTAGGTAAACTTGCTGATTTTACAATATATAATCAAGATTTAATGACCGTAGATGAGGCCGATATTCTCGACACAGAAGTGGTTATGACAATTTTTGATGGTGAGATTGTTTATGAAAAGAAAGATTAATTCATAGGCCTACAAGTTAAAAAGCTAGATTAGATTCTAGGTTTTTTTAAACCACGGTCATACATCACAATGCTTCCCGCTACAGAAACATTTAAACTCAATTCAGATTTAAACTTGACCAAGTGATGTGATTTTTCAATAGCTTTTTTAGAGAGTCCATGATCTTCAGCACCTAACAAATAAACACAGCGTCTTGGATGCTTAAAAGTTTCTAAATCAGCGGCGCCATTGGTTAATTCTACACCTACCAATCGGGCTCCTTTTGGTAAATGCTTATAAAACTCATCAAAATTCTCATAATGAAAATAAGGCATGGCCTTTACGGCATTATGAGTATCACAGGCTTGTTTAGCATACCTATTCCCAATTGTAAAAATAAAACTTGCTCCTAAATTTTGAGCAGAGCGCCAAAGTACGCCAAGATTTTCTGGAGTTTTCCCGTTTTGAATGCCTATTCCAAAGTATTCATTTTCAAAATTATCAATCATAGAATTACAAAAATAAAATAATTTCAAATTGTACATAACTTTGTGCAAAACAAATTGTGAAATCAAATTTGTATCTTCGAGAGACACAAACCACCCATAATTTTTATGAAATATTTATGTTCAATTTTTCTTATTGCAATGCTTATTTGTAGCTGTAAAAATTCAAAAGAGAATAATAAACAACCAAATATCATTTATTTTTTAGCCGATGATTTAGGCTATGGAGAAATTGGTGTTTATGGCCAACAAAAAATACAAACACCCAATATGGATGCGTTAGCAAAAAGCGGCATGATGTTTACCCAACATTATTCTGGCGCCCCAGTTTGCGCTCCTGCACGTTATATGTTCTTAACCGGCAAGCATGCTGGACACGCCTATATTAGAGGCAATGATGAATGGGCAGAACGTGGTGATGTTTGGGACTATGAACTGGCATCACAAGACCCTCGGTTTGAAGGACAAAGGCCAATTCCTGATAATACTGTAACCATTGGTCACCAACTCCAAAAAGCTGGTTATCAAACTGGATTATTTGGAAAATGGGGTTTAGGCGCTCCACAAAGTGAAGGGGTTCCTAACCTTCAAGGATTCGACTATTTTTATGGTTATAATTGCCAACGCCAAGCACACAATTTATACCCGCCTCATTTATGGGAAAACACTAAAAAGGACCTACTTGATAATGAATTGGTTGCTCCCAGAACAAGATTAGACGCCCTCGCAGATCCGTATGATGCGATAAGTTATGTAAAGTATAATCAAAATGATTATGCCCCGGAACGCATTCATGAAAAAGCACTTGAATTCATGACAAAAAACAAAGACAATTCTTTTTTCATGTACTACGCCTCTCCACTGCCGCATTTACCATTGCAGGCCCCAAAAGAATTTGTAGATAAATACAGAGAATTATTAGGAGACGAAGACCCCTATATTGGAGACAAGGGATATTTCCCAAACAGATATCCCAGAGCGACTTATGCCGCCATGATAGGGTATTTAGACCATCAACTAGGCGAACTTATTGAAAAATTAAAAGCGCTCGGCATTTATAATAACACTATTATTATTCTATCCAGTGATAATGGCCCAACATATACTGGAGGTGTTGATTTTGATTTTTTTGAAAGCTCAAAACCCTTTGCTAATGGCTATGGAAGAACAAAAGGTTATACTTATGAAGGAGGCATTAGAGTGCCATTGATTGCGAGTTGGCCTAATAAAATTAAAGCGGGTTCAACGAGTAATCACATCTCAGCATTTTATGATATGATGCCAACACTTTGTGACATTGCAGGCATTGAACCGCCTCAAAATATTGATGGAAAAAGTTTCAAAGCCGAATTACTTGGAAATGAGCAGCAATCTCATGATTTTTTATATTGGGAATTTCCAAGTTATAAAGGCCAGCAAGCAGTTAGACTAGGTAAATGGAAAGGCATCAGAAAAAATATTTTTGAGGGCAATCTAGATATTGAATTGTATAATATTGTGATTGATACACTAGAACAAAATAATATAGCCTCACAACATCCTGATATTATTAATAAAATAAAAGAGATCATGACACAAGAACATGAACCTGCTGAAAATGAAAAGTTCAAATTCAAACAGTTAGGTGATGAATAAATTCATTTTTATTTTTATTACCTGTGCTTTTCTATATGGGCAAAACTGCTGGTCTCAAACTCAAATAGATTCGTCTAAAATTGTAAAAATCCTATCTTTCAATATTCTTCATGGAAAAACGATGAAAGGTGATTTTGATCTGGATGTTATTGCCAAAGTCATTAATGACGCAAATGCCGATTTTGTAGCACTGCAGGAAGTTGATTTTAAAACAAATCGCGCTAAAAAATATGATTTGGTAACCGAATTAGGGTGGCGCACAAAGTTAGCTCCAATATATGCAAGAGCCATGCATTATGACGGTGGTGAATATGGAGAAGGCGTACTTTCAAAACATACCTTTTTACAAACCAGAAATATTGCTTTACCTCATCTCCCTGATGACGAACCTAGAGCGGCATTAGAAATCACGACTGTTTTACCTTCAAAAGACACCGTTTCATTTATAGGTACACATCTTGATCATTTAAAGTTAGACACCAATAAAGTGATGCAAGCAAAAGCAATTAATGAGGTGTTTTCAAAAAACAAATACCCAACCATTTTAGCTGGTGATCTAAACGCCGAACCCAACAGCAATACTATGAATATTTTGGAAAGCTTCTGGACGGCATCATATGATATAAACCGTGTACAACCCACCTATTCTTCAGAAAATCCAACACAAAAAATCGACTATGTATTATTCTACCCTAAACATAGATGGAAAGTGCTAAAAAAAGAAACTATATGTGATGAAATCGCTTCAGATCATTGTGCCTATCTAGTAACGCTTCAACTATTGGATGAGTAATTCCTTCATTTTAACATTCCATATCAAAATAAATATGGCAAATTCGCTCAACTTTATGTAAATTGAGCAAGTGATTAAATGAAATGTGAACGACTTATAATAAGAAATGGCAACCCGTAACTACGAAGGCAAAAAATTTGACAAATTATCTGAAGTTAAAACTCTAGATGCTTTAACTATTGAAGAAGCTTTGCAGATAAACATCAACGATAAGCCCTTTACAGTTTCAATGCGAACCCCTGGTGATGACACCAGTTTGGTTAGAGGCTTGCTACATTCTGAAGATTTGATAAATAGCATCCATTTTAATCCGGAGTTAATTTTAAAAAAGGAAAATGACAATGGCATTGTTACCATTGTTAATCTTAATATCCCAGAAGATAAACTAGGTGATGGGTACTCCAATAGCCGCAGTTTATTATCGGTATCGTCATGTGGTATCTGCGGCAAGACAGAACTTAGCGATTTATCATTTATTGGAAAAACTATTGATGATGATAAAAAAATAGATATTAATATCATTCATAAATTGTTTGATAAAATGAAAATTCGTCAACATTCTTTTAACAAATCTGGCGGCACACATGCCGCAGCTGCATTTACAATTAATGGCGAATTACTATCTGCTATGGAAGATATAGGACGTCACAATGCAGTAGATAAAGTTATTGGTGATCTTATCAATAACAATCAATTCAAGGCCGGAAAAATCATGACGGTAAGTGGACGCATTTCTTATGAAATCATCATAAAATGTTTCAAAGCAAGAATACCTTTTTTGGCTGCGGTATCAGCGCCATCTTCATTAGCTGTAGATTATGCTAAAGAACTAGGAATCACATTGTTTGCGTTTTGCAGAGGCGAACGTGCAACTTGTTATTCGCACCCTGAACGCACAAAAAATAATACACAAAACACTAAAGCAAGTTAAAAATATATGTCAAATAATTTAAGTGAATTATTAGGAAGAAAAGGTGTTGAAGAAAGCTTTTTTGATAAAATGGGAAAGCTTGCAAAACCTGATGGTGCACCTAGTGAAGATGCAATGGCCAAACTCGCCGAAGAATTTTTAGTAGGAAAAGCAAATGCTTTTGGAACAGCAAGTTTTTACGATTTTTTAAAGCCAGAAAACAAAGGTAAAAAGGCCTACGTATGTAACGGAACTGCTTGTGTTTGTGCTGGGACACAAGAACAAGTAATTGAATCGCTTCAAACAAAATTTGATGCTGATGAAATTGGACATATGACCTGTTTAGGACGTTGTCACGAAAACGCTGCATTTCATTACAATGGAAAAAACTATTCAGGGGACGCCATCGATAAGTTAGATAATATTCTCAATTCTGAAACAGAATTAAATAAAGATAATTACCAAGTAAAAGCCAATTGCGACCCTATTTTAACCAAACCTTTTAGTACCATTAAAGACTATTACCATCCTTTTTTAGAAGTACTAAAAAAGGATTCTTTAGATGTTTTATTAGAAATTAAAACTTCAAACGTCAGAGGACGTGGTGGTGCAGGTTTCCCAAAAGGCTTAAAATTAGAATTTTGCCGAAAAGAAAAAAGTGATATAAAGTTCATTATTTGCAATGCAGATGAAGGTGATCCAGGAGCGTATTCTGACAGATATTTATTGGAACACCAACCGCATTCCGTATTATTTGGAATGCTAATCTCTGGTTATGTTACAGGAGCAAGTTATGGTATTATTTATATAAGAGCAGAATATCCAGAAGCCGTTACCATTGTTCAAAAAGCAATAGATGACATAAAAGCTCAAGGATACACTGGAAAAAACATCAATGATAGCGGATTCGATTTTGAATTTAAAATCATTCAAGCCCAAGGTTCTTATATTTGTGGAGAAGAAACGGCTTTGATCAATTCAATTGAAGGCCAACGCCCAGAAGTTAGAGTACGCCCACCATTTCCGGCGCAAAAAGGGTTATTCAATAAACCTACTATTGTAAACAATGTGGAAACCCTTGCTAATATGCATCACATCATGAAACATGGTGGGGCCCATTGGAAGTCCATAGGAACTGAAAGATCTTCTGGTACTAAATTGGTTTCTTTAGATAGCTTTTTTAATAATCCAGGCATGTACGAAGTACAAATGGGAACACCGCTATCCGAAGTTATTTATGATTTAGGAGGCGGATTTAAATCTGAAGTAAAAGCGATTCAAATTGGAGGTCCATTGGGAGGATTAGTACCCGTTTCAAAAATTAAAGATTTAACGCTTGATTTTGAATCCTTTTCACAGGAAGGATTTTTACTCGGACATGCATCGGTTGTTTCGGTGCCTTCAAATTATCCTATCATGAATTTTATTGAACACCTTTTCGATTTTGCATCTTATGAAAGTTGCGGGAAATGTTTCCCTTGTAGATTAGGAACTAAGCGCGGACAGGAACTTGCTCAAAAAGCATTAACTACAGATTATAAAATTGACAAAAAACTATTCACCGATTTATTGACGACATTAGAACAAGGTTCTCTTTGTGCTCATGGTGGTGGAATTCCATTACCGGTCCGTAATGCATTACAATATTTTGATGAAGAGTTAAGACAATATTTTAGTTGATTTCTAATTTTTAATTTCTAATTATGGGAACAGTAAAACGATTTGAAGATTTGGAAGTTTGGAGAGAATCAAGGAAACTTGTTAAAAGTATTCACGAATCGACTTCCAATCCTCCTTTTTCAAAAGATTTTACTTTAAAGGATCAAATTCTAAGATCATCAAGTTCCGTAATGGATAATATAGCTGAAGGTTTTGATAGAGATGGGAATAAAGAGTTTATTCATTTTTTAACAATATCGAAAGGATCGTTATCAGAAACTAAATCACAACTCTATCGAGCTTTAGATTTTAATTATATTTCAAAAGAAGAATTTGAAAAAAAATATGAATTAGCAGATACAATTGGGAAGCAAATAGGGGGATTCATTAAATACCTCCAACAAGCACAGTACAGAGGAAATAAGTTTAAAGAACCAGATGAAAACTATTCCTAATTTGGAGTTTTTCATTCCTAGTCAATAATTAGAGATTAGGAACCACGAATTAGAAATTGTGAACCAGAAATAAGAAACCGTTTATGAAAACAGCCTATATAGACAATCAGGAATTTGAAATCGTTGAAGGCGAAACCATGCTTTCGTTTATTCGCCGTTATAAAGACAAACAATTGGTGCCAACCTTATGTGACGCACCAAATCTTGATCCTTTTGGATCCTGCCGTGTGTGTAGTGTTGAAGTTGCTTTAGAAGCAAACGGTCCAGTAAAAACTATGGCTTCTTGTCATTCACCAGTAGGTGCCGGTCAACATATTTACACAAGTACGGAATCCGTTAAAGCGCTACGGAAAAACATATTAGAATTGGTTTTAACGGACCATCCATTAGATTGCTTGACCTGTGAAGTTAGTGGTAATTGTGAGCTGCAAACTGTTGCAGCGCAAGTAGGAATTAGAGAAGTAAGATACCCAGAAGGTGACAACCATTTATACCAAATGAAAGATTTGAGTCATCCATATATGACCTCAGATTTGTCAAAATGTATCAATTGCTACCGATGTGTTCGGGCTTGTGATGAAGTTCAAGGTGAATTTGTGTTAAGCATGTCAGGGCGTGGCTTTGATTCAAAAATAATAAAAGGTTTTGACGAATCATTCATGGATTCGGATTGTGTGAGTTGCGGTGCTTGCTCACAAGCTTGCCCTACCTCGGCAATTTCTGATGTCTTTCAATCTAAAGCCATTCAAGCCACAGATACTACCAGAACCATATGTACCTATTGCGGTGTTGGCTGTAACCTAGAAGTTTCAACTAGTAATGGGGAAATATTGAGTATTCAAGCCCCTTATGATGCTGAAGTAAATCAAGGACATACATGCCTTAAAGGGCGCTATGCCTTTAAGTTTTATGATCATCCAGAACGATTAGATTCACCAATGATTAAACGAAATGGTGAATTTGAAAAAGTAAGTTGGGATGAAGTTTACGAATTTATTGCTAATAAATTAACAGGATTTAAAACTGAATTTGGCCCTGATTCCATGGCTGGAATTTCATCTTCTCGATGTACAAATGAGGAGAATTATTTAATGCAGAAATTCTACCGAGCGGTCTTAAATACGAATAATATTGATGGCTGTGCCCGGGTATGTCATTCGCCAACAGCCTTAGGCATGCAACGTACATATGGTACTGGAGCAGCAACAAATTCTATTGACGATTTAAAAGATACCAATTGCATTATGGTTATTGGAGCTAACCCAACAGATGCACACCCTGTAACAGGAGCAAAGTTGAAACAATTCGCAATGAAATCGGATAATATTACCATCGTCATCGATCCTAGAAGGACAGAAATAGCAAGATATGCCGATCATCATATTGCTCTAAGACCGGGAACTAACGTTGCGGTTTTAAATATGATGATGTATTATATTATCAAAGAAAATCTAGTAGACACCGCCTTTATTGAAAGTAGAACTGAAGGGTTTGAAGATTTTAAAACTGAATTATTTGCCATTGACTTAGATCAAATCGAACAAGTTTCAGGTGTCACCCGCGAAGAAGTTCGTGCAGCTGCTTTGGCCTACGCTTCTGCACCAAATGCCATGTCATTTCACGGATTAGGTGTTACAGAGCATTCTCAAGGTACATTTACGGTAATGCAAATCGCCGATTTAGCATTAATGACAGGAAACATTGGAAGACGCGGTGTAGGTGTGAATCCGTTACGAGGTCAGAACAACGTACAAGGCTCCGCCGATATGGGTGTACAACCACATCAAGGTGCTGGCTATTTGGACATCACTAAAGATGATGTTAACAAAAAATATAATGAATTTTACGGTGTCGAAGTTCCTAAAAATATCGGGTGGAAAATTCCTGAAATGTTTGATGCTGCTTTAGACGGTAAACTTAAATCCATTTGGATTATTGGTGAGGATGTGGTTCAAACAGATCCTAATACTCAAAAAGTAATTAAAGCCTTAGAAGCTACAGATTTAGTTATTGTTCAGGAGCTATTTATGACGGAAACAGCAAAATATGCTGATGTGATTTTACCAGGCGCTTCATTTCTTGAGAAATCAGGAACCTTTACAAATGGTGAGCGTCGTGTTCAAGCCGTTAGGCAAGTGGTAGAACCCATCGAAGGTTGTAAACCAGATGGGCAAATTATTGTAGATATTATGAACCGAATGGGGTATCCACAACCAGACTATACACCAGATGGTATGCTAGAAGAAATCTCTCAAATTGTACCCTTCTTTGCTGGTATTAAATGGGACAGATTAGGAATAAATGGCTTGCAATGGCCAGTTGCACCAGATGGCACCGATACGCAGATATTACACACTGTAGATTTTAAACGTGGTCTTGGCAAGTTTGAGTTCAATGCTTGGGAAGAAACTATGGAATTGAAGGAACACGCAAAAGATTTCCCTTATATTTTAACGACCAATCGCGAATTAGAGCATTACAATTGTGGTGCAATGACGCGCAGAACGGCCAACGAAAAAATACTTCAAGATGACTATTTAATGATTCATCCAGATGATGCCAAAAGTCATTTAATTAATGATGGTGATTTTGTTTGTTTAGAATCACCCCGCGGAAAAGTTGATGTTAAGGCTCGAATTACTGATCAAGTGAAACCAGGTGTTTTAAGTACAACCTTTCATTTTCCTGATATTATGATTAATAACATTACTGGAGACGTGCACGATTCAGAAGCCATGTGCCCTGAATACAAAGTGGTTGCAGTCCGGATTAGAAAGAGCAAAGGAAAATATAAGCGAGAATTAGTTTGACCCTTTGGTGTCATAATTCTTTGTTAAATGCACCATTGAGTTTAAATTTTTAGTAATTTTAAAGAGCATCAATATTTTGATGATGAAGATCAGTTGAATTATTATATAAAACACTAATTATGCCAACGTACAATTTAAAAATTAATGGAAAACTTCAAACTATTGAAGCTGATTCCGATACACCCTTACTTTGGGTTTTAAGAGATCATGTAGAACTGGTAGGTACTAAATTTGGATGTGGTATTGCACAATGCGGTGCATGCACAGTGCACATAGATGGAGCTGCTCAGCGGAGTTGTTCACTTCCGGTTTCTAATCTTCAAGGTATGGAAATAACAACCATAGAAGGGCTTTCCGAAGATGGTTCTCACCCTGTACAAAAAGCTTGGAAAGAAATTGATGTGCCACAATGTGGTTACTGTCAAGCTGGGCAAATCATGACGGCTTCCGCATTTTTAAATGACAACCCCAATCCAAGTCGAACTGAAATCCGTTCTGCTATGCAAGGTAATATTTGCAGATGTGCATCTTATAATAGTATAGAAAAAGCAGTTGAAGTCGCTGCTAAAGAATTAAGCTAAAACCGATACCAAATGAAAACTTCAAATAAAATCAATTTCAGCAGAAGAGCATTTTTACAAACGTCAACTTTGGCAAGTGGTGGCATGCTTATAGGATTCAATTTATTTACAGCCTGTAAGGAAGATGTAAAACCACCAATAGATTTAAGTCTTTTAAATTACAACGACTTCAACGCATTCATAAAAATTTCTGATGAAGGTAAGGTGACTATTTTTTCTCCAAACCCCGAAATTGGACAAGGTGTAAAAACATCAATGCCTATGCTTATTGCAGAAGAATTAGATGTGGCTTGGGACGACGTTCACGTTGTTCAAGGCGCATTAGATACAAAAAACTATTCACGACAAGTAGCTGGAGGAAGTCAATCTTTAAGACATGGTTGGGAGCCTTTAAGACAAACCGGAGCTACGGCAAGGCAGATGTTAGTCAATGCTGCAGCCACTAGATGGGGTATATTACCTTCTGAATGCAAAACAAAAAATGGTGTTATTACCAATAGTAATGGCGACATATTAGGCTATGGCGATGTCGCCATAGAAGCTGCTCAGTTGGAAGTGCCTGAAGAAGTCGCTTTAAAAGACCCTAAAGATTTTACGATTATTGGACAAGGTAAAAGCAATGTAGATATTGACGAAATAATTACTGGGAAACCACTTTTTGGTCTCGACTATAAGGTTGAAGGCATGCAATATGCGTCAATACTGAGGCCGCCGGCTTTTGGGCAGAAGTTAGTATCATTTGATGATACGGCAACAAGGGGCGTTAATGGCGTCAATGATGTGATTAAGTTTGGTGATAAAGTTGCTGTTTTGGCGAACAACACCTGGGCGGCTATGAAAGGTAAAAAAGCTCTAAAAGCAGAATGGAATCAAGACAGCCAAGCTGAGAGTACGGCCTTACATGATGAAAAGCTAATGGCTATATTAAACGGTGATACTTTTGACACCAGACGTGAAGATGGGGACGTAAAAAAAGCTTTTGCGGAAGCAGATACTGTTTTAGAACGCACTTATGAAACACCTTTTGTGCCTCATAACTGTATGGAACCCATGAATTTCTTTGCTCATGTTTCTACAAATAAAATAGAACTCGTAGGGCCAATTCAAACACCTGCCGGAACAGCATCAAGGATTGCTAAAATGTTGGGAAGAGATGAAAGCGAAGTTTCGTTAGAAATGACACGTATGGGTGGTGGTTTTGGTCGGCGTTTATATGGTGATTTTGCACTAGAAGCGGCTGAAGTTTCTCATTTGGCTAAAAAACCTGTGAAAGTTGTGTTTTCTCGTGAAGATGATATGACCGATGGTATTTATAGACCAGCAATAAAATATAGAATAGCCGCATCTATAAAAGATGGAAAACTTACAGGCTATCATTTAAAGGAAGCCGCCATTAACAGTAATATGTACGGTTTAATCCCTAACTTTTTTCCTGCAGGCGCCATAGAAAATTACAAAGTTGATACTGCCAATTACAAAAGTAATATTACCACCGGAGCTTGGCGAGCACCTTACACTAATGTACTAGCAAGTTGCGAGCAAAGCTTTTTTGATGAATTGGCCGAAACTATGCAAGTAGATCGTATTCAATTACATAAAGATTTACTTGAAAAGGTAAAAGGTACTACAGATGAGCAAATTCAATACAGTCCAGAACGTTTACAGGGCGTTATTGATTTGGTTGTAGATAAATCAAATTGGGGCAACACCAAAGAAGGCGTGTATCAAGGATTTGCGGTTTACTATTGTCACAACACACATGTTGCCGAAATAGCTGATATTGAAATGGAAAACGGTTATCCCGTGGTAAAAAAAGTAACCTGTGCAGTAGATTGTGGTATTGTGGTTAATCCGCTTGGAGCCAACAACCAAGTTGTAGGTGGTGTGATTGATGGTATTGGACATAGCATGTATGGTGAACTTACTTTTGAAAATGGGATGCCTCAATCAAACAATTTTAACTCATATCAACTGATTAGAATGCATCAAACACCTCAAGTTGACGTGCATTTTGTCAAGAATAATTTAGCGCCAACAGGTTTAGGAGAACCCACCTTACCACCAGTTGGAGGCGCTATTGCCAATGCTATTTATGCAGCGACAGGACAGCGCCTATTAAAGATGCCTTATATGAAACATTACGAACCACAAAAAATTATTGGCTAATAACCTGCTTAGGTTCTTATGACTCATGAACTCAAACATATTGTTGAAGCATCACTTGTTGCCAAAAAACAGGGTTTAAAATCTGTTTTAGCCACCGTTGTGGCCTTAGATGGGTCTTCCTACAGAAAGCCCGGAGTACGTATGCTTATTCTTGAAAATGACGTGATGATTGGTGCTGTGAGCGGTGGCTGTGTTGAAAAAGACATTTTACATCAAGCTCAATCCGTGTTTGAAACAGGGCAATCAAAAATGATGACCTACGACGGCAGATACCGTTTGGGTTGTGAAGGCATTCTATACATTTTGATTGAATTATTTGAACCTTCAGAAAATTTCATAACCGCTTTTAATGAAGGGCTCAAAAATCGGATTCCATTTCAAATTAACGCGAGTTATGCTAAATCAGAAGGCGTCTTTGAGGGCATTGGTAGTCGATTAAATATTAATAACACAACTTTTGAACTTTCTAAAATTTCGAAAACAAATAGTGAGATTTCTGTTTTCTCAGCAGTCCTACCACCTTGTTTTAAGCTCATGATTTTTGGCGCTGAACACGACGCCGTTCAACTTTGTAAATTGGCTCATTTTAACGGGTGGGAAGTCACTATAGTTTCTGGTCCGTTAGAATCTAAAACCATTGCAAATTTCCCTGGAGCGACTGCTTTTTATTCGGTCTCTCCTGATGATCTTGAGTTGAATTCCATAGATAATGAAACGGCGGTTGTTTTAATGACACATAATTATGCCAATGATTTAAAATTCTTATTAGAACTCAAGGATACCAAGCCTGTTTATTTAGGTTTGCTTGGCCCATCCAAGCGACGTGAGAAATTACTATCAGAATTTTTAGAATATTGCCCTGAAGCAGATTTTGATTTTATAGAAAACATACATGGTCCTGCCGGTCTAAATATAGGTGCCGAAACACCGCAAGAAATTGCAGTTTCAATTGTTGCTGAAATACTTTCCGTTGTCCGAGAACAAACGCCAATGTCTTTAAAAGAAAAGCAAGCGGGCATACATTCAAAAATCACAAATCAAACATGTGAGCGTTAGTCCAAAAATTGCAATTCTAATCCTTGCTGCAGGCAGCTCCTCCAGAATGGGAATGCCTAAGCAATTATTACCTTGGGAAAACACGTTTTTACTAAATCACGCTATTAATAATGCAATACGATTAGAACACGCCAAAACGTTTGTGGTTTTGGGGGCTAATTATGAGCTTATTAAACCCAAACTTCAGCGCGAGGATATTCAAATACTTTATAATTCAAATTGGGTTTCGGGACTAGGAAATTCTATTGGGTTTGGTGTACAGTACATTCAAAATAATATGAGTGCTGATGGTGTATTAATCCTACTTGGAGATCAGCCTTTAGTTGATTCTAACTATATAAATTTGATAGTTGATACTTTTGAATCTAATAAACACCAAATTATTGCATCAAACTATGGCCATGACGCTTCGGGAGAAAGATTGGGTGTGCCCGCCCTATTTGATAAATTCTATTTTGAGGAACTCTCACATTTAAATCAATTTAAAGGCGCAAAAAAAGTTATAGCAAATCATCTGAATCATGTAAATTCACTCCATGCCGTAAAATTTATTGCTGATATTGACACAAAAGAGGAGTATGAACGTTTGTATGATGCTAACCACCAATAGCAATCATACTTCTATTGTTACTATGCAAATCGGGTTGTTCTAATTTTTCCATGGTATCCATGCCGCCACGTATTTTAAACTTGGCTTGAATTGCTTTTTGTATCATTGGTTCTATCGATTTCCCTTCTCGTAAAGGCGTTAGCAAATCAGATTCTGATGACGAAAACAAACAATTTTTCAATCGCCCATTGGCTGTTAATCTAATACGATTACAGGAATCGCAAAACGGGTTAGTTACAGAGCTAATAATAGCAAACGACCCCATATATCCTTCTATTTTATAATTTTTTGAAGTATCATTTGGCGCATCCTGCATTCGGACAATCTTATCTTCATGAAATCTAGCATTGACATGTTCCATCACTTGTGCGTAGGACACCATCTTCGCTTTATCCCATTTGTTTCCATCAAAAGGCATGAATTCAATAAAACGCACTGAAATTGGAAGCGCCTTAGTTAATTCTATAAAATCGATAATTTCATTATCATTAAAGCCATTGATGAGTACAGCGTTTAGTTTCACCTTAAAACCTTCATCAATAAGTAGCATGATATTATTATAAACTTTTTCAAAATCACTTCGTCGTGTTATTTCCTTAAACTTTTGAGCATCTAAAGAATCTAAACTGACATTGATATTTTTAATATTACACGCTTGCAAAGTATCAACAAAACGATCTATAATTACGGCATTGGAAGTAATTGACAATTCCACAGGAAGCGTTGCCAATTTCTTCAAAATTACATCGGCATCTCTCCGTACCAGAGGCTCTCCACCCGTCAATCTAATTTTCGTTACGCCATGATCGACAAAAGTTTTAGCGATTTCGTATACCTCATCATAAGACATAATATGGTCTCTAGGGGATAATTGAATCCCTTCAGCTGGCATGCAATAGGTACATCGTAAATTGCATAATTCAGTAAGCGAAATACGTAAATACGTGTGTTGTCTGCCAAACGAATCTTGTAATATGTCTTTATTGTTAATCATATTTTTTATGTTATTAAACTGACAGATTTTGAAAACCTGCTAGATCTTAAGCTTAATTATGTCTTGCACCTTTTAATATTCCGAATACATGGAGCACTGCCGGAAAAATAGCATCCATAGATTCTTTTGCACCATTTGTTGAACCTGGCAATGCCAAAACCAAGGTGTTATTTATCGTTCCTGCAACACTTCGTGATAACATGGAATAAGGCGTTCTTTGTTGTCCGTAATTACGAATTGCTTCTTCAATTCCAGGGATTTTCCTATCAATCAAACCTTCCAAGGCTTCAGGTGTCACATCGCGACTTGACAAACCTGTGCCTCCTGTAAAAATGATAAGATCGACACTTTCATTTTCATAATACTTCACATTTTCTTGAATGACTTCTTTTTCATCTGGAATCACAATATAATCTGAAATAGACACATTACAAGCTTCTAACTTTTCAATAATGGCTTTCCCTGCTTTATCCTCTTTTTGTCCGGCAGAAATGGTATCAGAACACACAATGACTGCTGCAGATAATTTCTTTCGGAATCGGTCTTTAAAGTCGGATTTACCACCTTTCTTTTTCACCAATTTAATATGATGTATCTCAACGCCCTTATCCATAGGTTTCAACATATCATACATGTTCAACGCAACAACCGACGCGCCGTGCATAGCTTCTACCTCAACACCAGTTTTGTATATGGTTTTGATAGTGCAAGTCACTGTGATTTCCAATCCATTGATCTCATAGTCAATTCCAGTATACTCTATGGGTAACGGATGACAATCCGGTAAAATGTCAGGCGTTTTTTTCACCCCAAGCAAACCCGCAGCTTTACTCATAGCGAAAACGTTGCCTTTTGCCACCGTATCGTTTTCAATAGCAACAATCGTTTCTGGTTTACTGACTCTTATGATAGCTTGCGCCGTTGCAATTCTTAACGTATTTACTTTATGTGTGATGTCGACCATATTGTCTGTTATTTATTTGCTAAAGTGTTTGTTTTAAAGTGCCTCAACGACTTTACAACATACAGCTCAACAATTTTATGTATTAACTTTCCATTGGTGTGATCTATCTTCAAAAATCTCTTTCCCAAAAACAGGTGCTTTGGCCTTTATCTCCTCAACCACAAATTCTAAAGCCTTAAAAACTTCTTTTCTTCGTGGTGAAGAAACAAACACAAAAAGACAAATTTCTCCAGTTTTCACTTCCCCCAAACTGTGATAAATGTGCATGCATGTCAGGTTAAATTTACTGAAAGTAGCCTCCCTAATTTCGTGAAATTTCCCATTCGCCATATCTTCATACGCTGTGTATTCAATAGCTGATACAACTTTCCCTTCAATCTCATCCCCTCTTACTTGGCCTAGAAAAATATTATGTGCACCAATACTAGTTTTAGCTTGATGCTTGGCAATGGAATTGCCAATAAATTCTGATGAAATTGCGCCTTCTCTAAAGACGTTCTTTATTTTTTTATCTTTCATAATTATTTTCCAACTCGATTGGAAATCTTTTAAATTAAACGCTCTGTTTTTATTAAACTTGAGATCCCTCCTTTTAAACTATGGCAATCATGGATGCTATTATTAATTAAAATCTCAATTGCTTTTTTACTTCGGATTCCAGATTGACAGAAGACGATTTGGGTTTTATTCTTATCCAATGCATTCAGGTTCTTTTCAAGATTACCCAACGGGATTTCAATGCAATCTGATATATCTAGTTTCGGCAGTTCATATGGCTCTCGAACATCAACAAATTGAATGTTGTTCATCTCTAAAAGTTCTTCTTCTGAAATCTCATTTATTGAAACTTCGCAAATTGTATTTTCATAAGAATTCAATAAATTTTTAGAATTTAGAATGTTTTCAATAGTCTTTTGACTTTTATTTATTTTTAAATTTGTTATTGCAGTCGTTCTTGAATTGTAGCATAGTAGCTTACCAGATAGCACGCCATCAAAACCCAAGATCATTTTCAGCACTTCATTTGCCATCATGGTTCCAATTACTCCAGGCAACACACCTAGTACCCCAACTTCAGAACAATTAGCCACAGATCCTTCTTGAGGCGGATTAGGAAACAAGCACCGGTAACTGGGTCCATTCTTATAATTAAAAACAGATACCTGGCCTTCAAACTTATAAATGGCGCCATAAACAAATGGTTTGTGAGAAAGTATGGCCGCATCATTTACCAAATAGCGCGTTGCAAAATTGTCTGTACCATCTACAATAATATCATACTTATTGAATAATTCCAATGCATTTTTAGAGGTCAATTTTTCAGATATAGCTACAATATTAATTGTAGGATTTAAATCTTCTAGTCGCCGTTTTGAAGCAATGGCTTTGTTTTCTCCAATTGAAGATGTCCCAAATAGGATTTGCCTTTGCAGGTTGGATATATCGACGTTATCAAAATCAATAATTCCTAAAGTCCCAATTCCAGCCGCCGCAAGATATTGCAATACAGGACAACCTAAACCACCAGCCCCAACGACTAATACTTTGGCGTTGCACAATCGGTCTTGACCAACTTGACCAATATCCGATAAAATTATATGTCTGTTATATCTTTCCATAATCTACCCTCCTGAAAACGGAGGTAATAATGCTATTTC